>PUKE01000061.1 GCA_003550425.1 Nitriliruptoria bacterium
CTCACCGGCTGCCACGAGGGCCTCGAGATCGTCCAGGAGGAGGTCTTCGGCCCGGTGCTGACCGTCGAGGCGTTCGACACCGAGGAGGAGGCCGCGCGGCTGGCCAACGGGACCATCTACGGCCTCGCCGGCGCCGTCTGGACCCGCGACGTCGGCCGCGCCGAGCGCATGGCCCGCGCGCTGCGCCTGGGCACCGTCTGGGTCAACGACTTCCACCCCTACATCCCCCAGGCCGAGTGGGGCGGCGTCAAGCAGTCGGGCGTGGGCCGCGAGCTCGGCCGTCAGGGGCTGGAGGAGTACACCGAGGCCAAGCACGTCTACACCAACCTCGACCCCGCACCGGCGGGCTGGTTCGCCGGCTAGCCGCGGCCGCGCCGCCGCGACCCACCATCACGCCTCCGAGCGAGAGGGACACCGACCCATGGCACATGCTGCGCAGCGCCGACGCCCCGAGACCCACCACGACGTGCTGATCGTCGGCGGCGGGTCGGCGGGCAGCGCCCTCGCCAACCGCCTGTCTGCCGACGGCGACGCCCGCGTGCTGGTGCTCGAGGCGGGGCGCACCGACTACCGGTTCGACCCGCTCATCCACATGCCGGCCGCCCTGCCCTTCCCGATCGGCAACCGCCTCTACGACTGGTGCTACGAGTCCGACCCCGAGCCCCACATGGGCGGGCGCCGGGTGTTCCACGGGCGGGGCAAGGTGCTCGGCGGCTCGTCGAGCATCAACGGCATGATCTTCCAGCGCGGCAACCCCGCCGACTACGACCAGTGGGCGACCGAGCCCGGGATGAGCGGCTGGGACTACGCCCACTGCCTGCCCTACTTCAAGCGCATGGAGACCTGCCTGGCCGGCGCCGACCGGTGGCGCGGCGGTGACGGCCCGCTGCTGATCGAGCGCTCCGAGGCCGACAACCCACTGTTCGGGGCGTTCCTCGAGGCCGCCCGGCAGGCCGGGCACGCGCGCACCGACGACGTCAACGGCTACCGCCAGGAGGGCTTCGGGCCCTTCGACCGCAACGTGTACCGCGGTCGTCGCCACAGCGCCGCCCGCGCCTACCTGCACCCGGTCACGCACCGACGCAACCTCCAGGTGCGCACCCGCGCCATGGCCGCGCGGCTGGTGCTCGAGGGCGACCGCGTGATCGGCGTCGACTACATCCATCGCGGACGGATGAGGCGGGCGCTGGCCGACGAGGTGATCCTCGCCAGCGGCGCGATCAACACCCCGCAGCTGCTCCAGCTGTCGGGGATCGGCGACCCCGCCGACCTCGAGGCCGCCGGGGTGCGGCCCCGCCACGACCTGCCCGGCGTCGGCAAGAACCTCCAGGACCACCTTGAGGTCTACATCCAGCACGCCTGCACCCAGCCGGTGTCCCTGGCGCCGCAGCTCGCCTGGTGGCGGCCCCCGCTGATCGGCCTGCAGTGGCTGGCGCGCCGCGGCCCAGGCGTCTCGAACCACTTCGAGGCCGGTGGGTTCGTGCGCACCAACGACGAGGTGTCGCACCCCAACTGCATGTTCCACTTCCTGCCGATCGCGATCCGCTACGACGGGAGCGCGCCGACGCAGGGCCACGGCTACCAGGTCCACATCGGCCCGATGTTCTCCGACGTGCGCGGCGCGGTCACGATCCGCTCGCGGGACCCGCGCGTCGCGCCGTCGCTGCGGTTCAACTACCTGTCCACCGAGCGCGACCGCCGCGAGTGGGTGGAGTGCGTGCGGACCGCCCGCGAGATCCTGCGCCAGCCCGCGCTGTCGGACTACGACGGCGGCGAGATCTCCCCGGGCCCCGAGGTCGAGACCGACGCGGAGATCCTCGACTGGGTCGCCAAGGACGGCGAGACCGCCTACCACCCCTCGTGCACCGCGAAGATGGGGCGCGACGCGCAGGCCGTGGTCGACCCCGACACCCTGCGCGTCCACGGCCTCGACGGGCTGCGGGTCGTGGACGCCTCGGTCATGCCGCGCATCACCAACGCCAACATCTACGCCCCGGTGATGATGATCGCCGAGCGCGCGGCGGACCTGATCCGCGGCCGCACGCCCCTGCCCCCTGACGACGCGCCGGTGCACCGCCCGGGCATGGAGGCGTGAGCCGGCGCGAGGCGGGCTGCTCGCGCTCGCTAGCCGAGGATCTCCTCGACCCGCGGCCCCGCGGGCCGCGCCAGCTGGTCGAGGGTGGCCGCCGCGGGATCCAGGTCGGGACGCCAGCGCTCGAGGCGGGTGGCGTGGCGGAACCGGTCGCCGGTCAGCTGGTCGTAGGAGACCTCGCACACCAGCTCGGGGCGCAGCGGCACGAACGCCGTGTCCTTGTCCCGGCTCCAGCGGCTGGGCTGGCCGGGCTGGCGCGCCTGCGCGCCGAAGCCGCCGGCCTCGTCGACCAGGGGCGCGAGCCGCTCGAGCAGCGCGACCCGCTCGGCGTCGGGGAGCCCAGAGCAGTGCCCGATGAAGTGCAGCGCCCCCGCCGCGGTGTGCAGCCCCAGCAGCAGCGAGCCGACCCGATCGCCCTCCTTGTGCAGCCGGTAGCCGCCGACCACGCAGGCCACGGTCCGCCGGTGCTTGATCTTGGCCATGGCCCGCTGCCCGCCCCGGTAGGGCTCGTCGAGGCGCTTGGCGACGATCCCGTCGCAGCCGGCCGACTCGAGCGCGTCGAACCACCGGCGCGCGGTGGCAAGGTCGGTGGTCGAGGGCGTCAGGTGCCATGGGCGGTCGAGGCCGGCGGCCAGGGCCTCCAGGCGCGCGCGTCGCTGCGCGAAGGGGGCGCCGCGCAGGTCCTCGCCGCCCTCGGCGAGCAGGTCGAAGGCCACGAGCGACGCGGGGGTCTCCGCGGCGAGGCGCGCGACGCGGGAGGCCGCGGGGTGCAGCCGCAGCTGCAGCGCGTCGAAGTCGGTGGCGCCCTCGCGGATCACCACGACCTCCCCGTCGACCACCGTGCCCGGCGGCAGGGCGAGCAGCGCGGGCTCGAGCTCGGGGAAGTAGCGGCGCAGCGGCCGCTGCGACCGCGAGTCGAGCCGGGGCTCGTCGGTGCCGTCGGCGCCCGGCGCCCACGACAGGCAGCGGAAGCCGTCCCACTTCGGCTCGTAGGCCCAGCCCGCTCCGGTGGGCAGCGCGGTGCGCGTGCGCGCCTCCATGGTCGAGGCCGGGGCGGGGAAGGGCGACATGGGTGCGGCCGCGCGCGCCGGGCGAGGAGCGTCAGCCGGTCTCGAGGGCGCGCAGGTCCACCACCGAGCCGGTCTCCACGTCCTGGCGCTCGAGGAGGCGCCAGATCCCGTGCGCGGCGTCCGCGGGATCGATGAGCTCGCCGCGCTCGTGGAGGCCGCGGAACTTGTCGACCGCCGGGAAGTCGCGCTCGTCCATGGCGCGGATCTGCTCCTGCATGCCGGTGGCGACCACGCCCGGGGCGACGGCCAGCACGCGGGCGCCGCCCCGCCGGGCCTGCTCGAGGCCGACGGTGCGCACCCACTGGTCCACCGCGGCCTTGCCGGCGCCGTAGGCGCTCCATCCCTCGTAGGGCTTGGTCGCCGCGCCGGAGGTGAGCTGGACGAGCTCGACGCGGGCGTCCAGCCCGGCGGTGGCCTCGAGGAAGGCCTGTCCGAGCACCTGCGGGGCCGAGGCGTTGAGCATGACCTGGCGGCGGTAGGGCTCGACGGGCACCTCGCCGGCGAACCCCATCGGCTCGAGCGTGCCCGCGTTGTGCACGAACACCACGCGGTCGCCGTCGAAGGCGGCGAGCTGGCGGCGCAGGTGCGCCTCCACCGCCACCCAGCCGGCGACGTCGGCGAGGTCCGCGGCGACGTGCTCGGTGCCGGGCGCGCCGCCCGAGCGCGACACGTCGAACACGCGCGCGTCGGACAGCGGCAGGGCGTCCACCAGCGCACGTCCCAGCCCGGTCGAGGCTCCGGTGATCCACACGAGGCTCGTCATGGGGCGCCAGCCTAGTCGCCGCACCCGCGGCTACGCTGGCCGACGCGATGCGCCGCATGCTCCTCGACACCGCGAGCCTCACCTACCGCGCCCACCACGCCCTGCCGTCCAGCCTCACCGATCCCGAGGGCAACCCGGTCGGCGGCGTGCGCGGCGTGCTCGACATGCACGCGCGCCTGCTCGCCGATCACGCGCCCGACGAGATCGTCCACGTGCTCGATGCCGACTGGCGACCCGCGCCGCGCGTGGCGGCCTGGCCCGACTACAAGGCGCAGCGCCCGCCCGAGCCGCCCGAGATCACCCACCAGTTCGCCCTGCTGACCGAGGTGCTGGACGCCCTCGGCCTGCCGCGGGCGCAGGCTGCTGGCTGGGAGGCCGACGACGCGATCGGGGCGCTGGTGGCCGCCGCCGACCCCGACGACCACGTCCAGATCGTCACCGGCGACCGCGACCTCCTCCAGCTCGTCTCCGACGGGGCGCCGCGCGTGGAGGTGCGCTACACCCGGCGGGGCGTGTCCGACCTGCAGGTCTTCGACGCGGCCGAGGTCCGGCGGGTCCACGGGGTCGACCCGGCGCAGTACGTGGACTACGCGACCCTGCGCGGCGACCCCTCCGACGGGCTGCCGGGGGTGCCGGGGGTGGGGGAGAAGACCGCCCGCGCGCTCATCGCCGAGCACGGGTCGCTGGCCGGCGTGCGCGCGGCGCTCGACGACCTGCGCCCGGCGCTGGCCCGCCGGATCCGCGACGCGGCGCCCTACCTCGACGCCATGGCCGAGGTCGTGCCGGTGCGCCGCGACGTCGCCGTCGACCTCGTCCGCGCCGCGCCCGACCCCGAGCGCGCGGCCGCGCTCGCCGAGCAGGGCCTGGGTGGCGCGGTGGAGCGCCTGCAGCAGGCACGGGGAGCGAGCCCATGACCAGCCTTCCGCGCAGCGTCCGGATCGGCCTGGCGATCGTGGCGGTCGGGGTGCTCGCCGCGCTCGCGCTGCAGCTGCGCGAGCCCGAGGTCGCCTTCGACCCGCCCGAGCGCGACGGCGCCCGCGTCCATGACCCCGACGACGTCGTGGACGCCGCGGCGGTCACCGCGCGCCTCGAGGAGCTGGAGGCCACCGCCGACGTCGACGTCGTCGCGGTCCTGTGGGAGGACGAGCAGGCCAGCCAGGGGCAGGCCTTCCGAGGCGGCCAGGAGCTGCTGGAGGCCTGGGACGCCGACGCGGCCCTGAGCGCCGTGGCGATCCCGGGCGGCTTCGCCGATGCCCAGGCGGGGCGCCGGTACTTCGGCGTGGAGGGCGACCGCTTCGTCATCGAGCGCGACCTGCGCGAGCGCATCGTCGATGACGTGGTGCCCGAGCCCGCCGCCGACGACGACTGGACCGGCGCGTTCCTGGCGGCCATCGACGCGCTCGCCGACGACCTCGCGCAGGGCGAGGACCGATGAGGCTCGACGAGCTCGAGGCGCTGTGCCGCCAGGCCGCCAGCGACCTCCTCACCCGCGAGGGTCGCCCGCTGCCGCCCGCGGTGGTGCTGCCGACCGCGCAGGCGACCCGCGTGCTCACCGTCCCGGACCTCCCCGCCGACCCCGCGGCGCGACGCCAGGCGCTCGCCGCCCTGGCCGAGCGGGAGATGCGCCCCCAGGGGGTGCCCTGCTGGGGCTTCGTCGGCGAGGCGGTCGCGGCGGGCGAGGCCGTGGACGCCGACGTGTGCCTCGTGGCCTACGGGGCGCGGGGCCACCCACCGCAGGTGACGGCCGCGCCCTTCGCGGACGAGGGCCTGGGCGCCTTCGTGGCGCCCGAGCCGCTGGACGAGCGGGCGCTGCCAGAGCTGTCGGTGCTGCAGCGCGCGGCCGAGCAGGCCGCCGCCCCGCCCACGGGCGGCTCGGGGCCCGAGCCCGGGCCGCTGGACCTGTGGCGGTCCTCGGGGTCGGGGGAGTCGGGTTGACGCCGCCGCTCGTGGCCGCGGTCGGCCGTGGCGCGGGCTAGAGCGCGATCGCGAGCAGCAGCGTCATGCTCACGACCATGAGCGCGGCGGCCACGCGCAGGCTCGCCAGCCGGAACGCGCGCGCGAAGTCGCGGCGCGCCTGGGAGTAGGCGGGATGGGCGCGGGCGCCGTCGCGCGGCGCGCGCGAGATCGCCTTGACGCCGGGGCCGCCCTGCCGCTGCGAGGACCGCAGGCGATCGTAGGCGGCGCGGCGCGCGGCGTCGCCCAGCACCTCCCAGGCGGCGTTGGCCTGGCGCGCCCGCTCGGCCGCCTCGGGGTCCTCGGGCGAGGTGTCGGGATGGCTGGCCCGCATCAGCCGCAGGTAGGCGGCACGGACCTCCTCATGGGTGGCCTGCGGGCTGACGCCGAGGACGTGGTAGTGATCCGTGCGCATCGCGCGCCAGCCTACCCATCCGCGACCGACTTCTCCCGGCCCGATGCGTCGGATCCCTGGAGCCGCGGTCGGGTCGTGGCCGTCAGCGCGACGCAGGCGCGAGCCCCGCCTCGACCACCGCCACGACCCGCAGCAGGTCGGCCAGGAACCCCTCGAGCGCGGCGCGGTCCAGCGGCGGCGGGCGGTCGGCCCACGCGCGCGCCTGGCGCAGCACCGGCACGAGGTCCTGGCGGGAGCGCCCGAGCCAGTCGGCGCCAGCGTCGCGATCGGTGGTCCAGGTGCCCTGCCGGACCGAGGCGAGCATGGCGGCCGCCAGCAGCGCGGTCCGCGCCCCACGGCGCGCGAGGAGGCCCAGGGGACTGGGCGTGGTCGACCCCGCCGCCGCGAGCAGGCGCTCGAGGCGGGGCCGCGCGTCCGCGGCCAGGCCCCACGCGAGCGTCGCCGAGCACGGCACGGGGGCGATCGCGGCGGCGCGGTCGTGACCGGACAGGACCACCGCGTGGTGGCGCAGCAGCGCGCGCAGCCCCAGGCCGCGGGCATCGTCTGCGTCGACCTCGGCGGCGGTGACCACCGTCAGGTCCACGTCGGCCACGAGGTCGCGATGGCGCTCGGCAAGCTCCTCGCCGACCGCGTGCAGGGTCCTCGCGGTCGCCGGCGAGCCCGTCAGCACCACCAGGAGGTCCAGGTCGGAGGTCGGCGGGCGCGCCTGCCCGGTGGCCACGCTGCCGGTCAGGTGCAGCCCCTCCACGCCGGCGCTGCCGGCGCGGTGGACCGCCTCGGCGGCCTCGGCCAGCAGCGGCTCGTAGGGGCCGGGCACGCGCTCGCGGCGCGCGCCGGTCACCAGTCGTCCGGCGCCGTCCAGCCCCTCCTCGGGATCGCGCATCGGCCCTCCAGCCTCGTCGTGGGCGCGCAGGCGCGGGTCTGTGCGCCCGGATCGCCTGGGTGCGGCGCGTCCGCGCCGGGTAGGACTCCACCATGAGCGATCGTTCGCACCCGAGCAACGCCCACCCTCGGGACACCGACCCCGACGCCGCGACCCGACCTGCTGCCGGATCCGAGGCGCCCGCGCCCAACGCCCCCCGGGCGCTGGTGCTGGGGGCCTCGGGCTACGTCGGGGGCCGCCTCGTGCCGCGCCTGCTCGACGCCGGCTACCAGGTGCGGGTGCTGGCCCGGTCGCCCGCGAAGCTGCGCGACGTCCCCTGGGCCCGCCACGCCGAGATCCGCGCCGGCGACCTCCTCGAGGGCGGCGAGGAGGTCGAGGACGCGTTCGCCGACTGCGACGTCGTCTACCACCTCGTCCACAGCATGGGGTCGGCCGAGGAGTTCGCCGCCGCCGACCGCCGCATCGCCCGTCGCGTGGCCGCCGCCGCGCACGGCGCCGGGCTGCGCCGCATCGTCTACCTCGGCGGCCTCGGCGAGGTCGACGAGCGCACGAGCCAGCACCTCGCCAGCCGCTCGGAGGTCGCCGACATCCTCGCCGCTGGCCCCACGCCCTCCACGGTGCTGCGCGCGGGCGTCATCATCGGCTCCGGGTCGGCCTCGTTCGAGATGCTGCGCCACCTCGTCGAGAAGCTGCCGGTGATGGTGACCCCCCGCTGGGTGCACACCCGCACCCAGCCGATCGCCATCCGCGACGTGCTGCGCTACCTCGTCGCCGCCGCGGACCCGGCCAACGACGACGGCGTCGACCACGACTACGACGTCGGCGGCCCCGAGGTGCTCACCTACCTCGAGATGATGCAGATCTACGCGCGGGTGGCGGGGCTGCCGCGCCGCCTCGTCGTGCCCGTGCCGGTGCTCACCCCCTCGCTGTCCAGCCACTGGGTGAACCTCGTGACGCCGGTGCCCTTCGGGGTCGCGCGACCGCTCATCGAGAGCCTGACCATCGAGGTCGTCGTCCGCGACCC
>PUKE01000244.1 GCA_003550425.1 Nitriliruptoria bacterium
CCGGCTCGCACGCCGCGCAGTCGATGCACTCGTCGGGCTGGATGTAGAGCATCCGCGGGCCCTCGTAGATGCAGTCGACCGGGCACTCGTCGACGCAGGCCTTGTCCTTGACGTCGATGCACGGCTCGGCGATCACATAGACCATGTCAGCTCGCTCCTTCATCGCCGGACCTCGGCGATGGCGGGAGCCTAGCAGCGGGCCCGCACGGCTCCCAGCCGTTCTCGAGCCCCGTCGCGGGGCTGGCCACGGGACGCCTCGTCACCGCGAGCGGCGGTCGGGGCCGGGCGGGCACGAGTCGCCGGCTGTGCGACGGCGCTCGGGGCGCGACAATGGCCCCATGCTCGAGCTCCTGCGCCGCCCGATGGCCACCCTGGGCCTGCTGCTGGTGGTCACCGGAGCCCTGCTCGCGGCGCTGGCGCCGGTGGCGCCGGCCGCCGACGAGGCCCCCGCCGAGGGCTCCTCGGTGCTGGTCACCGACGTGGACGGCTCGATCGCGCCGGTCGTGACCGCCCACCTCGAGAGCGCGATGGAGGAGACCCAGACGGGCGGCCACGAGGCGCTGGTGGTGCGGCTCAACACCCCGGGAGGGCTGGCCGACGTCACCAACGAGATCACCAGCGCCCTCCTGAACGCGCCGGTGCCGGTGATCGTCTACGTGGCGCCCAGCGGCGCGCGCGCCGGCTCGGCCGGCGCCTTCATCACCGCCGCCGGTCACCTCGCCGCCATGGCGCCCGGCACCAACATCGGGGCGGCCACGCCCATCGACGGGGCCACCGGCGAGGACCTCGACCAGAAGATCATCGAGGACTCGGCCGCCCAGATCGCCGCCATCGCCGAGCAGCGCGACCGCAACATCGACTTCTACCGCGACACGGTCATCGACGGGCGCTCGGTCACCGACAGCGAGGCCCTGGAGGTCGACGCGATCGACCTCGTCGCCGAGTCGGTGGCCGACCTGCTGGCGCAGGTCGACGGCACCACCGTCCCGGTCGGGGAGGACGAGGTGACCCTCGAGACCGAGGGCGCCACGCCGGTCGACTACGACATGTCGTTCACCCGCGACCTGCTGCACACCCTGGCGAACCCGACGATCGCGTTCGCGCTGGTCAGCATCGGCACGCTCGCGCTGATCTACGAGCTGGCCAACCCCGGCGCGGTCATCCCGGGCGTGCTCGGCGGCGTGATGCTGCTGCTCGGCTGGTTCTCGCTCAACGCGCTGCCGTTCAACATCGCCGGGCTGCTGCTGCTGGTGGTGGCGATCGGCCTGTTCATCGCCGAGATCTTCGCGCCGGGCGTCGGCGTGTTCGCCGGCGGCGGGGCCATCGCGCTGGTCGCGGCGGCCATCTTCCTGTTCGACGAGCCCACGGGGATCGGCGTGGACCTCTCCTTCATCGTGCCGATCGCGCTGGCGATCGCCGTCGTGGTGGTGTTCATCGGCCGGGTCGCCTGGGCGAGCCTCAAGCGCAACCCCTGGCAGGGCCTGGGCAGCAGCACCGGCACGGTCGGCGCGCGCGCCCGGGTGCGCTCGGTCGACGGCGACGCCATCTGGGTGATCCTGGCCGACTCGGGCGACCGGTGGCAGGCCCGGGCGCAGGACGGCGCCCGCCTGGCCCCGGGTGACGAGGTCGAGGTCGTCGAGGAGGACGGGATGACGCTGATCGTGCGTCCCGTCGACCCACGGCCCGCCGGCTCGCCTCGCCGCTGACGGCGGGCGCTCACCAGCGGTCGGCCACCTGCGGGGCGATCCGGCGCTCGTAGACCTCCCGCACCAGCGCGTGCTCCTCGTCGGTCAGGGGCGGCAAGGAGGCCGCGGCCGCGTTGGCCCGCGCCTGCTCGGGACGCTTGGCGCCGGGGATCGCGGTCGCCACGTGCGGCTGGTCGAGCAGCCAGCGCAGCGCCGCCTGGGCCAGCGTGCGGCCCTCCCGCTCGAGGGGCCGCAGCTCCTCGACGGCGTCGAGGCCCTGTTGGAGGTCCACGCCAGCGAAGGTCTCGCCCACGTCGAACGCCTCGCCGCGGACGTTGAAGTGACGGTGGTCGTCAGGGGGGAACGCCGCGTCGGGGGTCAGCTTGCCGGTCAGCAGCCCCGAGGCCAGCGGGACGCGCGCGATGATGCCCACGCCGGCGGCTGCGGCCTCTGGCAGCAGCCGCGCGAGCGGCTTGTGGCGGAACGCGTTGACGATCACCTGGATGCTCGCCAGGCCCGGGTGGGCCAGCGCGCGCAGCCCCTCGTCGACGGTCTCGACGCTCACGCCGTAGTGGGCGAGCAGCCCCTCCTCCTTGAGCCGCTCGAGGGCGGCGAACACCTCGGGGTCGTCGTAGACCGCCGGGGGCGGGCAGTGCAGCTGGACGAGGTCCAGCGTGTCGGTGGCGAGGTGCTCGCGGCTGCGCTCGATCCAGGCGCGCAGCTGGTCCTCGGTGTAGATGCTCGGGTCCAGCGGACCGCGGCGGCCACACTTGGTGGCGATGACGAGGTCCTCGTCGCGCTCGGCGCGGAAGCGGGCCAGCAGCCGCTCGCTGCGCCCGTCGCCGTACACGTCGGCGGTGTCGTAGAAGGTGACGCCGGCATCCGCGGCAGCGTGCAGGGCGGCGAGGGCGTCCTCCTCGCCGACCGTTCCCCAGTCGCCGCCGATCGCCCACGCGCCGAAGCCGATCGCGCTCACCTGCAGGCCGGTGTCGCCCAGCGGTCGGTGCTCCATGGGTGGCTCCTGTGCTCGGGTCGGCCGCGGTCGGCCGCGGTGGTCTGCGCGGGTCAGGCGCGCACGAGCGGAGCGTAGGTCAACAGCAGGCGCTTCTCGCCGTACTCGTCGAAGTCGATGACGGCCTCCTCGCCGCGCACCGAGCGCACCGTCCCCGCCCCGAACTGGGGGTGGCGGATGCGCTCGCCGGGCCCGGGGTCGGCGTCGGCCTCACCGGGCTGGCCGGGCTGGCCTCGCGGCGCGCGCGAGCCTGGTCGCGGGCCGGTGCGGGCCGCGGCGCGGCGCTGCGGCCCGCCCTGCTCGGCGCCCTCGCCGCGACGCTCCACCAGGTCCTCGGGCAGCTCGGTGAGGAACCGCGAGGGCGGGTTGGCGTGGGTGGTGCCGAACAGGGTGCGGGTCGTGGCCGAGGAGACGTACAGCCGCTCACGCGCCCGGGTGAGCGCGACGTAGCACAGGCGCCGCTCCTCCTCGAGCTCCTCGGGCTCCCCCAGCGAGCGGTGGTGGGGGAAGACGCCGTCCTCGAGGCCCACCACGAACACCACGGGGAACTCGAGCCCCTTGGCGTTGTGGGTGGTCATGAGGGTGAGGCGGGAGTCGTCGTCGCGGTGGGCGTCGGCGTCGGAGACCAGGGCCACGCGCTCGAGGAAGTCCGCGAGGGTGCCCTCGGGCTGGAGGGCGCTGAAGTCCTCGGCGACGCCGGCGAGCTCGCCGAGGTTCTCGATGCGTCCCAGCGCCTCGACGCTGCGCTCGGCGCGCAGCTGCTCGAGGTAGCCGGTCCGCTCGCCGACCAGCTCGACGAGCCGGCGGGGCTCGGCGCCCTCCTCGGCGTGAGCGGCGAGCAGGTCGATGATCCGGGTGAACTCGGCGACCTGCCCGACCGCGCGCGGCGCGAGCTGGTGGTTCTCCTCGGCCCTGCGGCACGCCTCCAGGAACGGGACCTGCTCGCGGGCCGCGAAGCGATCGAGCGCCTCGACGGTCTTGGCGCCGATCCCCCGACGGGGGGTGTTGATGATCCGGCGCGCCGACACGTCGTCGGCCGGGTTGACCACCAGCCGCAGGTAGGCCAGCACGTCCTTGATCTCGGCGCGCTCGTAGAAGCGCGTGCCGCCGATGACCTGGTAGGGCGTGCCGAGGCGCACCAGGAGCTCCTCCAGGACCCGGGCCTGGGCGTTGGTGCGGTAGAACACGGCGATGTCGCCGTAGCGGTAGCCCTCGCGCTCCACGAGCCGCTCGGCCTCCTCGACCACGAACGCCGCCTCGTCGGACTCCTGGACGGCGCTGTAGCGCACCACCGGCACGCCCGGCGCGCCGTCGGTCCACAGCGACTTCTCCAGCTGCGCGGCGTTGTGGGCGATCACGGCGTTGGCGGCATCCAGCACCGTCTGGGTGGAGCGATAGTTGCGGTCGAGCGTGATGCGCGTGGCGTCGGGGAAGTCGCGCTCGAATTCGAGGATGTTGCGGATGTCGGCGCCGCGGAACCGGTAGATCGACTGCGCGTCGTCGCCGACGACGCTGACCTGCCGATGCTCCTGCGCCAGGATGCGGACCAGCTCGTACTGGGCGGGGTTGGTGTCCTGCCACTCGTCGACCAGCACGTGGGCGAACTGCTCGCGGTAGCGCTCGCGCACGTCGTCGAACAGCTGCAGGATCTCCACGGTCTTGACCAGCAGGTCGTCGAAGTCGAACGCGCCGGCGCGGTGCAGGCGGGTCGCGTACTCCTTGTAGACGTCGGCGACGGCGCGCGTGAAGAAGTCCTCCGCGCGCTCGCGGTAGGACTCGAAGTCGACGAGCTCGTTCTTGGCGCGGCTGATCTCGGCGGCCACCGCCCGCGGGGCCGTCCGCTTGGCGTCATAGCCCAGCTCGCCGACGATCTGGGCGACGAGCCGACCAGCGTCGGCGGCGTCGTAGATGGTGAAGGCCTGCGGGTAGCCCAGGCGCGGCGCCTCGCTGCGCAGGATGCGCGCGCAGGCGGAGTGGAACGTCGACACCCACATGCCGCCGAAGCGGCGCCGGCGCACCTGCCCGCCCTCGTCGCGCTCCACGCCGACCACCCGGTCGCCGACCAGGTCGGCGACGCGCTCGACCAGCTCGTCGGCGGCCTTGTTGGTGAAGGTGATCGCCAGGATCGCGTAGGGGTTGACGCCGCGCTCGTGGATGAGGTGGGCGAGCCGGTGGGTGAGGACGCGGGTCTTGCCCGAGCCGGCGCCGGCCACGACGAGCAGCGGGCCCGCGTCGTGCAGGACCGCCTGGCGCTGGCGGTCGTTGAGCCCGTCGAGCAGGGGCGAGGCGGAGGTGGGGGTGGCAGGGGCCATCGGGCCGGTCAGTGTACCGGCGCCCGGTCGTCGGCCCGGTCGCGGGCGCGCGCGGCAAGGCGGCGTCGGCGCAGCGGGGCGAGCACGAGGGCGACCACGAACAGCAGCGACACCGCGATGACGATCGCCGGGCCCGAGGCGAGGTCCAGGTGCAGCGAGGCGTAGAAGCCCGACAGCGAGGAGGCCAGCCCGATCGCCACGGCCAGCAGCATCATCGACCGCAGGCGGCTGGTCAGCAGCAGCGCCGCCGCCCCGGGGGTGATGAGCATGGCGATGACCAGCACGATGCCCACCGCCTGCAGCGAGGCCACGATCGTGGCCGACAGCAGGCCGGTGAACAGGTACTCGAAGGCCGTCACGCGCATCCCCACCGCGCGCGCCATCTGGGGGTCGAAGCTCCACAGCTCGAAGGCCCGGAAGCCCACGATCACCACGACCAGCACCAGCGCTCCGCTCAGCGCGGTCACGGTGAGGTCCACCGCGCTGACCCCGAGCAGGTTGCCGAACAGCACGTGGAACAGGTCGATGCCCCGCGGCTCGACGACCGAGATGATCGCCAGGCCCAGCGCGAAGGCGAAGGTGAACACGATGCCCATCACCGCATCGAGCTTGATGGTCGTGTGGCGCTCCAGGTAGGTCATCGACGCGCCCGACAGCAGGGCGATCACCAGCGCGCCCGGCAGGATGCCCGGCCGTCCCAGCGCCAGGTAGCCGAGCACCACGCCCAGCAGCACCGCGTGGCTGATCGCGTCGCCCATGAGGGCCTGGTGGCGCACCACCAGCAGGCACGACAGCACCGCCGAGACCACCCCGACGATGAGCGCGGCCACGAGGCCGGTGCGCACGAACCCGTAGCTGACCAGCGGCTCGACGAACAGCTCGATCATGGCTGCTCCGAGGGGCCGGGCGGCGCGGCCGGGCCGGCCACGCGTCGGCTGGCCCCGGTGTAGGCCTGCTCGATCACCCCCGGCGACAGCGCGCGCGCTGGCGGCCCGGCCGCCACCACCGAGCCGGAGACGACCACGACGTGGTCGGCCAGGCGCCGCACGGTGGCGAGGTCGTGGTGGACCAGCAGCACCACCTGCCCGTCGCGAGCGGCCCGCTGCAGCAGCGCGAGGATGACCTCCTCGCTGGTGACGTCGACGCCGTCGAGCGGCTCGTCGAGCAGCAGCGCGCGGCCGCGCTGGGCCAGGGCCCGCGCCAGCAGCAGGCGCTGCTGCTGGCCGCCGGACAGCTCGCGGATGGGGCGCGCGGCCAGGTCCTCCAGGCCGACCTCCTCGAGCGCGGCGGCCACGGCGGCGTGGTCCTCGGCGGTGCGGCGCCGCAGCCGGCGATGCGGGTAGCGCCCCATCGCGACCACGTCGCGCACCTGGGCGGGGAAGTCCCAGTCGAGCTGGGCGCGCTGGGGCATGAACGCCACCGCGGGGCGCTGGCGGGCGATGGGGGCGCCGTCGAGCGCGACGCTGCCCCGGCTGGGGGTGAGCAGCCCGACGATCCCCTTGAGCAGGGTCGACTTGCCGCCGCCGTTGGGCCCCACCAGCGCGGTGAGCTGGCCTGGCGCCGCGTCGAGCCGAGGGCAGCGCACCACGTCGCCGGCGCCGTAGCCCACGCCGAGGTCACGGACCGCGAGCCCCCGCGCACCGGGGGCCTGGGCGTCCGTCGACCGTGCGGCCAGGGCTGTCATGTCGCGTCGTCACCCCCGGTCAGGCCCTCGACGAGGATGTCGGCGTTGGCGCGCATCATGCCGGCGTAGTCGTCCGCGCCGCTGCCGGGCTCGCCGACCGAGTCGACGTGCAGCGGGTCGCCCAGGCGCACGTCGGCGTCGCGCGCCACGCGCTCCATGACGTCGGGGCTCTCGGTGGTCTGGGGGAACACCGCCGGGACGCCCTCCTCCTGCACCACGTCGATCAGGTCCGCGATGCCCGCGGCCGTCGGGTCGATCTCGGTGCTGGGCCCCACCGCGGAGCCGACGATCGCGAAGTCGAACGCCTCGGCGAAGTAGCCGAAGGCGTCCTCGTGGGTGACGAGCTGGCGGTCCTCCTCGGGGATCGCCGCCAGGCGCTCGTCGAGGTCCGCGGCGAGGTCGTCGAGCTCGGCGCGGACCTCGTCGGCGGCGTCGGCGAGGTCGTCGGCCTGGTCGGGCACCAGGTCGACGAGCGCGTCCTCGATCACGTCGACGTAGGACCGCACCAGTCGCGGCGACAGCCACATGTGGGGGTCGACCTCGTCCTCGGTGACCGCCTCGACCGCCTCGTCGCGGACCTCCTCGGTGACGATCACGAGCTCGCCGCCGACCTCGCTCTCCAGCGCCTCGAACCAAGGGTTGAGCCCGAGCCCGTTGTCGAGCACCAGGTCGGCGTCGGCCAGCGCCATCGAGTCCGAGGGGGTGGACTCGTACTCGTGCGGGTCGCCGCCGACCGGCACGATCGTCTCGACCTCCACGTGCTCCCCGCCGACGTCGCGGGCGAGGTCAGCGATGATGCTGAACGTGGCCACCACCTCCGGGCGCTCCTGCGTGGCCGCTGCCGGCGCGTCGTCGGCCGCCTCGCCGGCGCAGGCCGTGGCCACCAGGGCCAGGGCGGCCAGCAGCGGCACGGCCGACCACCCCTGGCGGTGTTGACGCGCTCGCCTCGGTGCCGGTGCGGACAGGGACGGGGTCAGGGTCATGGGGTCAGCCCTCGGGCGTCGCGGGGTCGGATGAGGATGGGGACGGCGGACCCTGCGCGGGGTGGACCACCCCGTAGACGATGGCCGTCAGCCCCGCGCCGAGGGGCTCGACGCGGTCGTCGACCTCCACCCAGACGGGGCCGCCGAAGGGGTCGCGCTGGCGCACGCGCAGGGTCGTGCCGGGGCGGATGCCGAGGTCGGCCAGGTGGCGCAGGGCCTCGCTGTCGCGGTCCGAGACGCGCTCGACGGTGAACCGCCGGCCCGCCGGCGTCGCGTCCAGGGGCTCGCGCCAGCGCTCGTCGTGACGTCCCACCTTGGGGGGGATCGGGTCGCCGTGCGGGTCGACCTCGGGGTCGCCCAGCGCGGTGGCGATCCGGTCGGCCAGGCGCTCGGACAGCGCGTGCTCCAGGGTCTCGGCCTCGGCGTGGAGCTCGTCCCAGGACAGCCCGAGCGC
>PUKE01000179.1 GCA_003550425.1 Nitriliruptoria bacterium
AAACTGGCCCAAAAAGCAAGAGATACTGTCGGCCGGACCGACGAAGGCCCCACAGCTTACGATATCTTCAACATTTTGGAAGACCTCGACATCCGCCTCTTGAAACATCCGATTCCCGCGAGGGGTGAAAGACCCGGCTTTTCCGCGGTATTGCTTTACCGGCAGGATGCGGGGGAGCCCTTGGTCTTTCTCGGCTTGAACACCGCCGATCATTTCGACAGACAGATCTTCGCCATCGCTCACGAGCTCTATCATTTTTTCACCCAAAGCGGACCGCATCTCAGTTATCTGCAGGATGAGGAAACAGACAAGAACGAACGCAAGGCCAATCGCTTCGCCGCCGAGTTTCTCTTCCCCGAAGACGCACTCGAAGACGAAGTCCGCGAAGAGTTCGGCAGGAACGATCTTTTGAGAGTCCGGTCGCATTTGATCATACGTTTTTCCGCCAAGCTCCACTGCCGGTGGGGCCTTCCCTATCGGGCTCTCATCAGACGTTTTCACGAGACGAGCCGAATATCCGACAAACAGTACGAGGAACTCTATGCCATCGACGAAAGGGATCCCGACGGGTATTTCTACCGGATCGCCCGTGCTTTCGACAGACACGCTTGCCAACGATTGAACAAAATCACCAAGGAAAAAGGCACGAGCCCCGAGAACATCGACATCATCATCCGCAACTATGAAAACGGCCTGATCGGCTTCGAATCCTTCGAAAAGGTCATAAATCTTTTCGGTAGGGACATCGGGGAAATTCTTCCTAAAGATGAGAAGAAAACACCGGGTCACGACAAGGGCGGTGGTGGCCATCGCCCATGACAAGAGAAGAAGAGCCCTTCAACGAATCAGGAAAGGGGATTTGGACAAGGTGATGCTCGATGCCTGTGTCCTCATCCATTCAAGGAAAAGAGACCGCCACGGCCTTCATCCCGATTTCGGTTTTGAAACATTCAAAGAAATCTGGTTGGAACCCCTCTTATCCGCTTTCAACTGTCACGTCCACGAAGCCGTCGTCGAAGAGGTCACCACTCAAGAAGAAGCGGACTTCATCAAAGAGAAGAAAGCCAAACAAAGACTCCGTATCGTTTCCGACAGCACATTGCAAGGGCATGTCACCTCTTTGCGGGACACTATCGAAAATACGCTAAGTCGATTCACGAAGTATGACCCTTCTTTGGTGTTGAACGGACACCGCGTCAACGACAAGGGGGAAGTGAAATCCTTGAGTCATCTCGCTGCCACGGGGGAAGATATCGCGTTTTTGACCAAAGACACCGAGGCCATCAATTTGATCGAAAACGCGGCCGAATGGGAGACGGGATTGGACAATGTGATGTTGCTGGAGGACAAGGATGTTCTCTATCATTTCAAGAAAGAGGGCATCGTGGCGGAAGTCGACCTTTGTCGCTACTACGAGTATCTCCACCACAACGTGCAAAAAGAGAGAGAAGACAATCCACCCTGGAATGAGTTCCTGGAAGCCATGGATAATCTCTACGGATGATCGCGTCTCGGGTTTTGCGCAAACCACGACAGATGTGCGCTGTTCAATAAACAGTGCACACCATATAATACAATTGGATTCATGCATTCAAAGGGAGTATCCAACAGGGAAGAGGGATTGCATGCATTGTGGGAAGAGGCCCGAAGGCCGTAGCAAAAAACCTTCCAATCAAGACGCATATAAGGTTACATCGAAATATAGAGCAAACGGACAATCATCATAAAGCGAACCGCACTTTTTGAGAGTGCGGTTATTGTTTTGTGATTCAGGATTGGACACATAATCGTAGGTACTGGATAAGCAAACAATACATGAATCATTGAACTGTATAGGGGGATAATCTTTATGATCAGAAAGATGAGCATTCATAATGTGGCTTCATTTGCAGAACGGGTAGATATGCAGTTAAAAAACGTAAACATAGTGTTTGGCGCGAATGGTACTGGCAAAACAACCATCAGTAGAGTCATTGAAAATCACAATCAAGGGGGTTACGACGATTGTGATATCCAATGGCACAAAAAAGTAGATGCTCATGTTTATAATAAAGATTTTATAAGTAGAAATTTCAACGAGAAATCACAAGTGCCAGGCGTATACACATTAGGAGAAAAGAGCACCGAGATTGAAGAAAGAATTGATGAAAAAACACAAGAGAAAGAAAAGATCAATCAAGAGATAGACCAACTCAACGATAAAGTGCAAAAATGTACCAAGAAGCTAAACCGCTTAAAAAGTGATTTTGAGTCTAGAGTTTGGGATGAAACACATAATTATCGTAAAAACCTTAAGAAGGCGTTGAGAGGCCCCTTGAACTCAAAAGAACGATTTTTGTCATTCGTAAAAGATATCGAATTATCGTCCGACAATCTCGACAGTTTTGATGCACTTCAATCAGAATACGACGTATGGTTTGCGAAATCCACCCCTGTGAAGAGAAAGCAAGCCTCATTGTTGTCTGTACAAACACTCGAGGAAATAGAGTCCAATAACCTATTGGGTGAAGTGATTACAGGGCAAAAAGATAACCCGATTGCTAAGCTTATTCGTGACAATAAAAATGATGATTGGGTTCATAAAGGGATGAATTACGTTTCGGGACCGGAGTCTTTATGCCCATTTTGTCAAAGAAAGTTGAATGATACGATTTTCATTAGTCTTCGGGATTATTTCGATGAGGACTATGAGAAGAAGTTACAAACGCTAGAAACTATGAGGAGCTCTTATTTAAAAAACATAGAGGAGCTTATGGGCAAGATAGACGGATTTGTGCAACAAGAAAAAAATTACCAGGATGTAAGCGAGCTTCAAGAAATGATAAACGATTTCATATTGATAACACAAAACAATCAACAGAAAATTACAAAAAAAATAGATCATCCGAATGAAAAAGTGACGTTGACAGATTCCAAGGCAACAATAGATGCTATCAACGGGATTTTGGTTGAAATGAACACAAGTATAGATAAACATAACTCCGATGTAGATAACATCAAAGATAAACGAGAAGACCTATCTCGGCGAATCGAACAGCGGTTGCGTTTTGATGTAAAAGGACATATTGATGACTATGAAAATGAAATCAAGAAAGCCAACAAAGATTTAAGAAATCAAGTAACCCAGAAAAAAGAGAAAATGACCGAAGCTGAAAAGATTACTCAAGCCATTAAAGATTTGCGTAAAGAGATTACGGACATCGGTCCGACTATTGACAGTATCAACAATATTTTGTGGGAATTCGGGTTTACAAATTTCTCATTGAAACAAGACGATAACAGGCAAGGTTACTATAAAGTGGTGCGTTCCGATGGGACTCTCGTCAAAGAGACTCTCAGCGAAGGTGAAATAAAATTCATCTCATTTCTTTATTTCTATCACATGTTAGAAGGCACGTTGGAGAAAGATCAAACTAAAAACGATTGTGTGGTAGTCATCGATGATCCGGTTTCCAGTCTGGATAGTGCTGTACTATTCATAGTTAGCACACTTATCAGGAACCTCATAGAACAATGCCTCAAGGGAGGCGAAACAAGTGTGAAACAATTAATCTTACTCAGCCACAATGTCTATTTTCATAACGCCATTACCCGCAACTTCTCAAGGAAAAAGAAGAAGGATCAGAACAAGATTTCCTACTTCATCATTAGTAAAATTGAAGAAACCAGCAATCTAAATGAGTATACTGAAAACCCCATCCAATCCACGTATGATTTGCTTTGGAAAAGCGTTAGAAATTGCAAACACGGTGATAGCAAGGAAAAAACTTATCAAACCAGTGCTGCCTCTGTATTGAACAACATGCGCCGGATTCTGGAATTCTATCTTAGTCATATTTGTGATTGTTCTCTCAATGAGCTGACAAAAGAATTTCAAGGTGAGGAAAAACTGATATATCAAGCGCTAACAAAATATCTGCACGAAGGGTCACATAATGTGTTTGATGATTTTGATGTAAGTCTACATGGTCTCGATGTAAAAAAATGCGTTGGAGTCTTTGAAAGAACATTTAAACTCATGGGGCATTCCGATCATTGTCGCTTGATGATGCATGAGCACAATAACTGAATTATAGAATTCTGGGGGCCACATTGTTGGAAATGTTTGTATCAATCATTATGATAATGAAAAGGACTACCTTAAAGTGGTTTTCCCAGTTGTAATTATCGGCACGATTATTGATTGTGTCAGCAAGAACGAGTTCTTCAAAATCATATGTGTGCTTCTTAAGTCAGTATTCATCCCAATGCATCAACGCAAATTGCCTTATTCCAGAGTTAGGTTGATAAGGAGGATAGATTGTTGTGAACTCCTTCTCAGCAGACACAAAATCTTTATCACCGAAATGTCCAGTCTTCTTCATGTAAAGCATGGCGATTATCGGCGAGCGAGTCCTTCCTTCATTACAATGAACAAACACATTTTTTCCATTGTTCAAGTTTGTCTTAATGCATTGGAGAGCCATATTGATGACGGTTTCTGGTATAAAGTCGATAATATTTGCATCGACCAAGTCCAGGATCAGTCGGTTTTCCCCTTGTGCAATGAGGTGTTCTGGGTGGTTTTTCGGAGCACCTCTTCCAGAGTATCCCAATGCCTTCTGGTGATATGGTTCTTTGCAAGCATGGATGATGTACCATCCATTTTCATGTTTTACCTTGTTTTCGTAATGATATGCGCTGCCTACATAAAGATTACGATTGACTTCAATCATCGAAATCCCTCTATCGAAATCCCTCTCCTGTACTATTGTGGATTTATGCAGTTCCATATTATTACTGATTCGGTTTAACATCAATCTTACTTCGTCCATGAAAACCGTGTTGATTCCTGTTGAAATCAAGGCATATCAATTGTACTATGTAACTGACCCCTGCGACGCTTTCTATTATTTTGAAGGCAATTCTTGGAGGAGACTCCAAGGAGCTCACTTACACCATACCGTCGATATGGAACGAAACCATCGGTTTCGTGTATTATTTATCTTCGCAGGGGTCACATTTTTTATTTATGAGGAGGCCAAGCATATGTCTTTCACCATCTTGGACTCAATGCGTGACATTTTGCATAGTATGGCTCGCAAAAAACGACTACCCACACCGGGTATCGACAAAGTGAATCTGGAAAAGTATTGCGATGTCAAAGCAACTTTTCGTAAGCCTTCTCCTGTACTGAAACCTTTGGGAAAAGAGACCATAAAAAAAGCGGCAGAAAAGATTCAAGATGAAGCTTTCAGTTTTTCACCTTACGAACAGATTCTTATCAACAAAGGAAAAGACAAACCACCCCGAGTGATATCAAAACCTACTATACGAGATAAAATTGTCCTGTACTATTTACTTGAAAAAATCAAGGCTGCGTATCCCAATTACTTCAATGATCCGCGAGTCGTTGTGAGGAATGTTATCAACTTTGTTAACAGAAACAAGCACCCGTATTTTGCCTCTGTAGACATATCGAGCTTTTTTGATGAGATTCCTCTGAAGAGACTCATCGATAAGCTGCATATCGAAGACAGACTGGATTGTAAAACGATCGCACTCATTAAGAAGGCTGTACACAATCCGACTGTCCCAAGCGACTACACGAAGGAAAACCATGCTCTTATCAAAAAAGATAAGGGAGTCCCCCAAGGCCTTCCCATCTCCAACTTGTTGGCCGAAATCTATGTTGTAGATTTTGATGAGGCTATCAAGAGAAAAATCAAAGAAATGAAGAAGGAAAACTCTTCTCTGAGTATAGAAATTTTCCGTTTTGTAGATGATATACTCATGCTTTCGAATGACGAGCTGTCTCTACAGCTCTTGAAGAAAACAGCAGAAGAATCTCTGCAAGCCCTGAATCTACAAACCAATCCTTATAAACAAAAAGCGGGGAACCTCAAGACGGGCTCTTTTACCTATGTCGGATATGAGTTCTCTGATGAAGAAGTCACTATTAAACCCGACAGCTTGCGTAAGATGGAAAAACGGTTGATTGAAATTCTCAAAGAAACAAAGAAGAACCATGAAAGACAAACTACCGATAAAAGCGCAGATGAAGAAAAGGTGATCACCACAAAACTATTATTCCGGATGCTGTGGCGACTTAATATCGTTATCAGTGGTGCACATATCGACAACAAGCATTTTGGATGGATCAGCTATTTTCGCTTCATCAACACCGTGAAACAGCTAAAGCATTTGGATTATATCTTGAACAAGAAACTGCTTCCGACTTATCTGGGAGAAGGACTTCATGATGAGTATAAGAAGTGCTTGGATGACAAGTTCAAAGATGTAGATGCAGTTCATCACCTCGTTGATGAGTTGGAAGATTTGGAATTGCACAGGCTGAAATCTTTCGTAGCGGTTTTCAATGAACTCAGGAATAAATCACCGGAAAACTATAAGAAGATATTAAAGCCCGACCACAAGCTTCTCGAGCGAGAAGTTAAAGGAAAGAAACTTAAAAAGATGATTTTGACAGAAATAGGCGATATGAAGGTAGACAAATACGTGGATTACCATTTTCGCAGGGAGATATTTTCTGAAATCCACAAACTTGATGTCAAGCTTAGACAAGGCTCCTCATAATACTCGTCTTCTTATCGGAGGTTAGACATGATACAGAACCTAGCACACTACCCCCACATCGCCGTCTTCGATGTCGAGACCACGGGGTTCGATTTTCAACAGGATGAGATCATCGACTTCGGTGCTGTTGTCCTGAAGCCTTCTTCCGAAGGATTTGAGATTGTTGAACGGGTCAACTATCTCGTGAAGACCTTCAAACCCATCGAAGAGAAGATCACGGAACTGACCGGTATCACCGAAGAGATGGTCATGACGGGGGTATCTCCCAAAGAACTCGCCGCCATCATCCAAAAAATCTTTACTCCGAACACACTGGTCGTGGCCTACAATCTCCAATTCGACATCTCTTTCGTGGCAGACCACATGCGAAGGTATGCCGAGGATTATGTCTTTTCGAGCGACATCTTGGATCTCATGGTCGTATACAAAGACAACCATGACTACCCCCACCGGTTGGAAGACGCCTTGGAACATTACGACATCATGATCGACCATGCCCATAGGGCTTTCGATGACGCCCTGGCAACGGCAAAACTCCTAGAAGCTCTATCCGAAGAAACGGACATTTGTTGCTACATCAACCATATCGGCTACCATGAGAAGTATGGGCTCCAAGGAGTGACCTATGACCACGTCAAATATCATCCCCAATCGTTCATGAGAGGATCTTTGCGAGCAAGGATCCTGAAGCACATAAAAAAGAAGGTCCACCGTCACTGAGAAAGAATAGGAATACAGTGGTGAAAGGATCGTCCCGCCCTTTTTTCCAGTGCGCGTCCTTGTCTTCCATCGTGTTCTTTTTTCCTTGCACCCGTTCTTTCCCGGGTTTTTTTTGTGGGCTGTTAGCTTTTTTGCAGGAAAGGGAGCATGATAGAATGATGGTGGAAACTTCGGTATCGGTGATTCCATGCTGCCATTCGATTTCGCCTCTCCCTATCTCATCTACATTGTCTACAACGTCCTTTTCTCCTCGACGGTCTTTCTTTTCTTTCGCAAGCGGGAAGTCATCCGGAAGCATGAGGGCAGACTCCTCTTTCTTGCGGGGGTCGTATTGGCCTACACCCAGGTGGTGCGCTATGTCGTCCCCCTCGCGCAAGGGGAGTTGGAGCTGCCGCTCTATGTCTCCCGGTTGTCGGCGTTGTCGCTTTTGGCCTATGCCTTCTTGCGCAAGGAGAAGATGCACGGCTGGCTCTTCTTTTGGTGTTCGGTGGGTATCTGGGCCGTCCTTGTCCCCGCCGGGCCCATCGACGCCTTGGGCAGACACGATGAGACCTACTTCATCGACCACTACTTCATGGCCTTGGCCCCCTTCTTCCTCCTCTTGGCGAAAGACCACCATCCCACGAAGAAGGAAGCTTTCCAGGCCACGTGGGCGCTCGCGCTCATCTTTTTTGCCATCCCCTTCTTGAGCCGTCTCTTCGCTTGGGACTATTTCCTCTTTTCGGCGGAAACGATCTTTCG
>PUKE01000059.1 GCA_003550425.1 Nitriliruptoria bacterium
GCCGGGCAGATCCTGCGGAGCGGTGATGCCGGTGCGTCCCAGGTCGGGTCGGATCCGCTTGCTCATCCCCGACAGCGGCGTCGAGGCCCCGAGCTCGACGAGCTCGTCCACGCCCTCGGCCCCGAGCCGCTCGACGGTCTCGCGCCAGCGCACCGGCGCGGTCACCTGGCGCGCGAGGCGGTCGGGCCAGCCCTCTGGGTCGGCATGGGGCTCGGCGTCCACGTTGGCCACCACCGGCGGGTCCGCGGGCGCGAAGGTCGTGGCGTCCAGGGCGGGCCGCAGCGCGCCGACGGCAGGCTCCATGTGCGGGCTGTGGTACGCGGCGCCCACGTCGAGCGCGCGGACCTTGGCGTGCCCCTCCAGGGCCTCGCGCAGGGCCGCGAGCGCCTCGCGCGAGCCGGCGACCACCACCTGGCCCGGCGCGTTGTCGTTTGCCACGTGGGCTCCGGCGTCCTGCGCGGCGGCGCGGATCGTCGCGAGCTCGCCGCCGAGCACCGCGACCATCCCGCCCGGGCGCGCGGCGGCCGCCTCCTCGGTCGCGCGTGCCCGGACGTCCACGAGCGCCAGCGCGTCGGCGAAGGACACCGCGCCGGCCACGACCAGCGCCACGTACTCCCCCAGCGAGTGCCCCGCGACCAGCGCCGGGCGCTGGCCGGTGGCCTCCTGCCACGCCTCGGCGAGCACCACCTCGTGGACGAACAGCGCGCGCTGGCAGGCGGCCGGCTCGCGGAGCTCCTCGGCGTCGGCCTCCAGGCCCAGTCGGGTGAGGTCGGTGCGCAGCAGCGCGTCGGCCTCGGCCCAGCGTGCGAACGCGGGGTGGTCGCGCCAGGCCTGGGCCATGCCCGGGCGCTGGCTGCCCTGACCGGGGAAGACCCAGGCGACGCTCATGGCTGCGAGCTCCAGGCGCGGAACGCGAGGACGCCGTTGTGGCCCCCGAAGCCGAAGGACTCCGACAGGGCCGCGGAGGCCGCCACGCGACGCGGGGCGCCGGTGACGACGTCGACCGGGCAGTCGGGGTCCTGCTCGTCGAGGTTCAGCGTGGGCGGGACGAGCCCGTCGGTCAGCGCTCGCACCGTCGCCACGGCCTCGACGCCGCCGGCCGCGCCGAGGAGGTGGCCGATCGCCGACTTCGTCGACGACAGCGCGAGGTGGTCGGCCTGGTCGCCGAAGACCCGCCGCAGGGCCGCGGCCTCGGAGGGGTCGTTGGTGGGGGTCGAGGTGCCGTGGGCGTTGACGTGGCCGACCTGCTCGCGCGGCAGCTCGGCGTCGGCCAGGCACAGCTCGAGCGCCCGGGAGGCCCCGCTCCCCTCGGGATGGGGGGCGGTGGGGTGGTGGGCGTCGTTGGAGGCGCCGTACCCCGACAGCAGCGCCAGCGGCTCGGCGCCGCGCGCCCGCGCGTGGTCCAGCGTCTCGAGCACCAGCATCCCGGCGCCCTCCCCGGCCACGAAGCCGTCCCGGCCCACGTCGAAGGGTCGGCTCGCGCTGGCGGGGTCGTCGTTGCGGCGGCTCATCGCGCCGGCCGCGCCGAAGCCCGCCAGCGACAAGGGGTTCACCGCGGCCTCGGCGCCCCCGGCCACGACCACGTCGGCGCGCCCGGCACGCAGCAGGTCCAGCGCGGCGCCGATGCCGTCGGTGCCCGAGGCGCAGGCGCTGACCACCGACCAGGACTGCGCCTGGAGGCCGTGGCGGATGGCGATCTGGCCGCCGGCCATGTTCAGCGGCAGCGCGATCGCCATGAACGGGCGGACCTTGCCCGGGCCCTCGGCGAGCTGGCGGGCGTACTGGTCGGTCATCTCGTTGATGCCGCCGATGCCCGACGCGCACAGCACGCCCACGCGCGTGGGGTCGACGTCGTCGACCAGCGGGACGCGGACCCCGTCGCCCTCGACCACGAGCCCGGCCTGGGCCAGCGCCTCGTGCGCGGCGATGAGGCCGAACTGGGCGAAGGGGTCGAGCTGGCGCACCAGCTTGCGGGGGAGGTGCTCCTGCGGGTCGAAGCCGTCCAGCTCGCAGGCGATCTGACAGGGGTACCCGGTCACGTCGAACGAGCGGACCCGATCGGCGGTCTGGCGCCCCGCGCACCAGCCGTCCCAGAGCGCGTCGACGCCCACCCCGTAGGGTGTGACGGCACCCAGGCCGGTGACCGCCACGTCGCGGTCCGGCCGCAGGCGCGCGCCCTCGGCATCGCCAGCCATCACCTATCCTCTCCCTCGGTGGAGCGCACAGCCTAGACGCGAGCATCCGGCCCACAGGAGGATCCGCTGACCGCTGCGAGCCTGGTCCTCGAGGAGGTCACCAAGCGCTACGACGGCACCGCGGTCGTCGATCGGGTGTCGCTGCACGTCGACGCAGGCGAGATCGTCGCGCTGCTCGGGGTCAACGGCGCCGGCAAGACCACGCTGCTGGAGACGGCGGTGGGGCTGCGCGAGCCCGACGGGGGCGCGGTGCGCATCGCGGGGCTCAACCCTCACCGCCAGCCCCACCGCGTGGGCGCCGTCTGCGGCATCGCGCTGCAGGACGGCGGCGTGTGGCAGGCCGTCACGCCGCGCGAGGCCGTGTCGCTGCACGCCGCGCTGTACGCCGATCCCTGGGAGGTCGAGGCGCTGCTCGCCGAGCTCGGGCTCACCGAGGCCGCCGGGACGCGGGTGCGCCACCTCTCTGGCGGCCAGCGCCGGCGCCTCGGCGTGGCGCTGGCGCTGGTCGGTCGTCCCGCGGTGCTGGTGCTCGACGAGCCCTCCAGCGCGCTGGACCTCCCGGCGCGCGAGCGACTGTGGGGCCTGCTGCGCGGCTGGCGCGCCATGGGCGGCACCGTGCTGCTGTCCACCCACCTGCGCGAGGAGGCCGAGCAGCTGGCCGACCGGGTCGCGGTGCTGCACCAGGGCCGGCTGGCCGCCTGCGACCGACCGGCGGCGCTGGCCGCCCAGGCGGGGCCGCGCCTGGAGGTGCGCTACCGCGGGGACGTCGACGCCTCCCGGCTGGCGGGCGACCTCGGCCTGCCCGTGGAGACCTTCGAGGGCGGCTGGCTGCGCGTGGAGGCGGGCGGTGACGCGGTGCCCTCGGTGACCGCCTGGCTGGACCGTCACGGGGCCGTCGTGGAGTCGGTGCGCACCAGCGGGCTGGCCGAGGTGATGCGCGAGCTCGACACCGGCGCGGCGCCGGAGGACCAGCGGTGACCGCGTCCGACGCGCCGCGACCGGGGCCGCTCGGCGCCGACCCCGAGGCTCGCGCCACGCGCCGGCCCGCCCGCGTGCGGGCCATCACCGCGGTGCAGCTGCGCCTGCTGCTGCGCAACGGCGAGAACCTGCTGGTCGCCTTCGGCCTGCCGCTCGGCCTGCTGGTGCTGCTCGCCCTGGCCGACACGGGCCTGGCCGCTGGGCAGGGTGCCGCGGCGGCCGTGGCCGCGGCGCTGACCGCCAGCGTGCTCGCCTCGGGGCTGGTCGCCGCGCCGATCGTCACGGCCTTCGAGCGCGACGCGCTCGCGCTGAAGCGCCTGGGCGCCTCGCCGCTGCGCGGCGGCGAGCTCATCACCGGCAAGCTCGTGGCCCTCGCGGCGGTCCTCGCCGCGCAGCTGGTGACGGTGAGCGTGCTGGGCGTGGCCGTGGGCTGGCAGCCGCCCGCCTCGGTCGTGGCGGTCCTCGCCGCGATCGTGGTGATCGGGCTGGGCGCCGCCGCGGCCAGCGGCGCGGGAATGGCCCTGGCGGGGCGCCTGCCCCCGATGCGCACCCTGGCGGTGACCAACACCGCCTTCGTGGTGCTGCTGGCCACCAGCGGCCTGGTCATGGCGCTCGAGGACCTGCCCGGCTGGATCGAGGCGCCGGTCCAGGTGCTGCCGGCCGCGCCGCTGCTGGCGGCGCTCACCGCGCTGCTGGACGTCGACCGTGGGCTCGCGGCGGTGCCGCCGGGCAGCCTGCCGGTGCTGCTGGTCTGGGCGGTCGCGGCGCCGCTGCTCGCGGCGCGCCTGTTCCGCTGGTGGGACGAGTAGGCCGGCCTCGGCGCGCGCACGTGCCGGCTGGGCCAGCAGCAGCGCGTCGGCGGCTAGGCCAGCAGCAGCGCGTCGGCGGCGATGGCCACGAACAGCAGCGCCAGGTAGTGGATGGAGCGCTTGAACACGTGCATCGCCTGGTCGGTGCTCGGCGCGCGGAACAGCGACCAGGCCGGCGCGAGGAACCACCAGCCCAGCAGCAGGGCAGCGCCGAGGTAGAGCAGCCCCATGTCGGCCACCGC
Organism: Nitriliruptoria bacterium; assembly: GCA_003550425.1. Taxonomy (GTDB): domain Bacteria; phylum Actinomycetota; class Nitriliruptoria; order Euzebyales; family Egibacteraceae; genus PUKE01. Next base: position 4,225 of record PUKE01000059.1, read on the forward strand.
GCCGAACATGAGGGTGACCGACACCAGCAGCACGCCGTACAGCAGGATCTGCCGCGCGGTCTCGCGGGCGCCGACCACCACGGGCAGCATCGGCACGCCTGCCCGGCGGTAGTCCTCCTCGTGGCGCAGGGCCAGCGCCCAGAAGTGCGGCGGGGTCCACACGAAGACGATCGCGAACATGAGCAGCGCCGGCAGGGCGAGCTCACCGGTGACCGCCGCCCACCCGATCAGGACGGGCATGCACCCCGCGGCACCGCCGATGACGATGTTCTGGGTGGTGCGCCGCTTGAGCCCGAGGGTGTAGACCACCACGTAGAAGAAGATGGCGAAGGCGGTCAAGGCCGCGGCGAGGCCGTTGACGAGCGCCGCCATGCCCGCCACTGACGCGATCGCGAGCACGGTGGCGAAGCGCAGCGCCTGGCCCCGCGACAGTCGCCCGTCGGCCATGGGGCGGTCGCTGGTGCGATCCATGACCGCGTCGATGTCGCTCTCCACCGCGCTGTTGAAGGCGTTGGCGGCGCCGGCGGCCAGCGCGCCGCCGAGGACGGTGGCGGCGACCAGGGCCAGGCCAGGCCACTGGCGCTCCGCCACGACCATCGCGGGCACCGTGGTGATGAGCAGCAGCTCGATGATCCGCGGCTTGGTGAGGGCCACGTAGGCGGCGACGCGCTCGCGCCCGGTCATCGGGGTGGCGGCCACGGACGTCATCCGAGCTCCTCGGGCGATGGGCTGGCCTGCAGGCGCGGGCAAGTGTAGGTCGTCGACCGCGGCGCGCCCGCTCCCCCGCCGCCCGCGAGCGCCAGCGGGGTGCCGCGCTGAGGGGCGCGAGCGCGTCGCCAGCCTCTACCATTGGCCGCCCACGCGCGCGGCCCGAGCGGGTCGGGCGCCTCCCGAGCCGGCGCACCGCTCGCGGCCATGGCGCCGCGAGCCCTTCAGAGAGGGCGATGTCCGTGAGCGAGCACCTCGACCAGCTGGCGGTCGACACGATCCGCACGCTGACGATGGACGCCGTCGAGGCGGCCAAGAGCGGCCATCCCGGCACCCCGATGGCGCTCGCGCCGCTTGGCTACGTCCTGTTCACGCGCCATCTCGCGCACGACCCCGCGCGTCCGGACTGGGCCGACCGCGATCGCTTCGTGCTCAGCGCGGGGCACGCCTCGATGCTGCAGTACGCGCTGGCCCATCTGACCGGCTATGACCTGTCGCTGGAGGAGATCCGCCGCTTCCGCCAGCTCGGGTCGCGCACCCCCGGCCATCCCGAGTATCGGATCACCCCGGGCGTGGAGACCACGACCGGCCCGCTCGGGCAGGGCCTGAGCAACGGCGTGGGCATGGCGCTCGCCGAGCGCATGCTGGCGGCCCACTTCAACCGCGAGGGCCATGAGGTCGTCGATCATCGGACGTGGGTCATCGCCAGCGACGGCGACCTGATGGAGGGCATCTCCGCGGAGGCCTCGAGCCTGGCCGGGCACCTGGGGCTCGACAAGCTCGTGGTGTGCTGGGACGACAACGGCATCACGATCGACGGCTCCACCGAGCTGACGTTCACCGGCGAGGACGTGCTGGCCCGCTACGCCGCCTACGGGTGGCGGACCTTGGAGATCGCCGACGCCAACGACCTCGAGGAGATCGACTCGGTCCTCAAGCGCGCGGCGGTGTCCGATGGCCGACCCACCCTGGTGCGCGTGCCGACCACCATCGCCTACGGCGCGCCGACCAAGGCCGGCACGGCGGCCGCGCACGGCGCGCCGCTGGGGCCCGTCGAGGTCGAGGGCGCCAAGGCCTTCTACGGGTGGGCCGAGGACGCGCCCTTCCAGGTCCCCGAGGGCGTCCGCGAGCACGCCGACCAGACCGCGCGCGGCGGAGCGCTGCGCGCGGAGTGGGAGCAGCGCTGGGAGGCCTACGCCGCTGCGCATCCCGAGCTGGCCGCCGAGCTGACGCGACGGCTCGAGGGGCGCCTGCACCCTGACTGGCAGGAGGCGCTGCCGGAGGTCGCGGGCCCGCTGGCCACGCGCAAGAGCTCCGGCAAGGTGCTCAACGCCCTGGCCGACGTGGTGCCCGAGCTGGTGGGCGGCTCGGCCGACCTGTCGGCCTCCAACGCGGTGCTGTTCGACGACCACGGCCAGGTCACGCGCGACGACGCGCGCGGGCGGACCATCTACTTCGGGGTCCGCGAGCACGCCAAGGGGGCCATCCTCAACGGGATGCGCCTGCACGGCGGCTTCCGGCCCTTCGGCGGGACCTTCCTGATCTTCTCCGACTACATGCGCCCGGCGATCCGCCTGGCCGCCATGATGAGCCTGCCGATCATCTACGTGTTCACCCACGACTCGATCGGCCTGGGCGAGGACGGCCCGACCCATCAGCCCGCCGAGCAGCTCGCCGGGCTGCGCAGCGTGCCCAACCTGCACGTCATCCGCCCCGCCGACGCGCGCGAGACGGCCGGCGCCTGGCGGTGCGCGCTGGAGCGCACCGACGGCCCGACGGCACTGGTGCTGACGCGCCAGAACGTGCCCGACGTGGACCACACCAGCGCCGACGAGGTCGCGCGCGGCGGGTACATCATCCGGCCCGCCAACGAGCCCGACGTGGTGCTGGTGGCCACCGGCAGCGAGCTCGCGATCGCCGACGAGGCCGCGAACCTGCTGGAGGCCGACGACATCGACGTGCGCCTGGTGTCGCTGCCCAGCTGGGAGCGGCTCGACGCGCGCCCGCGCGCCGAGCGCCGCGCCCTGCTGCCCGAGGGCGTGCCGACCGTGTCGGTGGAGGCCGCCATCCGCTTCGGCTGGGAGCGCTGGGCCGACGCCCACGTGGGCCTCGACGGCTTCGGCGCCTCCGCGCCGTGGGAGGACCTCTACGAGCACTTCGGGATCACCGCGGAGGCGGTCGCCGACCAGGCCCGACGCCTGCTCGCCGAGCGGCGCCGCTGACCACCGAGCCCGCCACCCCGTCATCCACGAGGAGCCGCCATGTCCAACCCCCTCCACGACCTGCAGCGTCTCGGGCAGTCGGTGTGGCTCGACGCGATCCGGCGCTCGTGGCTCGAGCCCGAGGGCTACCTCACGCGGCTGGTCGCCGCCGGCGACCTCGACGGCCTGACCTCCAACCCGACGATCTTCGAGGGCGCGCTGCGCGACGACGCGTCCTACGACGCCCAGATCCGCGAGCTGGCGGGCGCCGACCCGCGCGAGGCCTTCTGGACGATCGTCAAGGACGACGTGCGCGCGGCCTGCGACCTGTTCCTGCCCCACCACGAGGCCACCGGCGGGCGCGACGGGTTCGTGTCCATCGAGGTCGATCCGCGCAAGGCCTTCGACACCGAGGAGACCGTCGCCGAGGCGCTGCTGCTCTACCGCGAGCTCGACCGCCCCAACCTCATGGTCAAGGTGCCGGGCACCGAGCCGGGCCTCGCCGCCATCCGGCGCCTGCTCGCCGAGGGCGTGAGCGTCAACGTCACGCTGCTGTTCAGCGTCGCCCGCTACGAGCAGGTCTGCCGGGCGCACCTGGAGGGCCTGCGCCAGCTGGCGGAGCGCGGCGGTGACGTGGCGCGGGTGGCCAGCGTGGCCTCGTTCTTCGTCAGCCGCGTCGACAGCAAGGTCGACGCGCTGCTGCCCGCCGACCACCCCCGCCGTGGGGTGGCGGCGATCGCCAACGCCCGCAGCGCCTACGGGGTGTTCCGCGACGTGGTCGAGGGCGAGGACTTCGCCGAGCTGGCCGCGCTCGGCGCGC
>PUKE01000335.1 GCA_003550425.1 Nitriliruptoria bacterium
AGCTCGCGGGGCCGCAGGTAGAGCCCCATCTCGAGGTTCTCCTCGACGCTCAGGCGTGGGAAGACGTTGGCGGACTGCGGCACGTACCCGATGCCGCGGGCCACCAGGCGGTGCGGCTCCTCGTTGCTGATGTCCTCGCCGTGCAGCAGCACCGAGCCCGCGCGCACCGGCACGAGGCCGAACAGCGCCTTGATCAGCGTGGACTTGCCGGCGCCGTTGGGGCCGATGACGCCCACGACCTCCGATGGGCCGAGGCGCAGCTCGCACCCGGTCAGGATGTCCACGTCGGGCACGTAGCCGGCGACCACGCCCTCGGCGACCAGGACGTCGGGCTCGCTGCCGCTCACCGCGCGCCTCCGGGGCCGAGGTCGTCGAGGTCCTGGCGCGTGCCCAGGTAGGCGTCGATGACCGCCTGGTCGTCCCCGATCACCTCCGGCGGCCCCTCGGCGATCACCTGCCCCTCGGCGAGGCAGACCACCCAGTCGCTGATGCCCATGACCACGTCCATGTCGTGCTCGACGAACACGACGGTCAGGCCCTCGTCGCGCAGGTCGGTGATGTGCTCGAGCAGCGACTGCGTCAGCGCGGGGTTCACGCCCGCCATGGGCTCGTCGAGCATGATCATGCGCGGGCGGACCATGAGGGCGCGCGCCATCTCGAGCAGCTTGCGCTGCCCGCCCGACAGCTCGCCGGCGAAGTCGTCGGCCTTGTCGGCGAGGCCGAAGCGCTCGAGCAGCGCGAGCGCCCGCTCGGTGTGCTCGCGCTCCTGGGCGCGCCAGGTGCGGGGCAGCAGCGCCGGCAGGAAGCGCTCCCCCCGCTGGCCGGTCGCGGCCAGGCGCATGTTCTCCAGCACCGTCATGCGGGTCAGCGCCTTGGTGAGCTGGAAGGTGCGGACCATCCCGCGCTGGGCGACCCTGTGCGGTGCCGCCTGGCTCACGTCCTGGCCGCCGAACTCCCAGCGGCCCTCGCTGCGACGGTCGAACCCGGTCAGCACGTTGAACAGGGTGGTCTTGCCGGCGCCGTTGGGGCCGATCAGCGCGGGGATCGTGCCGCGCTGGACCTCGAGGTGCCGCGTGTCCACGGCGACGAGCCCGCCGAAGGCCTTGCGGATGCCCTCCGCCCGCAACAGCGGGTCAGGCTTGGGCACGCCGGGCTCCGGCGCGACCTCGGCGAGCTGAGCTCGCGCGCGCTGGGCGACCGCGAGGTCGTCGCCACCGAGCGGGATGGCCGCGCGCTCGTCGGGTGCGGGCATCGGGGAGCGGGTGTCAGGCGCCAAGGGACATCTCCCTGCGATCGCCGAGGATTCCTTGCGGACGGAAGATCATGAGCAGCATGAGCACCAGGCCCACGAGGGCGAGCCGCGTCGCGCCGATCGCCTGCGAGCCGAACCAGTCGACCAGCGGCAGCCAGCCCTGCGCCGAGGCCTGGCGCAGCACCACGTCGGCGCCCTGGAACAGCGCGTAGAAGATCAGGGCCCCGAGCACCGGGCCGAGCACGCGGCCGGGCCCACCGAGGATCAGGATGACGTAGGCGTAGAAGGTGATGCGCGGGTCGAAGGTGTCGGGCGCCACGCCCGCGGCCTGGATGGCGTAGTAGACGCCGGCCAGGCCCCCGATGGCCCCGCCGAGCACCAGGGCCTGCATCTTGTAGCTGAACACGTTCTTGCCCAGGCTCCGCGCCGCCTCCTCGTCCTCGCGGATGGCCCGCAGCACGCGTCCCCACGGGCTGCGCATGAGGGCCCACACGAGCAGGCACATGAGCGCGATCAGCGCCCAGCCCACGAGGATCAGCCACACGCGGCGCTCGCTGCCCAGCTGGAAGATCCAGAAGCCGTAGTCGCCAGGCGGGATCGGGTTGAGCGCGTAGAAGGGACCGCCGAGCCCGGCGATGCCGTCGGCGCCCCGGGTGAGCGGGGCGGCCTGGCTCGAGCGGGTGGCCAGGCGCAGGACCTCGCCCACCGAGATGGTGGTGATCGCGAGGTAGTCGGCGCGCAGCCGCAGCGTGGGCACCGCCAGCAGCACGGCCAGCAGCACCGCGAGGCCGAGCCCCACCAGCGCCCCGACCAGGTGGCTGCCGCCGAAGACGTCGACCGTGATCGCCAGGCCATAGGCGCCGACCATCACGAACGCGACCTGGCCGATGTTGAGCAGCCCGGTGTAGCCGTAGTGGATGTTCAGCCCGATGGCCGCCAGGGCGAAGGTGATCGCCAACGGCCCCACCGCGGAGCGGAAGGCGAACGACAGGACCTCGATCAGATCCACCGACCCGCTCCTTGCGTCCTCGCGCTCATCAGTCGCACCTTCCCTCGCCCCGCGGCGCTAGCCCACGCGCTCGCGCACGCCGAGGATCCCCTGCGGTCGCACCAGCAGGACCAGGATCAGCACCGCCAGCGCCCACACGTACTTCAGCTGGCCGCCGAGCCAGACGGCGCTGATCTCCACGCCGAGGCCCACGACCATGCTCCCGACCAGCGCGCCGAAGGCCGTGCCGATCCCGCCGAGGATTACCCCGGCGAACATGAGCAGCAGCAGGCGGAAGCCCATGATCCAGGTGACCTCCTCCGAGGCGCCCACGAACACGCCCCCGAGGGCCGCGAGCGCGCCGCCGAGCACCCACACGATGAGGATGACGCGCCCCACGTCGATGCCCGAGGACTCGGCGAGGTCGCGGTTGTCGGCCACCGCGCGCATCGCCTTGCCGATGCGGGTGCGCGTCAGCATCAGCCCGACCCCGGTCAGCACCAGGATGCTGATCGCCATGATCAGCAGGTCCCGGGTGGTCGTCCGGAACGGTCCGAGCGAGACGGTGGTGGAGATCGCGAAGTCGGCGTAGGTCTGGCGCTGGGTGCCATAGACCAGCTGGATCAGGTAGCGCAGGAGGAACGACAGGCCGATCGAGACCACCAGCATCTGGATGATCCCGAAGCGGCGGCTGCGCAAGGGGTGCCACAAGCCCTTCTCCATGCCCGCGCCGAGCGCGCCGCCAGCGATGATCGCCAGCAGCGTGGCCGCGATCAGCGGCAGCTCGAAGCCGGTCATGTGCAGCATCCAGGCGACCACCGCCCCGAAGGTCACCATCTCGCCGTGGGCGAAGTTGATGAGGCGGGTGGTGCCGAACACCAGCGACAGGCCGATGGAGGCCATGCCGATCAGCAGCCCGAGCTTGACGCCGTTGACGGTGCCCTGGGCCAGGCGACTCCAGGGGATGGCGGAGGCGACCTCCTCCTCGGCGTCGGCATCGGCCAGCGGGAAGGCCAGGGGCCGGGTGGCCCCGGGCGAGACGTCGGGGCTGATCGTGGCCCGATCGGGATCGCGCAGGACGACGTCGTCGGGCAGCGTGTCGACGTCCAGCGTCGCGTCATAGGTGCCGGGTCCGGGCAGCGCGATCTCGAGCTGGCCGTCGGCGTCGCTGGTCTCCTCGGCGACGGTCTCGCCGTCGGCGTCGGTGACCTCGACGCGCACGCCCTCGACGGGGTCGCCATCGACCTGGAGGGTGCCGGTCAGCGCCTCGTCGCCCTCGGCCCAGGCAGGCACGGCGAGCAGCACGGGGGCGACCAGCGCAAGGAGCAGCGCCACGACGCCGGTCACCAGGAGCGGTGCGGGGCGGCCTCGGCGGACCGCGGGGTGCTCGCCGCTCACGATCCCAGCCGTTCGATCACCTGCTCGGCGACGGCGCGCATGGTCATGCGCTGCTCCATCGCGGTCTTCTGCAGCCAGCGGAAGGCCGCCGACTCGGTGAGCCCCTCGCGCTCCTGGAGCAGGCCCTTGGCGCGCTCCACGGCCTTGCGGGCCTCGAGGCGGTCGGAGAGGTTGCCGACCTCGTCCTCGAGGCCCTGGAGCTCGCGGAAGCGCCCGGCGGCGATCTCCATGGCCGGCAGCAGGTCGTGCTTCTGGAACGGCTTGACCAGGTAGGCCATGGCGCCAGCTCGGCGTGCCCGCTCGACGAGGTCGCGCTGGCTGAAGGCGGTGAGGATCAGCACCGCGCACAGCCGCTCGCCGGTCATGGTCTCGGCGGCCTCGAGCCCGTCCATGACCGGCATCTTGATGTCGAGGATCGCCAGGTCCGGGCGCAGCTCTCGCGCGGCGCGCACCGCGCTCGCCCCGTCGGAGACCTCCGCGACGACCTCGAAGCCCTCCTCGACGAGCATCTCCTTGAGGTCCAACCGGATGAGGGCCTCGTCCTCGGCGACGAGCACCCGGATCGGCTCGCCGCGGTCCGCCGCCGCCTCGGCCTCCGATGCCGCCTGCGCCTGCGCCTCGCCGGCGCCCTGCGCCTCGCCGGCGCCCTGCTGCTCCTGCTCGGCGTCGCCCACCATCACGTCCCCTGATCGGTTCGTCCCGCGGCCCCCACGGACAGGGCCTCGAGGAGCTCGTCCTGCTCCCGGGCCAGCGCCCCCAGTCGGTCCGCCACCTCATCGCGCTCACGGGCAGTGCGCCGGGCGTCGTCCGCCGCGGCGCGCCGCTCGCGTCCGGCCAGCGGCGTGTCCGCCACCGCAGCCTCGACCTCGACGTCGGCCGCCACCGCGCGCTGGTGGGCCAGCTGGTGATCGAGCACGGCGAGGCGCTCGCGCAGGCGAGCCCGCTCCTGTGCGATCGCCCGCAGCCGGCGGCGTGGGTCTCGACGCACGCGCACGCTGATCTCCCCGTCCAGGATGAGGGTGCAGCCCGCCAGAGGGCGGGGCCGTCCTAGCAGTGTAGTGCAGGTTGGCACGGACCCTCGGGTCAGAGGGTCGCCTGCCCGACACCCCGTTGTGACCGGGCCGCATCGAGCGCCGACCGGCGCTGCTGGCCGCACAGCCTAGCGCCCCGGGGGCGTCCGGCTCACCCACGCGCGTCGGGCTCGTGCTCGCCCATTCGCGTGGGGCTCGTGCGCCGGATCCGCGGTCGGGTGTTCCCCACGATCGTCCGGTCGTGTACCGTACGAGCGCAGTGGGAGGGACCGCGTCGTCGCCCGTGGCGCTGCGCCCCTGCGACCCGCCCGCCGGCCCGCCCCACCCGTCCGACCCGCGCCGCCCGCGCGCCGGACCCGATGTGCAGACCCGCCGCGTGGGCATCGGCCCACGCGGCCCCGATCGAGGGAAAGGAACCCCCGTGAGGCCCTCCCGCCCGGTGCGGTGGCTGCTGCTGCTGGCCGCCCTCACCCTGCTGATCGCCGCCTGCGAGGCGGAGGAGGATCCCGTCGAGGAGCCCGACGACGAGGTCGAGGAGCCCGACGAGGACCCCGAGGACGAGCCCGAGGAGGACCCCGACGAGGACGCCGAGGCGCCCGACGGCGGCGAGTTCTCGATGTACCTGTGCGAGCCCGAGCGGCTGCTGTCGCAGGAGTCCAGCGAGGTCTGTGGCTCGCAGGTGCTGGACGTGCTGTTCACCGGTCTCGTGGAGTACGACCCCGAGACCAGCGAGGTCATCGAGGGCGGCATGGCCACCTCGATCGAGACCGAGGACAACGTCGTGTGGACCATCGAGCTCGAGGAGGGCTGGATGTTCCACAACGGCGAGGAGGTCACCGCCGACAACTACGTCGATGCCTGGAACTGGATGGCCGACCCCGCCAATGAGATGGGCAACGCCCAGTTCATCGGCACCGCCGGCATCGAGGGCTTCGCCGAGGTCAGCGAGGGCGAGGCCGAGGAGCTGAGCGGCCTTGAGGTGGTCGACGACTACACCATCGAGGTGACGCTGGAGGAGCCGTTCGGGCCCTTCGAGCTGCTCATCGGCTACACCGGCTTCCACCCGCTGCCCGACGAGTTCTACGACATGGACGTGGCGGACTTCGAGGACGCCCCCATCGGCAACGGGCCGTACATGATGGACGGCGAGTGGGAGCGCGGCCAGCAGATCATGCTGGAGCGCTTCGACGACTACGGCGGCGAGCCGGGCAACGCGCAGGCCGTCGAGATGCGCATCTATGACGACGTCGGCACCGCCTACCTCGACTTCGAGGCCGGCGAGCTGGACATCCACGACGGCGTGCCGCCCGAGAGCCGCAGCCAGGCGCTCGACCAGTTCGGCGACCGCGCCTTCGACAACGAGGTGTCCTCGTACGACTACCTCGGGTTCCCGACCTTCGCCGAGCCCTTCGACGACGAGAACCTGCGCAAGGCGATCTCGCTGGCGATCGACCGCGAGGCGATCATCGACGTGATCTTCGAGGGCGCCCGGACCCCGGCGACCAGCGCGCTGCCGCCGATCCTGCCCGCGCACCGCGACGACGCCTGCGAGTACTGCGAGCACGACCCCGAGCTGGCCCAGGAGTACTACGAGGACTCCCCGGGCATCGACGGGACGCTGGAGCTGTACTTCAACTCCGGCGCCGGCCACGAGGAGTGGATGGAGTCGGTGTCGCTGCAGCTCGAGGACACCCTCGGCATCGAGGACGTGGCCTTCAACAGCCTCGAGTTCGCCGAGTACCTGCCGCTGCTGGAGGCCGGCGACCAGGAGGGCCCGTACCGCCTGGGCTGGGTGACGGTCTACCCGAGCCCGCAGTACTCGATGGAGCTCTACCTCGAGGACTCCCCGTCCAACTACGCCGGCTACGAGGACGACGAGTTCAACGAGCTGATGGCCGAGGCCAACGCCACCAGCCCCGAGGAGGCCGACCCGATCTACCAGGACGCCGAGGACGTGCTCCTCGACGACCTGCCGATCGCCCCGCTGTGGTACGGCCTGGACACGATCGTGCACTCCGAGCGGGTGGACAACGTGATCGCCGACACGCGCACGTTCATCCGCGTGCCCGACGTCGAGGTCGTCGAGTAGCGCCCAGCGCGCGAGCGCGTGGCGGTGCCCGGGGTCTGCCAGACCCCGGGCACCGCCACGCCGGGCGCGATCAGGGCGATCGCTGCCGGTGCACGGTCGCCACCGCGCGTATCATCGCCGCCATCGTCATCCGTCAGGTCGCTGACGCACGGCGGGGTCCAACCCCCGGAGGTCTCCGCCGAGGCGCGTCCGCCTGACCCGCGCTGCACCCGAGGAGGATCGTGGGTCGCTACATCCTGCGCCGGATCCTGCAGATGGTCCCCGTGGTCATCTGCGCGACCTTCCTCATCTACGCGATGAACTTCGCCCTGCCCGGGGATCCCGTGCGCGCCCTCGGCGGGGAGCGCCCGCTGCCCGAGGAGGTCCAGGAGCAGATCCGGGACCGCTACAACCTGGACGACCCGCTGCTGGTCCAGTACGGCAAGTACATGGGCAACGTGCTGCAGGGCGACCTCGGGGAGAGCCTGGCGGTCCGCCGGGGCACCGACGTCAGCGACATCATCGCCGACACCTGGCCGGTGACCGCCCTGCTCGCGCTCGTGGCGTTCGCCTTCGAGATCGTCATCGGCATCGGAGCGGGGGTGGTCGCCGCGCTGCGGAGCGGCTCGTTCCTGGACAACCTCGTGCGCGGCTCGACGATCCTGATCGTGTCGGTGCCGATCTTCGTCATCGGCCTCGTCGCCCAGATCGTGTTCGGGGTCCGCCTGGGGATCCTGCCGGTGGCCGGCACCGCCCAGGGCTGGGTGAGCTACATCCTCCCCGGCTTCGTGCTGGCCGCGGTGTCCCTGGCCTACGTGTCGCGGATCACGCGCAACAGCCTCATGGAGAACCTGCGCGCGGACTACGTGCGCACCGCCACCGCCAAGGGCCTGTCGCGCCGGCGGGTGGTGGGACGCCACGCGCTGCGCAACTCCATGATCCCGGTCGTGACGTTCCTCGCCTTCGACCTCGGCACGCTGCTCAGCGGGACGATCGTCACCGAGGGCATCTTCAACCTCAACGGGATCGGGGGCATCGCCTTCGACGCGATCCGCCAGCAGGACGGCACCGTCGTGGTGGGGATCGTGACCATGTTCGTGCTGATCTTCGTGCTCGCGAACCTGATCGTGGACATCCTCTACGCCGTCCTCGACCCTCGGATCCGCTATGACTGACCGCTGGCGCGGCGGGAGGCGGCCATGAGCGCCCCGGACCCGAGCTCCCTCGGGGGGCAGCAGTCGGCCGCGGAGGCCACCCACGGCGAGGACGTCGCCGAGGGCGCGAGCCTGTGGGGCGAGGCGTGGCGCGACCTGCGGCGCAACCCCTTCTTCGTGCTGCCGGTCCTGGTGATCGCGGTGCTGACGGTCATGGCCATCTGGCCGCAGCTGTTCACCGACCTGGTCCCCCGCTCCTGCGACCTGTCGCGCTCGGCGGACCCGCCAGAGGCCGGCCACTGGTTCGGCTTCGACCGCCAGGGCTGCGACCTCTACACGCGGGTCGTGTACTCCACGCGCGCCTCGCTGCTCATCGGGCTGACGGTCACGCTCGGCGCGTTCGCGATCGCCCTGGTCCTCGGCTCGCTGTCGGGCTACTACGGCCGCTGGCTCGACGCGGTCCTGGGGCGCATCGCCGACGTCTTCTTCGGCATCCCGCTGGTCATCGGCGCGATCGTGCTGCTGACCGCCGTGGTCGACCGCGGCGTGTGGCAGGTCTCGGCGGTGCTGACGCTGCTGGCGTGGCCACCGATGTTCCGGCTCATGCGATCCACGGTGCTGAGCGCCCGGGAGAGCGACTACGTGCAGGCGGCCCGCGCGCTGGGGGCCGGCAACGCCCGCGTCATCATCCGCCACGTCATCCCCAACTCGATCGCCCCGGTCATCGCGTACGCGACGGTCTTCATGGGCGTGATCATCGGCGCGGAGGCCACGCTCACGTTCCTTGGCGCCGGCCTCCAGCTGCCAGCGCTGTCCTGGGGCGTGCTGCTGTCCTCCCCGCCCCCGCGCGAGCTGCTGAACACCCCGCACCTGCTGCTGTTTCCGAGCCTGTTCGTGTCGCTGACGGTGCTCAGCTTCGTCCTGGCCGGTGACACGCTGCGCGACGCATTGGACCCGAAGCTGCGATGAGCGAGCTGCCCACCACCCATGACACCGGCGCCTGGTCGCTGCCGCGACGCGGCGAGCCGGTGCTGTCGGTGCGCGACCTGCACGTGGAGTTCCGCACGCGCCGCGGCACGCTCCAGGCGGTGCGCGGCGTCAGCTGGGACGTCGAGCCCGGCGAGACCCTCGCGATCCTCGGCGAGTCCGGGTCGGGCAAGAGCGTGTCGGCCCAGGCCGTGATGGGGCTGATCGACAGCCCGCCCGGCCACATCACCAGCGGCAGCATCCACTTCCGCGGGCGGGACCTGCTCGGCGCCCCGGAGGTGGAGCAGCGGCGGGTGCGCGCCGAGGGCGTGTCCATCATCTTCCAGGACGCCCTGACCGCGCTGAACCCGGTGTTCACGGTCGGCTGGCAGATCGCCGAGCTGTTCCGCGTCCATCGGGGGCTCGGCCGCCGCGAGGCCTACCAGCGCGCTGGCGACCTGCTGGACCGCGTCGGGATCCCCTCGGCGCGCCAGCGGCTGCACGAGTACCCCCACCAGTTCTCCGGGGGCATGCGCCAGCGCGCCATGATCGCGATGGCGCTGGCCCTCGAGCCCGACGTGCTCATCGCCGACGAGCCGACCACGGCGCTCGACGTGACGGTCCAGGCCCAGATCATGGACCTGCTGACCGACCTGCAGCGCGACCTCGGCATGGGGCTGGTCCTCATCACCCACGACCTGGCCGTGGTCGCCGACGTCGCCGATCGCGTCGCCGTCATGTACGCCGGCCGCGTCGTCGAGACCGGTCGCGTGCGCGAGGTCTTCACCGACCCCGCGCACCCCTACACCCTCGGCCTGATGCGCTCCATCCCCCCGCTGGAGCGGCGCACCGCGAGCCTCGACCCGATCCGGGGGACGCCGCCGAACCCCGGCGCGCTGCCGGTCGGCTGCGCCTTCGCGCCGCGCTGCGCCTTCGCGCGCGACCGCTGCCGCGAGGAGGACCCGGCGCTGGAGGTCGTCGAGGCCGGCCGCGCCAGCGCCTGCCACTTCTCCGAGGAGGTGCGGCGTGATGGCTGATCCGTCGGGCGCTGGCCCACTGCTGTCGGTGCGCGGCCTGACCAAGCACTTCCCGCTGACTCGGGGCGTGGTGTTCCAGCGCACCATCGGGCACGTGCGGGCCGTCGACGGCATCGACTTCGACCTCGATCCCGGCGAGACCCTCGGCCTGGTCGGCGAGTCCGGCTGCGGCAAGTCCACGGCGGCCCGGCTGCTGCTGCGCCTCATCGAGCCCACCAGCGGCGAGGTCCGCTACCGCGGCGAGGACCTGACGGGGATGTCCCCGCGCGAGCTGCGGCAGATGCGCCGCAACGTCCAGATCATCTTCCAGGACCCCTACGCCTCGCTGGACCCGCGGATGACCGTGGGCAGCATCATCGCCGAGGGCTGGGAGATCCATCCCGAGGTCATGCCGCGGGGTCGACGCAAGGAGGAGGTCGGCAACCTGCTCGAGCGCGTCGGGCTCGAGCGCGCCCACGCCGACCGCTTCCCCCACCAGTTCTCCGGCGGCCAGCGTCAGCGCATCGGCATCGCCCGGGCCCTGGCGCTGCGGCCCGAGGTGCTGATCCTCGACGAGCCGGTCTCGGCGCTGGACGTGTCGGTCCAGGCCCAGGTCATCAACCTGCTCGAGGAGCTGCAGGCCGAGTACGGGTTCGCGGCGGTCTTCATCGCCCACGACCTGTCGGTGGTGCGCCACATCTCCGACCGCGTGGCGGTCATGTACCTCGGCAAGATCGTGGAGATCGGCGACAGCGAGGCGATCTACGAGCGACCGACCCACCCCTACACCCAAGCGCTGCTGTCGGCGGTGCCCTCGGCCGACCCGACGGTCGAGCGCACCACGCGCATCCGCCTGGAGGGCGACGTGCCGAGCCCCGCGAGCCCGCCCAGCGGCTGCTCGTTCCGCACGCGCTGCTGGAAGGCCGACGAGCGGTGCGCGGCCGAGGAGCCCGAGCTGGTCGATCGCGGCGGCCACGGCCATCCCAGCGCTTGCCACTACGCCGAGCCGGCCGACGTCCTGGGCGTGCGGCGCCTGGGCTCGTAGGCCCGCGATCCGGCGCCCGTGCCGCGAGGCGCCGGCAGCGCAGCCTTGGGGTGCCCCGCGGGGGACTCGAACCCCCACGCCCTGTCGGGCACGGACTTTTGAGGCCCGCGTGTCTGCCCATTCCACCAGCGGGGCGCCGCCCCCATCCTATGGGGTCACGGCCTCCCGCGGGGTGGCCGTCAGCGGCATCGGCGCAGCGTGCCGGACCCGGCGCGCAGCTCGACCTCGTCGCCGGTGGCGACGGCGGCGGTGGCGCCGGCGGCATCGGTGATCGCCGGCAGTCCCAGCTCGCGCACCAGGATGGAGCCGTGCGACAGGTCCCCGCCGGTCTCGGCGACGACCCCGTCGACGCGCGACAGCACCGGCGCCCACCCGGGGTCGAGGGAGCGCGCGACCAGGATGGTGCGACCGGCCCCGCTCGCCGGCGGTGGGGCCGACGCGGGGTCGTCGAGGACCCAGGCGATGCCGCGCACGGTGCCGGGCACCACCGGGCGACCCCGCACGCCCGCGTCGGCGGCCGGCGAGGCTGACGCATCGCCGCGGCCCTCGGGCTCGGCATAGGCCTCGGGGTCGGCGCCGCGCGGGACCACGGCGGGGAACCGGTAGCGCGCCTGCCGGGCGCGCTCGGCGCGGCGCACCGCGAGGAAGCGCTCGCCGGGGGCCCAGCCGTGGTCCAGCGCCGCCACCTCGTGGACGGTCAGCAGCCACAGGTCCTCGCGCGTCGGCAGTCGCCCGTCGGCGACGGCAGCATCGGCCAGCGCCAGCAGCCGCAGCCGCAGCGCGAGGAACGCGCGCATGCCGTCGCTGCGCAGCCGCTCGCGCGCGGCCATCGCCCGCGCGGCGGGCAGCCACACCGGCCACAGGGCTCGCGCCCGCCAGGACAGCGGCCCGGGCACCGGCCGCGTGCGGGGGAGGTGCGCGAGGCTCGCCAGCAGCGGCGCGGGATCCTCGATCCATCGGGGGCGCGCCAGGTCGCTCTCGTAGGCGCCGCGATGACCGTGCGTGGCGAGGTACTCCCGCCAGGCCGCCGCGAAGGCCGCGTCGGTCGGCACCGCTCCCGCCCGCACCGCGCTGGCGCGCGCCGGGTCGGCGGCCACGAGCGTGCGCAGGTGCTCGAGGTCGCTGGCCGCGCGCGTCGCGGCGGTCTCCTGGCGTCGCGACAGCTCGGCCAGGACCCCGGCGCGACGCAGCAGCGCCACGGGCACGCTCATCGCGTTGGCGAGCGCGAACATCTCGGTGACCAGGCCCGCGTAGACGTCCTGGAGGGCCGCGACCGCGCCGTCGAACCCCGTGCCCGGCTGCTGGGCGCGGCGGCGCAGCCACCGACCGCGGCGCCGAGCCGAGCGCGTGACCGACAGCTGCCGGAGACCGAGGCGCGCCAGGACGGGGCTCTTGCGCAGCAGCCGCTCGGGGCGCAGCGGGGTCTCGGCCTCGTCGCCGGAGGCGCCCATCGCCTCGCGCAGCAGCGCAGTGGGCAGCCCCAGGTGGCGCAGCAGGTCGCGCAGCAGCGAGCGGTTGAGGAACGGTCGTCCGCCCAGCGCCACGACCAGGGGCCGTCGCGCCGGCAGCGTCGGGTCGAAGCGGCGGTACCAGGCGAACAGCGCGCGCCCGGTGGAGGCGATCAGCGTGGTGGTCAGGCGCGAGGGCAGCGGCGGGAGGATCTCCTCGTGGTTGCCCACGGTCAGGCGCTCCTCGCGCGGCAGCGACGCCGTCAGCGGGCGCACCTGCAACAGCCAGCACGTGGCGCCGTCGTCGGCCCACTCGACCTCCCAGTCGGCCTCGCCGAGCTCGGCGCGCACCGCGCGCAGCAGGCGCTGCAGCCGCGCGGCCCAGGCCGGCAGCCCGGCGTCGGCGCGCTCGCCCCGGTGCAGCTTGGCGAGGTCGCGCCGCTCGCCGGTCTCGGTGCCGGCCAGCAGGCCGTCGGCGAGCCCGGCGACCGACTCGACGCGATCGTCGACGTGCTCGGTCTCGGTGGCCGCGACCCCGGCGCGGCGCGCGGGCACCTGGGCCATGACCAGCACGTCGCGGCGATCCGGTGGTGCCGCCGCCTCCCCGGCGTGCGCTCCCGACCGCCAGACCGCGCCCACCGCGTCGGCCAGGGCCTCGTGGTCCGCAGCGGCGACGCCGAGCCGCGTCGCGTAGCGCCCGGCGCGGCTGCCCTCGGTGCCGTCCTCGGCACCGAAGGCACTGCGCACCGCCACCGTGCCCAGGCCGGCCACCTCGGGCGCGGACAGCCACGGCGCGAGCGCCCCAGGGTCCTCGCCGACGAGCGCTCGCGCCTCGTCGGGGATCACCACGCCCGCAGGCACCGCCAGGCCCGCGCGCGCGGCGGCATCGAGCCGGGCGGCCTTCGGCGCGGCCAGACCGGCCGCCACGCCCACACCGAGCCGGGTGATCATCGGGGCTCCTCTCCCGCGACCGAGGGGGCATCGGCGGGCGCGTGCGCTGCCACCAGCACGCGCGCGAGCGCGGCGACCTCGTCGGCCCACGCCTGCGGCTGGTCGAGCATCGGGAAGTGGTCCCAGCCGGGGACGGTGCGCACGGCGGCTCCGGGGAGCAGCCCGGTGAAGGCACGCACCTGACGCACGTCGAGCACGCGCTCGCGCTCGCCCCACAGCAGCGCGGCGGGCCGTGCCACCGGACGCAAGGCCTCGAACCACGCCGGGTCGAGCAGCCGCCACATCAGCGCGAACGACGCGGCGCGCCGGTAGCCCTCGAACAGCGCGTCGCGGTGCTCGGCGGGGACCGGCCCCGTCAGGGCGGCACGCGCGAGCAGCGGCCGCAGCGGGCGCGCGGCGATGGCGCGACGCAGCGCGTCGGCGAGCCAGGGCCGCTCGCGCAGCAGGCGCGGCACGACCCGCGCGTCGAGGTCGGCGCCGACCGGGGCGTGGAGGATGATGCCGTCGGCGACGTCGGGCTCGGACTGCAGCAGCTCGAGGATCAGGCTGCCGCCGATGCCGTGGCCGAGCAGCAGGCGCGGGCGCGGCACCGGCGCGGCGAGCGCGCCCAGCGCTTGGGCGTGGTCGCGCAGCGTCACCACGTCGGGATCGGCGGGCCGGCCGCCGAAGCCCGGCAGCGTGATCGGGTGCAGCGCCACGTCATCGGGCATGAGCGGTGCGGCCCGGGCGAAGCGCTCGGCGCCGCCGCCGTTGCCGTGGACCGCCACGACGTGGGCGGCGGCGTCGGCGGGCGGGGGCGGCGAGGGGGTGGCGGCGGTCATGCGACCCAGCCTTCCCCCAACGCCGCGCTGCCAGCACCTGTGATCGCGACGCGGCCGCGGTGGCGTGGCCCGCGCGGCTGCCGGGTATCACCGGCAGCGTCACGGGGCGCCGGCGCACCCGGTCCCGTGACGCCCACCCGTCCGGCCCAGCGGCCAGCGCGAAGGAGCACCTCGGATGAGCGACACCCCCACGGCACCGGTCCACGTCGTCCTCGGCGCCACCGGTGGCATCGGCGCGGCGCTGGCGCGCCAGCTCGCCGCCGAGGGCGCGACCCTCGTGCTCGCCGCACGCGGCGAGGAGCGGCTGACGGCGCTGGCCGACGAGGTCGGGGGCACCGCGGTGCCCACCGACGCCACCGACGCGAGCGCGGTGGAGGCGCTGTTCGACCAGGCGGTGGAGCGCCACGGGAGGGTCGACGGCGCGGCGAACACCGTGGGGTCGCTGCTGCTCAAGCCGGCGCATCGCACCAGCGACGCCGAGTGGCGCGACGTGATCGCCACCAACCTCGACAGCGCCTTCCACACCGTGCGCGCCGCGGCGGCGCGGATGCAGCGCTCCGGCGGCGGTGCCATCGCCCTGACGTCCACCGTGGCCGCGCGCCTGGGCATGAACCACCACGAGGCGATCGCCGCGGCCAAGGGCGGGGTGATCGGGCTGGCGCTGTCCGCGGCCGCCTCGTATGCGAGCAAGCAGGTGCGGGTCAACTGCGTGGCCCCCGGGCTCATCGAGACGCCCCTGACCGAGCGGCTCACCAGCAACGAGACCTCGCGCAAGGTCAGCGAGGCCATGCACCCCGTCGGGCACCTCGGCGCGCCCGAGGACGTCGCGCGCGCCCTGGCCTGGCTGCTCGACCCGCGGCAGTCGTTCATCACCGGCCAGGTGCTCGGCGTCGATGGCGGCATGGGCTCGGTCCAGCCACGGCGCACCGCCTGATGGCCGGCCCCGAGCGACGCTTCGTCGCGCGCAGCGAGCTGCCGGTCGACCGCGAGACGGCCTTCGCCTGGCACGACCGCCCCGGCGCCCTGCCGCGCCTGTCGCCGCCGTTCCTGCCAGCCGAGGTCGCCGAGCCCGGCCGCGGGCTCGCCGAGGGCAGCCGCGTGGTGCTGCGGCTGCCGGTCGGGCCGCTGCGCGGGCGCCTGGCACCGCGCTGGGTG
The DNA here is from genome assembly GCA_003550425.1 of Nitriliruptoria bacterium. Lineage (GTDB taxonomy): Bacteria > Actinomycetota > Nitriliruptoria > Euzebyales > Egibacteraceae > PUKE01. The sequence goes on from PUKE01000335.1 coordinate 15,294, forward strand.
GCCGAGCACACCCGCTACGACCCGCCCCGGGAGTTCGTCGACGTCCAGCGCTCGGGGCCCTTCGCCCGCTTCGCACACCGGCACCGCTTCGAGGACCTGGGGCCCGGGCGCTCGGCCCTGGTCGACGACATCGCCTACCGCGTGCCGCTGGGTCGGCTCGGCGAGGCCGTGGCCGGCCGCACGGTGCGCCGCACGCTGGCCGCGATGTTCGCCTACCGTCACCGCGTCACCCGCGAGGACCTCGCCGCCCACGCCGCCAAGGAGGTCGACCCCATGCACGTCGTCGTCACCGGCGCCTCCGGCCTGATCGGACGGGCGCTGTCCGCGTTCCTCACCACCGGGGGGCACACCGTCACCCGCCTGGTCCGCCGCGAGCCGAGCGGCCCCGACGAGGCGCGCTGGGACCCCGCGGCGGGCACCGTCGACCGGGAGGCGCTCGCGCGGGCCGACGCGGTCATCCACCTCGCCGGCGAGGGCATCGCCGAGCGACGCTGGAGCGACGCGCAGAAGCGGCGCATCCGCGACAGCCGCGTCGACGGCACGCGCACGATCGCCCAGGCGCTGGCCGCGCTCGGCGACGACGCCCCCCGCACGCTCGTGTGCGCCTCGGCGGTCGGGTACTACGGCGACCGCGGCGACGCCGAGCTCGACGAGGCCTCCGCGCCCGGCGAGGGGTTCCTCGCCGACGTCGTCCGCGACTGGGAGGCGGCGGCCGACCCGGCCCGGGAGGCCGGCATCCGCACCGCCCACGTGCGCATCGGCATCGTGCAGGACCCGGCCGGCGGCGCCCTGGGCAAGGTGCTGCCGCTGTTCCGGCTCGGGCTCGGCGGGCGCCTGGGCTCGGGGCGCCAGTGGTGGAGCTGGGTGAGCCGCGACGACGTCGTGGGCATCCTCCACCACGCCCTGACCACCCCGGAGGTCGAGGGGCCGATCAACGCCACCGCTCCCGAGCCGGTCACCAACGCCGAGTGGACGCGGGTCCTCGGCCGCGTGCTGGGGCGCCCCACGGTCCTCCCCGTCCCGGCCCTTGGCCCCAAGGTGCTGCTCGGCGGCGAGCTCGCGCAGGAGCTGCTGTTCACCTCCGCGAGGGTGCGCCCGCGGCGCGCCGAGGAGACCGGCTACGTCTTCCGCCATCCCGACCTGGAGGGGGCGCTGCGCTTCCTCCTCGGCCGCGACCAGGCACCGTCCTAGGCTGCCGGCGCCGGCCCGAGGGATGCCCGCGGGCGTCAGCGACGAGGAGCGAGCATGCGCGCAGCAGTGGTGGGCGCCGGACTGGCGGGCCTGGCGGCCGCGGCCGACCTGGCCGCGGCCGGCGTCGACGTGGTCGTGCTCGAGGCCGACGACGACGTCGGCGGGCGCGTGCGCACCGACCGCGTGACGCCCGAGGGCGTCGCGGCACGCGAGGACGAGGCGTTCCAGCTCGACCGCGGCTTCCAGGTGCTGCTGACCGCCTACCCCGAGCTCCAGCAGCGCGCCGACCTGGCGGCGCTGCGTCCCGGACGCTTCGCCCCCGGGGCCCTGGTGCGCGCCGAGGGCGCCTTCCACCGCGTCGCCGACCCGTTCCGGGCCCCGCTGGCGCTGCCCGCCACGCTGCGCGCCCCCGTGGGCACGCTCGCCGACAAGCTGCGCGTGGCGCGGCTGCGCGCGCGCACCCGCCGCGGGCCCGCCGAGGCCCCGTTCGCGGGACCCCAGCGCACCGCGGCCGCCGAGCTCGCCGCGCAGGGCTTCAGCGCCCGGATGGTCGAGCGCCTGTTCCGCCCGCTGTTCGGCGGGGTGCTGCTCGACCCGCAGCTCGCGACGTCGGCGCGGCTGCTGGCGTTCACCTTCCGGATGTTCAGCGAGGGCGACGTGGTGCTGCCCGCCGCCGGTGTGGGCGCGCTGCCCCGGCAGCTGGCCGCGGCGCTGCCCGAGCGGGTGCTGGTGCGCCTCGGCGCGCCGGTGGACGCGCTCACCCCGACCGGGGTGCGGCTGGCCTCGGGCGAGGAGGTGCGCGCGGACGCGGTCGTGGTGGCCACCGACGGGCCCAGCGCCGCGCGCCTGACGGGCGTCACGGCACCGGCGGGCAAGCCGGTGGCCTGCCTGCAGTTCGCCGCCGAGCGCCCGCCGGTCGACGAGCCGCTCATCGTCCTGGACGGCGAGGGCACTGGCCCGGTCGCCCACTGCAGCGTGCCGAGCGTCGTGGCGCCCGACTACGCCCCGCCCGGCACCGCCCTGGTGAGCGCCACGGTGCTGTCGGACCACCTCGACGTGGACGACGCGACGCTCGAGGCGCGCGTGCGCGCCCAGCTGTCGGGCTGGTTCGGGCGCCGCGTGAGCGCCTGGCGGCTGCTGCGCTGCGAGCGCATCCGCTACGCCCAGCCCGCGCAGGCGCCGCCGGCGCTGGCCGAGCCCTATCAGCCCGCCCGGCTGGCGCCAGGTCGCTATCTCGCCGGCGACCACCGGGCGCACGCCTCCCAGCACGGCGCGCTGCGCTCGGGCGCGCGCGCCGCCGCGGCCGTCCTGGCCGACCACGCCTAGGTCGTGGACGCGCTCGCCGCCCTGGCGCTCGCCCATGCGGCCGCCACCTGGTTCATGGTCGGGCTCATCTGGACGGTGCAGGTGGTGCACTACCCGCTGTTCGCGCGGGTCGGCGCCGACGGCTTCGCGGGCTACCACGCCGCGCACGCCCAGCGCATCAGCCGGCTGCTCGCCCTGCCGTGGGGGGCCGAGTCCGTCACCGCCCTCGCGCTGGTCGTCCTCGCCCCGGCGGGGCCGGCGCGCGCGCTCGCCTGGCTGGGCCTGGCGCTCCTCGTCGTCGCCGTGGTCGCCACCGCGGCGCTCGCGGTGCCCGAGCACCGAGCGCTCGCGGCGGGCTTCGACCCGGCCGCGCACCGGCGGCTCCAGCGTCGCAGCTGGCTGCGCGCCGCCGCCTGGAGCGCGCGGGGGCTGGTCGCCCTCGCGCTCGTGGCGCTGCTCGCCTGACGCGGCGCGACCGGGCGCCGCGCCTCGCTCGCACCGGCGGTCGCCGGCTATCGTGCGCCCATGAGCGGTGCCACCGAGCCCGACGAGCCCGACGAGCCCGCCGAGCCCGCCGACCAGGGCGAGGACGAGGCGCAGGACGTCGAGGCGCTGATCGCCCGACGCCGTGCCGCACCGCGGCGCGGCACGCCGGAGGGACGCGAGCCGGCCGTGGGATCGCGGCGCCTGCGGTGGCTGGTGGCGCTCACGGTGGGCCTCATCCTGGCCAGCGCCCTGCTGCTGGTGGCCGCGCTGGCGCTGGGCTAGCGCTGGTCGGCCTCGACACCGGCCGGGCCGGCGGGCCCGGCGGCGACCGCGGCCAGGCGCGGGCCCTGGGCCCCGCGCACCGTGGCGGTGACCGTCGGGCGCACCGCGTCGGCGAGGACCGCCGCGCCGCGATCGCCGGGGTGGAAGCCGTCCTCGGCGAGCAGCCCCGGATCCGCGCGGAAGGCGGCACCGACCTCGGCGAGCACGTCGGCGAACGCCACGTCCTCGCGGGCCGCGGCGAGGTCGCGCTGCTGGGCGTGCACCCGCTGCCCAGCCAGCCACGCGGTGGTGCGCAGCGGCACGCCGAGCGCCCGCAGGCTCCGGAACTCGGGCACGCCGGTCAGCACCAGCGGCGCGTCGGTCCGGGCGCGCAGGTCCTCGACGAAGGCGAGGAGCTCATCGTCGAACCGCGTCGGTGGGGTGAGGTGCGTCGCGTCGTTGGCGCCCATCGAGGTGACGACCACGTCGGGGTCGTCGCTCTCCTCGAGGCGAGGCAGCTGCTCGCGGCGCGCGTCGGCGACGCGGGAGCCCTTGCGCGACCATGAGCGCACGCGCACGGGACGGTCGAGGTCGCGTGCGACGCCCGCCGCGAGCCGCCACGGGAACGTCGCCTCCGGGCGGGTGCAGCCCACGCCGCTGGCGACCGAGTCCCCCACGACCAGCAGGTCGAGCACCTCGCCGGGGCGCTGCGGGTCGACTCGGGCGTCGAGGTCGCGGGATCGCTCGGGCAGTCGCGGCATCCGCTTGATGCGCGTGGCCTCGACCGCGGCGTAGCTCGCGGCGAGCGCGGGCAGCGCGAGCGCGGCGTGGGCGCGTCGCATCGACCTCCCCTCCCGTGGGTGCTGGGCGGCGCCGGACGCGCGCGGGACCGCGCCCGGCCCGCGTCCACACCAACGAGCCTCCCACGGGGTCGCGCGAGCCTGCAACGACCTTCGCCGCGCGCGGCCACGCCCGATCGGCCCGTGCGGGCCTGGGACCCTCGCCCCGCCCTGGGGCGCGCCTGGGACCCTCGCCCCGTCCCGGACCCCGGTCAGCGAGCGGCGTGCCCCTCACGGCAGCCGGCCGCGAGGTCGGCCACGAGCTCGGCGACGGCCTCGGGGCCGCCCTCGCCGGCGGCGCGCACGACCGCAGAGCCCACGATCACGCCATCGGCGAACGACGCGACCTCGGCGGCCTGGGCTCGGTTGGACACGCCCAGGCCCACGCAGATCGGGTCGCTGGTGCGCGCGCGCAGCCGCGCGACGAGCGGCGCGGCCTCGCTGCCCAGCGCGGTGCGCGCGCCGGTCACGCCCATGGTGGAGGAGGCGTAGACGAAGCCGGTGGTGCGCTGTGCCACGGCGTCGAGCGTGGCGTCGCGGGACGCTGGGGCGGCGAGGAACACCGTGTCGAGCCCGTGCGCGGCCGCCGCCCGCGCCCACGGCTCGCCCTCGGAGGCGGGCAGGTCGGGCAGGATCGCCCCGGCCAGCCCGGCCTGTGCCGCGTCGGCGGCGAAGTGGTCGAGGCGGTCGACGCCGCCGTAGTGCCACACCAGGTTGTAGTAGGTCATCACCAGCGCGGGCACCGCGATGCGCGGCGTCAGGCGCGCGCACATGGCCAGGTCGTCGTGGGGGGTGTAGCCGTGGTCCAGGGCGACCTGGCAGGCGGCCTGGATCGTGGGGCCATCCATGAGCGGGTCGGAGTAGGGGAAGCCGACCTCCAGCAGGTCGGCGCCGGCCTCGGCGGCAGCCTCCAGGCAGGCCTGCGAGGTGTCCAGGTCGGGGTAGCCGGCGGGGAGGTAGACGATCAGCGCCGCGCGACCCTGCGCGCCGGCCTCGCGCACCGCGCGGCCGACGCGCCCGGGCACGGTGGGCGCCGCTGGCTGCCCGGCGCTCACCCCTGCGCTCCCGCACCGGGCGCCTGGCCGGTGGCCTCCAGCACCTCGGTGATCTCGTCGACGTCCTTGTCGCCGCGGCCCGACAGGTTCATGACCACGATCCCCTCGGGGCCGAGCTCGCGCGCGCGGCGCAGCGTCGGCACCACCGCGTGGGCGGTCTCCAGCGCCGGCAGGATCCCCTCGCGGCGAGCGAGCAGCGAGAACCCCTCGAGGGCCTCGGCATCGGTCGCGGCCGTGTAGGTCGCCCGGCCGCTGTCACGCAGCCAGGCGTGCTCAGGGCCGACCCCCGGGTAGTCGAGGCCGGCCGACACCGAGTGCGTCGGGCGCACCTGCCCCCACTCGTCCTGGAGCACCCAGCTGCGCGCCCCGTGGAGGATCCCCTCGGTGCCGGCGGTCAGCGTCGCCGAGTGCCGATCGGTGTCCAGGCCCTCGCCACCGGCCTCGATGCCCAGCAGCGCGACGTCGGGGTCCTCCAGGAAGGCGTGGAAGATGCCCATCGCGTTCGAGCCGCCGCCGACGCAGGCCGTCACCGCGTCCGGTAGCCGGCCGTGGCGGTCGAGCACCTGCGCGCGGGTCTCCTCCCCGATCACCCGCACGAAGTCCCGGACCACGCGCGGGAACGGGTCCGGCCCGACGACCGAGCCGATCAGGTAGTGGCTGTCGGACACGGAGGTGACCCAGTCGCGCATCGCCTCGTTGATGGCGTCCTTGAGGGTGCGCGACCCGGACTCGACCGGGATGACCTCGGCGCCCATCAGCTGCATGCGCACCACGTTGAGGTGCTGGCGACGGCAGTCCTCGGCCCCCATGTAGACCACGCACTCGAGGCCGAGCTTCGCCGCGATCGTGGCGGTGGCCACGCCGTGCTGGCCGGCGCCCGTCTCGGCGATCAGCCGACGCTTGCCCATGCGCTGGGCCAGCAGGCCTTGGCCGAGCACGTTGCACAGCTTGTGGCTGCCGGTGTGGGCGAGGTCCTCGCGCTTGAGGTAGATGCGCGCGCCCCCGGCCTCCTCGGTGAGCCCCTCGGCGAGGGTCAGGGCGGTCGGGCGACCGCCGTAGTCGCGCCGGAGCCAGTCGAGCCGAGCCTGGAAGGCCGGGTCCTCGAGCGCGTCGCGGGCAGCGACGTCCAGCTCGTCGAGCGCCCCGGTCAGGGCCTCGGGCACGTAGCGGCCGCCGAAGCGGCCGAAGTGGGCCAGGTCGGCGCTGGCGGGCTCCATCGCGGCGGTCACAGCAGCGCTCCTTCGCGGTCGGCGGTGCGATGGCGCCCACCGGGCGGGCGCCCTCCCCCAGCCTAGGCCCGGCGCGCGCCGGAGGAGGCGGCCGAGGAGGCGCCGGCGGCCACGAGCCGCGCGACCTCGGCGGCTGGCTGCGGGGTCCGCACCAGGTGCTCCCCCACCAGCACGGCCGCGGCGCCGGCCGCCGCGGCGCGCCGGACGTCGTCGGGGCCGGCCACGCCGCTCTCGGCCACCGCGACCGCGCCCGCGGGCAGCGCCTCCACGCAGGCCGCGAAGCGACCGTGGTCGACCGTGAGCGTGGTCAGGTCACGGGCGTTGACCCCGACGACCGGGCGCGGCACCGCCGCGGCGGCCAGCGCCTGGGCCGCCCGGTGCGCCTCGGCCTGGTCGTGGACCTCGACCAGCGCCTCGAGCCCGGCCTGTCGGGACTCGACCAGCAGCTCGCGCAGCGTCGCGTCGTCGAGGGCGGCCACGATCAGCAGCACCGCGCTCGCCCCGGCCTCGCGCGCCTCCCACACCTGGTAGGCGTCGACGAGGAAGTCCTTGCGCAGCACCGGCACCGGCACCGCGTCGGCGACCACGCGGGCGTCGGCGAGGGAGCCGCGGAAGTGGGCGGGCTCGGTGAGCACGCTCACCGCCGCCGCACCGCCGCTGACGTAGGCGCGGGCGCGGGCCGCGGCGTCGGGGATCCACGCCAGGTGACCCTTGGAGGGGCTGGCCCGCTTCAGCTCGGCGATCACCTGGCAGCCGGGCGCCGACAGCGCGTCGGCCAGCGACGGTCGGGCCGCGGCGGCACCGGCGCGCAGCGCGCCGAGGGGGCGCAGCGCCGCGGCCTCGGCGACGCGCTCGTGGGCCTGCGCGCAGGCCTGCTCCAGGAACCCGCTCACCTCGTCCCCTTCCTTGGCCGGCGCGAGGGCGCCCTCGTGCGGGCCGGCGTCGGCACGCCTCACGGCGCACTCGGGTCGTCGTCATCGGGCTGGTCGCCCTCCCCCGGCGCCTCGCCGGAGGCCAGCCGCCACTCGTCGCTGGCGTCGTCGGCGTCGAGGTCGTACCGGGCGGGCAGGTCGGGTGGCGGATCCGGGCGCAGCGCCAGCGCGCCGGCAGCGCCGGTGAGCGCCACGCCGAGGCCGAGCGCCCCGACGCCGGCGCCGAGGTCACCGTCGGGCGCGGCGGCGAGGCCGAGGCCGCCGTGCACCCCGGCGGCCAGCGCGCCAGCCAACAGCAGCGCGCCGACGACCCGGCGGCCCCAGCCGCGCGCCGGGCCCAGCGCCAGCGCCGCGAGCCCCACGACCAGCCCGAGCGGCAGCAGGCCAGCGGCGACCTCGGCGCCGGTGACCGGGTCCTCGTCGGGCACCCGCACCTCGCCGACCGCGCGGTCGGCCGGCACGCTCACCCACTCGGCGACGGCCGAGCCCGCCAGCGCGAGCCCTCCGCCCACGCCGAGGACCAGCCCGGCGGCGGCGCGTCCCCGCGCGCTCATCCCGGCGGCGGGCCGGCGCCGGCGGCGGCCGGATCGGCGGCGGTCAGCCGCTCGGCGGCACGCACCGCCGAGAGCAGCGCCCGGGCCTTGGTCCGGGTCTCCTCGAGCTCCTCCTGCGGGTCGCTGTCGGCCACGACGCCACCGCCGGCCTGGACCGCGGCGCGCCCGCCGGCGAACACCAGCGTGCGGATCGCGATGGCGAGGTCCATGTCGCCGGCGAGGTCGAAGTAGCCCACCCCGCCGCCGTAGGGCCCCCGGCGGGTGCGCTCGAGCGCGTCGATGAGCTCCATGGCGCGCACCTTCGGCGCCCCGGTCAGCGTGCCCGCCGGGAACGTGGCGCGCAGCAGGTCGACCGCGGACAGCTCGGGCCGCACCGTCCCCGCGACCCGTGACTCGAGGTGCATGACGTGGCTGTAGCGCACCACCGTCATCAGCTCCTCGACGGTGACGGTCCCCAGCTCGCAGACGCGGCCGAGGTCGTTGCGGGCGAGGTCGACGAGCATCACGTGCTCGGCGACCTCCTTCTCGCTGGCGCGCAGGTCGGCCTCGTGGGCCGCGTCGGCGGCCGCGTCGGCGCCGCGCGGCCGCGACCCCGCGATCGGCCAGATGTGGGCGCGACGGTCGCGCAGGGTGACCAGGGCCTCCGGCGAGCTGCCGACCAGCTGGAGGTCGTCCCACTCGATGCAGTACAGGTAGGGGCTCGGGTTGACCCGTCGCAGGACGCGGTAGACCGCGAACGGGTCGGCCTGGGTCTCGAGGGTGAACCGCTGGCTGGGCACGATCTGGAAGCACTCGCCGGCGGCGATGTGCTCCTTGGCCTCCTCCACGACCTCGAGGTACTCCTGCGCGGTGAAGGTCGAGGTCGCGTCGTCCACGGGCTCGGCCACCGGCGGCGGCGCGGAGGCGGCGCGAGGTGGCTCGGCGAGGCGGGCCACGAGCGCCTCGACGGCGGCGACCGCGGCGTCGTGGTCGGCGTCGGGGTCGGCCGAGGGCTGGGTGTTGACCACCACGCGCAGCGACTGCGTGCGGTGGTCGAAGGCGATGAGCTGGCGCGGCAGCACCAGCCGCAGGTCGTCGAAGCCCTGGTCGTCCACCCCGGTGTCGGGCACGCGCGGCTCGATCAGGCGCACCAGGTCGTAGCCGAGGTAGCCCACGAGCCCGGCGAACAGCGGCGGCAGTCCTGGCGGGGTGGGCGTGGCGAGCGCGCTCAGCAGCGCATCGATGGTGGCCAGCGGGTCGCCCTGCGCGGCGGCCCGACGCGCCGCGGCGGGCACCGCGCCCGAGACCCGCACGTCGCCGGCGCGTCCGCGGACCTCCAGCAGCGGATCGCAGCCCACGAAGCTGTAGCGCCCCCAGCGCTCCCCCTGCTCGACGCTCTCCAGCAGGAAGGTGGCACCGGGCAGGTCCCGGACCCGGTCGTAGACGCCCACGGGCGTGTGCAGGTCGGCGAGGACCTCGCGCCACACCGGCACGATCGGGTGGGCCTGCGCCTGGGCGCGATAGGCCTGCCGGTCGGGATGATGGGTGGGAGTGGCCATCTAGGCGTCCAGGGGTCGATGGAAGCAGCTGCGCGCGCCGGTGTGGCAGGCCGCGCCGTGATCCCCTCCGCCCGGGCCGCGCTGGTCCACGCGCACCAGCAGCGCGTCCGCGTCGCAGTCGGCGAGCACCGCGACCACGCGCTGCACGTTGCCGCTGGTCGCGCCCTTGTGCCAGGACCGCGCGCGGCTGCGGGACCAGAAGACCGTCTCGCCGCGCTCGAGGGTCTCGCGCAGCGACGTCGCGCTCATCCACGCGAGCATCAGCACCTCGCCGGTGTCGTGCTGCTGCACGATCGCGGGCACCAGGCCGCGGTCGTCGTAGGCGAGCGCGTCGACGGCGATCGTGGGCCGCGGATGCACGTCCAGGCGCGCGAGCACGTCGAGCACGTCCTCGGCGGTGGGCTCGGGCTGCGCCAGCGGGGCGAAGTGGCCGGTCTCGCGCCGCACCACCGGCCAGCCGCGCGCCTCGCCACGGGCCGCCGAGCCCTCGTACAGCGGCGACAGGCGCAGCATCGCGACCGGCGCGTCGGGCCAGTCCGACGGCACCGACAGCGTGCGCTCGAACAGCTCGCGTCCCCGGGGGCGGACCTCGGCGAGCACCGCGGCGCGCTGGTCGGGGTCGGGCACGTCGGCGACGAGCTCGTCGTCGGTCCAGGTGGGCAACCGCTGCCCCGCGGCGACCGCCGCGGCGAGCCCCTCCACGATGTCGCCGGGCAGGTCCTCGCGCAGCAGGTCGAGGCGCGTGGCCCCGTCGTGCGGGGCAGCCCCGTCCACCAGCACGTAGGCCGCCACGTGGCGCAGGCGCGCGCCGATCGCCGGCAGGTCGGCCACGGCCGCGCTGTGGCCGACCAGCACCATCGGGCGCCCGTCGTCCAGCGGGGCGGACGCGACGCCGGCGTCGCCGTGCGCGGCGTCGGCGTGCGCGGCGTCGCCGTGCTCCAGGCGCGGGCGGTCCGCGCCGCCGTCGGCCAGGTCGGCGACCTCGGCGTCGACGTCGCGGTCGCGCAGCGCCGCCACGAGCGGGGCGACGGTGCCAGGGCCGCCCAGGGGGCTGGGGACCACCAGCACGCGGGCGGGGGAGGCCGAGCGCAGCGCGATCATCGCGGCCAGCCTAGAGCGTCGAGGGGCGCTGGCCGCGACGCGCGGCCGCCCGTGGCGTCCCGAGCCGTCGTGGCCGTCGTCGTCAGTCGATGAGCACCCGGCGCATCCCCACCACCGCGGCGCTCCACGTGACCGCCGCGAAGGCCAGGAGCCCGGCGAGGTGCCCGAGCGGCGCGGCGCCGGCGAAGCCGAACACCGAGCCGCGGACCAGCTCGACGGTGTGGTACAGCGGGTTGATCACCGCGCCCGCGGCGACCCAGTCCGGCAGGTTCTCCAGCGGGAAGAAGGTGCCCGCGAGCAGGAACAGCGGGGTCACGAGCGCCGAGATCACGTAGCCGAACGAGTCGATCGAGGGCACGATCGAGGACAGGAAGATGCCCATCGCCGCGAAGCCGAAGCCGGTGGCGACCCCGATCAGCGGCACGACGAGCACCGCCCAGCCGGGGCGCAGGCCGAAGGCGGTCGCCACGAGCAGCGGCGCCAGCCCATAGGTGCCCGACCGCACCCCGATCCACAGCGCCTCGGCGGTCACGAGCTCGCGCACGTCGATCGGGGCCGCCAGGATCCCGTCGTAGGTATGCTGGAAGCGCCGCTTGACGTAGGTGCCGAACATCGCCGGGAACACCGAGGCGAACAGCACGGCCATCGCCACGACGCCGGTGCCCACGAACTCCAGGTAGGCCATGCCCTGCACCTCGGCCACGAGCGCGCCGATGCCGAAGCCGAAGGCGAGCAGGAAGATGGTCGGCTCGACCACCGCCGAGAAGGTCGTGGAGCGCCAGTAGCGGGTGAACACCACCCACTCGCGGTGCAGCACCCCGGCCAGCGCGCGCAGCTCCAGGCGCGTCGACGCGCGTGGCCGATCGACGGCCTCTGGCCCGTCAGGGACGGCCCGATCGACGACGCTCACGTGACCTCCTCGCCGGTGACGCTCACGAACACGTCCTCCAGGGCCGGCAGCCGAGTGCGCCCCTCGCCCAGCTGGCCGTCGAGGCCCTCGGCGCGCAGCACCGCGACCTGCGGGCCGCGGCGCCGCGTGGGCAGGCCGAGCGCGCGGGCGCGCGCCTCGACCGCGGCGAGCTCGGTGGGGTCCCCGGAGAGCTCGCGCACCTGCGCGCCGGCGTGGCGGGCGATCAGCGCGCGCGGCGTGCCGCGATCGATCACGCGCCCGCGCGCCATGATCGCGACGTCGTCAGCGAGCTCCTCGGCCTCCTCGATGTAGTGGGTGCTCATCACCACCGTGGTGCCCTCGTCGCGCAGGCGCGCGACCAGCGACCACAGGTCCTGGCGGACCTGGGGGTCGAGCCCGACCGTGGGCTCGTCCAGCAGCACCAGCTCGGGGCGGTGGACGAGCCCGCGCGCGATCAGCAGGCGGCGACGCATGCCGCCGCTCAGCTCGTCGATGCGCGTGTGCGCGCGGTCGGACAGCTCCACGAGCTCCAGCGCGCGCGCCACGGCGGCGCGGCGCTCGCGCCGTGGCACGCGGTACAGCCGCGCGAACACGGCGAGCTGCTGCGTGGCCGTGAGCTCCTCGTCGAGGTTGTCCCGCTGGGGCACCACCCCGCACCGCGCCCGGGCCGCCTTCGCCTCGCGTGGCAGCGGGTGCCCCAGGACCTCGACGGTGCCGGCGTCCGCGATCGCCTGAGCGGTCAGCAGGCGCATGGTCGTGGACTTCCCGGCGCCGTTGTTGCCGAGCAGGCCCAGGCAGATGCCGGCGGGGACCTCGAGGTCCAGGCGATCCACGGCGGTGATCGCGCCGAACCGCTTGGTCACCCCGCGCAGCGCGATCGCATGCGAGATGGTCGTCACAGCGTGCAGTGTAGGCGCGGCGCCAGCCGCGGGGGCTGGCGCCGCACGGTCAGTGGCCCGGCCTCTTGGCGCGCGAGCCGAGCGCTCGCGGTCACGAGCGGTCGGCCTCGCCGTAGGCCGTGCGCGACTCCTTGTCCTCGCCCGGCCCCGGCGCGGCGGCCTCGCCGTAGGCCGTGCGCGACTCCTTGTCCTCGCCCGGCCCCGGCGCGGCGGGCTCGCCATAGGCCGTGCGCGACTCCTTGTCCTCGCCCGGCCCCGGCGCGGCGGGCTCGCCGTAGGCCGTGCGCGACTCCTTGTGCTCGGTCTCGTCGTGCTCGTGCTGGTGCTCGTGGTCGTGCGGCAGATCGGTCACGGCATCCTCCTTGCCTGCGGAGGGCCGTGACGCCCGCAGCGAGCCGCCGC
>PUKE01000125.1 GCA_003550425.1 Nitriliruptoria bacterium
CCGGATCCTCCTCGATGGGGTCCTCGTCCAGCGGATCGTCGTCGCAGGCGGCCACGAGGACCACCAGCAGCGCGGCCAGCAGCCCCGCGCGCAGCAGCGCGCTCCCTCGCTTGCTCATCACGTCACTCCCTGTCGGTCGGCGGATGGGGAGACCCTACCCAGATGCAACCGGCTTCCCACGAGCGCCCTCGCAGGCCAGGGCGCCCTCGCAGGCCAGAGCAAGTCGACCGTCGTCACCCGCGGCGCGCCTCGGGGGCGGAGGCCGCCGGCTCCACCCCGCCACCCTGGACCTTGGCGTCGGTGGCGGCCTGCTCGGCGAGGGCGGCGATCCCCTCCGGGACCAGCGCCCGCTGGAGGGCGGCGAGCCCGAGCTCGACGAGGATCGCGAGCACCGCCACGAGGATCGCCCCGGCTGCGACCTGGGCGAAGTCCTGCACCGCCAGGCCATTGACGATGTAGCGCCCGAAGCCGTCCAGGCCCACCACCGCGGCGAGGGTGGCGGTGGCCACGACCTGGACCGCCGAGGTGCGGATCCCCGCCATGACCAGCGGCAGCGCGATGGGGATCTCCACGCGGCGCAGCAGCTCGCCGCCACGCATCCCCATGCCGCGGGCGGCCTCCCGGACGTCGTCGTCGACCTCCCGCACCCCGGTGTAGGCGTTGGTGAGGATCGGGGGGATGCCGAAGGCCATCAGGGCGATGAAGGCCGGCCAGAAGCCGATGCCGATGGCCACCACCATGAGGGTGAGGATCCCCAGCGACGGGATCGCGCGACCGAGGTTGGCCACGTTGACCGCCACCGCTCCCCCGCGGCCGGTGTGGCCGACCCACAGGCCCACCGGCAGCGCGAGCGCGGTGGCGGCCAGCACTGCGACGACCGAGTACCACAGGTGCTCGAGGGTGCGCGCGGGCACGCCGTCGCTGCCCTGCCAGTGGTCGGGCTCGAGGAACCAGGCGACGACGTCGGCCACGAGCTCCATCAGGCGGCCCCCCGTCGCCACGGCGTCAGCACCCGCTGGAGCGCCAGCAGCGCCACGTCGGCCAGCACCGCCAGCGCCACCGACAGCACCAGGCCGACCATGATCGGCGTGGGGAAGAAGCGGGAGAAGCCGTCGAGGAACAGCCGGCCGAGGCCGCCCTGCCCGATCAGCGCGGTCACGGTGACCAGGCCGATGGTGGTCACGGTGGCGATGCGCACGCCCGCGAGGATCACCGGCAGCGCCAGGGGCAGCTCGACCTTGAGGATCTGGGCGGGCCGCCGGAAGCCCATCGCCTCGGCGGACTCGCGCACCAGCGGATCGATGCCGTTGAAGCCCTCGACGGTGTTGCGGACCAGGATCAGCAGCGTGTAGATGGTCAGCGGGATGACCGCGGTGGTCACCGAGAGCCCGGTCACGCCGACCAGCAGCACGAACAGCGCGATCGAGGGGATCGTGAACAGGAAGCCCGTGAACGACAGCACCGGGCCGTACAGGCGTGGCCAGCGCACCGCGGCGAGGGCGAGCGGCGCGGCCAGCGCGATGCCCAGCGCCATGGGGTAGGCCGTCAGGACCAGGTGCTCGACCAGCTGGTCGCCGATGAGGTCGGCGTTGCGCCCGATCCAGGCCCAGTCGACCAGCGGCTGGCCGGTGGCGACGACCCCGATCACGTGAGCTCCCGGGTGAGGATGTCCTGGGTCAGCACGCCCTCGTAGGTCCCCTCGGGGCCGACCCGGACCGCGACGCCGGTGTGGGAGGTCACCATCGCGTCGAGGGCGGTGCGCAGGCTGTCCTCGGCCCGCACCGACAGCGGCGGGTCCTGGAGGGCGACGTCGCCGACCCGCTCCACCCCGCCAAGGTCGGCGAGCCAGGCCACGCCGCGCAGCCGCCGACCGGCGTCCACGACCACCACCCAGTCGGTGCCCGCCTGGTTGGCGACGTCCTTGGCCTCCTCCACGGGCGTCTCCGCGCCCACGACGGGGCCTGGCGCCGCCTCGACCTCCGAGGTGCGCACCAGCGCGAGCCGCTTCAGGCCGCGCTCGGCACCGAGGAAGTCGGCCACGAACGCGTTCGCCGGCTCGGCGAGGAGGTCCCGCGGGCTGGCGTACTGCTCGAGGCGCCCGCCCACGTTGAAGATGGCGATCCGGTCGCCCATCGTGATCGCCTCGTCGATGTCGTGGGTGACGAACACGATGGTCTTGCGCACCTCCTGCTGCAGCCGCAGGAACTCCTCCTGCAGGCGCGCCCGCACGATCGGGTCGACCGCGCCGAAGGGCTCGTCCATCAGCATGATCGGCGGGTCGACCGCCAGGGCGCGGGCGACGCCCACCCGCTGGCGCTGCCCGCCCGACAGCTGGTGGGGGTAGCGCGAGGCCAGCTCGCGGGGCAGGCCGACGAGCTCCATGAGCTCCGCCGCGCGCTCGCGGATCGCGGGCTTGGACCAGCCCACGAGCTCGGGCACCGTGCCGATGTTGCCCTCGATCGTGCGGTGAGGGAACAGCCCGGTGTGCTGGATCACGTAGCCGATCCCACGCCGCAGCTCGTGGGTGGGCAGGGCGCTCGCGTCGCGCCCGTCGACCACGATGCGCCCGCTGGTGGGCTCGACCATCCGATTGATGAGGCGCAGCGTGGTGGTCTTGCCACAGCCCGACGGGCCGACGAGCACCGCGACCTCGCCCTCGGCGACGTGGAGGTCGACCGCGTCGACGGCGGTGGTCCCGCCGGGGAAGACCTTGCTGACATGCTCGAGCGTGATCATCGCCCGGCCTCCGAGGTCGACGCCGTGCGGGGCCAGGCCGGGCTGGGGGCGACCGGCGGCTCGCGGCGGCTGCATCGCACTGCTGGCATCAACGGCGGGATACCCACCCTGGTCCCGTCTCGCACGCGCGGCGCCGGCTCGGCGCGGGCGCGCCTGACGCCTGGCCGCGCGACGTCGCGGAGCAGACGGTAGCCATCCGCCGCCGCCGACCGCAACGACGCGCCCGAGCCAGCGCGCACGGCTCGCGTCCCCGCCAGCGAGCGCATCCCGCGCCTGCGCTGTGCGATGCTGGCCCGCCGAGAGGCCGGCGCCGACCATGGCGGGACGGTGCCGGGCCCCGCACGCCACCACGAGGAGGCCAGGGGTGACCAGGGGGCTGCCCACGCTGTCGCTCGACGGGCGCACGCTGACGCCCGCGGGCGTGGTCCGCGTGGCCGTCGAGGACTGGCGCGCGACGCTGACCCGCCGGGCGCGCGAGCGCAACCGCGAGGCCGTGGCGCTGGCGCGCGACCTCATCGGCCGCGGGGTCCCGATCTACGGGCGCACCACCGGGGTGGGGGCACTGCTCGACCATCAGGTCTATGCCGCCGACGCCACCGAGCACTCACGGCGGCTGCTGCGCAGCCACGCCGGGGGCGCCGGTCGCCTGGTGGAGCGCGACGTGGCCCGCGCCATGCTGGTGGTGCGCGCCAACCAGCTGGGCGCCGGTGGCGCCGGCGTCGCCCCGGCGCTGCACACCGCCCTGGTGGACGCGCTCAACGCCGGCCTCGCCCCAGCGGTCCACGAGCTCGGCTCGATCGGCATCGGCGACCTCACCGCCCTCGCCGAGACCGGCCTGGCGCTGATCGGCGAGGGCAGCTGGCTGGGCGAGGGCGCGCCGCCCCCGCCGGTGCGCCTGGACCACGGCGACGCGATCGCGCTGATCTCCTCCAACGCGCTCACCGTCGGCGAGGCGTCGCTGGCCGCCCACCGGCTCACGCGGGCGCTGGGGGCGGCCGAGACCATCGCCGCGCTGTCGTTCGTGGCGGTGCATGGCGATCCCGTGGTGTTCGACGCCCGCGTCCACTCGGCACGGCGCCATCCCGGCCAGCAGGCCGCCGCCGCGCACCTGCGGGCCCTGGTGCCCGCCGACCAGCGACCGCGGCGCCTCCAGGATCCCCTGTGCTTTCGCTGCATCGCCCAGGTGCAGGGCGCGGCGCGCGACGCCGTCGGCGAGCTGCTGGCCGCGCTGTCCACCGAGCTGAACGCCGCCGCGGAGAACCCGCTGCTGGAGACGCGCAGCGGGCAGGCGCTGACCACCGGCAACTTCCACATGTCCCGGCTCGCGCTGGTGTCCGACCAGATGCGCGCCGCGCTGTTCCAGGTCGCCTCCGAGTCGGTGCAGCGGACCTCGGCCCTGCTGGATGCTCGCGTGACGGGGCTGCCGGCGTTCCTGGCCGGCCACACCGCAGGCAGCTCGGGCGGCATGATCCTCGAGTACACCGCCGCCGCGGCGCTGGAGGAGCTGCGCGCGGCCGCGACGCCCGCGACGCTGTCGTCGATCCCGGCCTCGCATGGGCAGGAGAACCACGCGAGCTCGGCCTCGCTGGCCGCGCGGCAGCTCACCCGCGCGCTCGAGCACTACCTGACGGTGGCCAGCGTCGAGCTGGTCACCGCGGTGCGAGCGCTGCGCATGAGCGCGCGGCGTCCCGGGACGACCGCCGGCGCAGCGGCGTTCGACCGGGCGGCGGCCGTCCTGCCAGCCGACCTGCACGACCGCGACCTGTCGGCGGACCTGTCCCTGGCCGCCGACCTGGTGCGCGCCGGGCTCATCGACGCCAGCGAGGAGCACGTCATCGGTCCGACGCGCCCGCGGGCGTCGCGCCGCTGACGGGGCGTCGACGCGCCCCCTGCGACTGCACCAGGGCCACCCCGGAGATCACCACGACCGCGCCCAGCAGCATCGAGGCGCGCACGGGCTCGCCGAGGACCACCACGCCGAGCGTCACGGCCACGACCGGGATGAGGTAGGTCACCGTCGAGGTGCGCGTGGCCCCGATCTCCCCGAGGAGGCGGTAGTACAGCAGGTAGGCGATGCCGGTCCCGAGCACGCCGAGGCCGGTCAGCGCGCCAAGCACCGACGGGGTGAGCGTGGGGGCGCCGGTGGCCACCACGGGCGCGCCCAGCCACAGCACCCCGGCCGCGCAGGCCAGCTGCCCCGCGGCGAGCACCAGCGGGGGATGCCCGCGCCCGGACAGGAACCGGCGCATGTAGATGAAGCCGACCCCGTAGCACGCGGCGGCCCCGACGATCGCGAGCTGCGGCAGCAGCGGCACGCGGTCGGCGGCGGCCGCGCCGAGCTCCACCGGTCCCACCACGACCGCCACGCCCACGAAGCCGAGCGCCAGGCCGACCGCGCGCCGCGCGTGCAGGCGCTCGTCGGTGAGGGCGAGCGTGGCCATCAGCGTGGTGAACAGCGGCGTGGCCGCGTTGAGCACCCCCGCCAGGCCCGAGGGGACCTGCTGCTGGCCCCAGGCCAACAGCAACCAGGGAATCACGTTGGCGATGAGCCCCGCGGCCAGGAGGTGGGCCCAGATGACCGGCCGGCGTGGCAGCGCCGCGCGCAGCGCCGCCACGACGAGTCCGAGGACCAGCGCGCCGAGCGTGAGGCGGCCCAGCACCACCTGCGGCGGGGACAGCCCCTCCAGCGCGAGGTCGATGAACAGGAAGCTCGAGCCCCACAGGCAGGCCAGCGCTCCCAGCGCGACCGCGGCCCGCGCGCTCACCCGTCGCCCTCGAGCGCGCCCAGCCAGCGGTGGGTCGCCGCGACCGCCTCGGCGCGCACCGTCGCGGTGTCGCGTGGGTCGCGCGCCCGCGTGGTGAGGCCGTGGTCGGCACCGGCCAGCACGTGCAGGGTGACCGGGCCGGGCAGGGCGGGCAGCGCGTCCTCCAGCAGGTCCTGGCGGCACAGCCGATCGCGGTCGCCACTGACCAGCAGGGTCGGCACGCGCAGCCGTGGCCAGTGGTCGGTGCGCAGGCGCTCGGGCCGCCGCTCGGGATGCAGCGGGTAGGCCAGCAGGCACAGCCCACGGGCCGGCGCGCCCGCGGCGACGAGATGGCTGGCCACGCGCCCGCCCAGCGAGCGCCCGCCGAGCACCAGGGGCCGCGGCCCCAGGAGGTCCGGCGCGGCGCGCAGCACGTCGCGGTAGGCGGCCTCCAGCCGCGGCATCGGATCCGGCGGCCGCCGACCGGCCGTGGCGTAGGGCAGCTCGAACAGCAGCACCGGGACGCCGCGCGCAGCGAGCCCCTCGGCGACCGCGCGAACCGCCGGGTCCGAGCGATCCGAGCCCGCCCCGTGGGTCAGCAGCAGGCCTGGACGGTGCGCGGGAGCATCGGCGCCCCAGCGCTCGACGGGCACGCGCGCGACCACCTGGGGCCCGGTGAGCGCCACGGACCCCGCCTGCGCGGTGACGGACACGGCTCACCCCCGGGCAGCGGACGGACCGTGCGAGGCTACTGGGCAGCAGGGGCACGGGCAGCCGTCGCACGTCCGGTGGGATACCGTCCCCGATGTCGATGAGCACCGCACCGCGCCGCCACCCCCTGCTGCTGGCCGTGCTGCTCGTGCTGCTGCTCGCGATCGGCTACCTCGGGTGGAGCCTGGCGTCGGTGGTGCTGGGCGCGAGCGCGGACGAGCCGCCCGAGGGCGAGGCGATCGTCGTGCTGGGCGCCGCGCAGTACGACGGGCTGCCCTCCCCCGCGCTGGACCAGCGCCTGCAGCGAGCGCACGCCCTGTGGGAGGAGGGGGTGGCCCCGATCATCGTCGTCACCGGCGGCAAGCATCCCGACGACCGCTTCACCGAGGCCGCGGCCGGCAGCCGCTGGCTGCGAGCCCAGGGGGTGCCCGACGAGGCCCTGCGCCTCGAGGTGCGCAGCACCAACTCCTACGACCAGCTCTCGGCCACCGCGCGGCTGCTGGCCGACGAGGGGATCGACTCGGCCGTCCTGGTCTCCCACGACCTGCACGCCGCACGGCTGCGCGCCATCGCCGACGAGGTCGGGCTCGAGGCCACCGTGGCGCCGGTCGACAGCGAGCGGGCGGGGCCGAGCTGGACCCAGCGGCTGGTGCGCGAGACCGGGTCGCTCGCGGCAGGCCAGATCATCGGCTTTCGCCGGCTTCGCAACCTGCAGGCGGCCCTTCAGGACGACGCGAGCTGACGCTCCCCGTTCTGGCCGGCGCGCGCCAGCACGAGCCGGTCGCCGCCGCTGCGCGCCGCAGCGGCACGGGCCTGCTCGGCAGCGGCCAGCAGCGCCCCGGCGGTGGCGCCGTCGCCCGGGCTGACGGCGACGCCAGCGCTGGCGGTCACCGCCACCGACGCCGGCAGCTCAGGGAAGGGGGCGCGCAGCGCGGCGAGGGCCCGCTCCGCGGTGCGGCGAGCGGCAGCGCCGTTGGCATCGGTCCCGATCAGCAGCAGGCCGAGCTCGTCGCTGCCGAGTCGACCGGCCTCGTCGCCGGGGCCGAGCAGCGACCGCAGCCGCTGGGCCGCGCGGGTGAGCACCGCATCGGCGGCGTCGAGGCCGGCGCGCTGGTTGATCCCACTGAAGTCGTCGAGATCGACGTCCACCAGCGCCACCGAGCCATGGGGGTCGGCGTGCAGGGTCGTCTCCAGCACCCTGCGCAGGCGCTGGCGGTCCAGCAGGCCGGTGAGGCCGTCCCGCTGCTGGGCGTCGCGGGCACGGTCGCGTGCCTCGACCTCCTCGGTGAGGTCGCGCAGCAGCAGCAGGCCGCGCGCGGGCCGGCCGTGCTCGTCGCGCACCGGGCGGTGCCGCGCCTGCACCCAGCGGGGGGTGCCGTCGCGCTGGTGGATCCGCAGCAGCACGCTCGCGCCTCGCCCCTCACGGGCGGCCCGCGCGAGCTCGGCCAGCCCGTGGGGGTCGGTGCTGCGCCCTGCGAGCAGCTCGAGGTCCCGTCCCTGTGCCTCTCGGGCCCCGTAGCC
>PUKE01000105.1 GCA_003550425.1 Nitriliruptoria bacterium
CCGGGCCCGCCACCGCCACCGCCTGACCTCACGCCCCTGCGCGAGGCGGGGATCCCCTGCGTCGACGACGCGACGTTCGCCGCGCGGGTCGCCGACCGGGCTCCCCGGCGCCAGGCGGTCGCCGCGTTCTGCGACGAGAGCGCCTGGCCCTGGGAGCAGGTCGTGGGAGCCGAGCCACAGTCGCTGTGAGCGCTACGGCGCGATCCCCGTGGTCGGCGTCACCGACGGGTCGATGCCGTAGCGGTCGATCGCCTCGGCGACGGTCTGGGGCTTGACGGCCCCGTCGCGGGCCAGCGCGGTGAGCGCGGCGATCACGATGTGCTCGGCGTCGACGCGGAACCACCGCCGGACGGCCTCGCGCGTGTCGCTCAGCCCGAAGCCGTCGGTGCCAAGCGTCAGGAACGTCCCGGGCACCCAGCGGCCGATCAGCCGGGGCACGGTCTGCTGGTAGTCGGTCACCCCCACCGTGGCCACCGGCTCCTCGCCGAGCAGGCGGGTCACCAGCGGCAGGCGCGGCTCGTCGGAGGGGTTGAGCAGGTTGTGCTCCTCGGCCTGCAGCCCCTCGCGGTGCAGGCCAACCCAGCCGGGCGCGCTCCAGACCTCCGCGCCCACGCCCCAGTCCTGCGCGAGCAGCGTCGCCGCGCGCCGCGTCTCGGGCATGATCGAGCCGCTGCTCAGCAGTCGCACGCGGTGCTCATGGCCCTCGGGGGCGTCGGCGAAGCGGTACAGCCCGCGGCGCACGTCGTCGTCGGTCACGTGCTCGGGCATCGGCGGCTGGACGACCGGCTCGTTGTACATGGTCAGGTAGTAGATGACGTCCTCGCCCTCGTGCCCGTCCTGGGGCAGCATGCGGCGCATGCCGTCCTCGAGGTAGACCGACAGCTCGTAGGCGAAGCTGGCGTCGTAGGTCTCGACCGCCGGGTTGGTGGCCGCGAGCAGCAGCGAGTGGCCGTCGGCGTGCTGCAGGCCCTCCCCGGTCAGCGTGGTGCGACCGGCGGTGGCCCCGAACAGGAACCCGCGGGCGCGCTGGTCGGCGGCGGACCAGACCAGGTCGCCGATGCGCTGGAAGCCGAACATCGAGTAGAAGACGTACACCGGCAGCAGCGGCTCGCCCCACGTGGCGTAGCTGGTGCCCACCGCGTGGAACGAGGCCATCGAGCCGGCCTCGGTGATCCCCTCGTGCAGGATCTGGCCGTCCTGCGCCTCGATGTAGGCCAGCAGCATCTCCTGGTCGACCGGCTCGTAGCGCTGGCCGCCCGGCGCGTAGATCTTGATCTCGCGGAACAGCGAGTCCATGCCGAACGTCCGCGCCTCGTCGGGGATGATCGGCACGATCCGCGGCCCCAGGTCGGGGTGCTTGAGCAGCTCGCGCAGCTGGCGCACCGCCGCCATGGTCGTGGCCACCTCGGCGCTGCCCGAGCCGCGCTTGAGCTCGCCGAAGGCGTCGTGGCCGGGCAGGTCGATGCCCCGGGCCTGGACGCGCCGCGCCGGCACGTAGCCGCCGAGCTCTCGGCGCCGCTGCTGGAGGTACTCGACCTCCTCGCTGTCGGGTCCGGGGTGGTGGTAGGGCGGCAGGTCGCCCTCGAGGTCCGCGTCGGAGAGGTCGAGCTCGAGGCGGTCGCGGAACTTCTTGAGCGCCCGCTGCGTCAGCTTCTTCATCTGGTGGGTCGCGTTGCGCGACTCGAAGTCCGGGCCGAGGGTCCACCCCTTGATGGTCTGGGCGAGGATCACGGTGGGCTGGCCCTCGTGGCGCTGGGCCGCCTGGAACGCCGCGTAGTTCTTGCGGTAGTCGTGGCCGCCGCGGTCCAGCAGCGGCAGGTCCTCCTCGGTGAAGCCGGACTGGTCGAGGATGCGGCGCAGGCCCGGCGAGCTGAAGAAGTGGTCGCGGATGTAGGCGCCGTCCTTGGTGGTGTAGGTCTGGAACTGCCCGTCGGGCGTCTCGTTCATCCGCCGCACCAGCTCGCCGTGAGCGTCGAGCTCCAGCAGCTGGTCCCACTTGCGGCCCCAGAGGACCTTGATGACGTTCCAGCCCGCGCCTCGGAAGATGCTCTCGAGCTCCTGCACGATCTTGCCGTTGCCGCGCGTGGGCCCATCGAGCCGCTGCAGGTTGCAGTTGACGACCCACACGAGGTTGTCGAGCTCCTCGCGCGCGGCCACCGGCAGGGCCCCCTGCGCCTCGGGCTCGTCCATCTCGCCATCGCCGAGGAAGGCCCAGACCGTGGACCGCGAGGTGTCGGCGAAGCCCCGGTGGTGCAGGTAGCGGTTGAAGCGCGCCTGATAGATGGAGTTGATGGCCCCAAGGCCCATCGAGACGGTGGGGAACTCCCACAGCTCGGGCATCAGCCGCGGGTGGGGGTAGCTCGACAGCCCGCGCCGACCGTCGGAGGTGCGCCGCGTCTCCTGGCGGAACAGGTCCAGCTGCTCCTCGGTGAGGCGCCCCTCGAGGAAGGCCCTGGCATACACGCCCGGGGAGGCGTGCCCCTGGACGAAGAGCTGGTCGCCGGGCTCGGGCTGGTCGCCGGTCCCGCGGCCACGGAAGAAGTGGTTGAAGCCCACCTCGTAGAGGTCGGCGGAGCTGGCGTAGCTGGCGATGTGCCCGCCCACGCCGATCTCGGGGCGGTTGGCCCGCGTGACCATCACCGCGGCGTTCCAGCGGATGAGCGCGCGGATCCGGTGCTCCATGGCCTCGTCGCCGGGGAACGTCGGCTCGCGGTCCGGCGGGATCGTGTTGATGTAGTCGGTCGATCGCAGCGCCGGGAGCCCCACCTGGCTGTTGCGCGCGGACTCGATGACCTTCAGCAGCAGGTAGCGAGCGCGGTCGCGGCCGTGGTGATCGATGACCGCCTCGAGGGCCTCGAGCCACTCGGCGGTCTCGGCGGGGTCAGCGTCGGGGATCTGCGTGGGCATCCCGTCGGTGATGATCGGCTCATCCGTCACGAACGGCCTCCAGGGCGGTGTCGGGGCGCGGGTTTCCACCAACGGTACCGGGTCGGTTAGGGTCCCGGTACCCCGGGACCGTCGGCGGCGGCAACGGGTCCACCGTCCCTGCCACCGCACCCCGCGCGCGGGCATCGTCCCGGCGGCGCGCAACCGGCAGCCGACCACAACAGGAGCCCCTGATGGCAGACCGCGGACACGATCCCAGGCAGCCCCGCTGGGTGCTGGAGTTCTCCGAGGGCGACCGGACCCAGCGCGACCTGCTCGGCGGGAAGGGAGCCAACCTCGCCGAGATGACGCGGCTGGGCCTGCCGGTCCCCCCTGGCTTCATCGTCACCACCGAGGCCTGCCGCTCGTTCCACGCCTACGGCGGTGAGGTGCCGCCGGGCATGTGGGAGCAGGTCGACGCGGCGCTGGCCAACCTGGAGAAGGACGTCGGGCGCACGTTCGGTGACCCCTACGACCCGCTGCTCGTGTCGGTGCGGTCGGGCGCGCCCGTGTCCATGCCGGGGATGATGGACACGGTGCTCAACCTCGGGCTGACCGACAGCACCCTGCGCGGCCTGGCGCGCAGCACCGGCGACAGCCGGTTCGCCTACGACTCCTACCGCCGGCTGATCCAGATGTTCGGCTCGGTGGTCCTCGGCGTCGACGAGGAGGCCTACGAGGACGAGCTGACCGCCGCCCGCGAGCGCGCGGGCGTGCGCACCGACGCCGAGCTGGACGTGGATGCGCTGCGAACCCTCATCGACCGCTTCCAGCAGGTCACCGAGCACCATGCCGGCCAGCGCCTGCCCCAGGACCCGCGCCAGCAGCTGCGGCAGGCCGCCGAGGCGGTGTTCAACTCCTGGAACCTCCCACGCGCCCAGCACTACCGCAAGCTGCACGGCGTCTCCGAGGACCTGTGCACGGCGGTGAACGTGCAGGCGATGGTGTTCGGCAACTTCGGCGAGGACAGCGCCACCGGCGTGGCCTTCACCCGCGACCCCGCCACGGGCGAGCCCCACGCCTACGGCGACTGGCTGCCGCAGGCGCAGGGCGAGGACGTCGTGGCGGGCATCCGCGCCACCCGCGACCTCTCCGAGCTCGCCGACGAGATGCCCTCGGTCGACCGGGAGCTCAAGGCCGCGCTCGAGCTGCTGGAGCGCCACGAGCGCGACCTGTGCGACGTGGAGTTCACCATCGAGCGCGGCCGGCTGTTCATCCTCCAGACGCGCCGGGGCAAGCGCAGCGCCCAGGCGGCGGTGCGCATCGCCGTGGACCTCGTCAACGAGGGCGTGATCAGCGAGCGCGAGGCCCTCGAGCGGGTCGACCCCAACCAGTTCGAGCAGCTGCTGCACCCGCAGTTCGCCCCGCACGCGCAGTACGAGGTCCTCACGCGCGGCCTCAACGCCTCGCCCGGCGCCGCGGTCGGCCGTGCCGCGCTGACCGCCGACGAGGCCGCCCGTCGCGCCGAGGAGGGCGAGGACGTCATCCTCGTGCGACCCGAGACCAGCCCCGACGACATCCACGGCATGAGCGCCTCCAAGGGGATCCTGACCAGCCGTGGCGGGCTGGTCAGCCACGCCGCGGTCGTCGCGCGCGGCATGGGCATCCCCGCGATCTGCGGAGCGGAGGAGGTCGTGGTCGACCGCAGCGCAGGGACCCTGACGATCGCCGGCGAGGTGATCGAGGAGGGCGAGCTGCTGTCCATCGACGGCACCTCCGGCGCGGTGGTGCGCGGCGAGGTCGAGCTGTCCGAGCCCGAGCTGGGGGGCGCCGCCGACCAGCTGCTCGAATGGGCCGACCAGCACCGCGTGCTGCAGGTGATCGCCAACGCCGACCTGGCCGAGGACGCGGCGTCCGCGCGCGCCTGGGGCGCCGAGGGGATCGGCCTGTGCCGCACCGAGCACATGTTCATGGGCGAGCGCCTGCCGCTGGTCCAGCGGGCCATCCTCGCCGCGGACGCCGAGGCCGAGCGCCGCGCGCTCGACGAGCTCGCGCCCTACCAGCGGGGCGACTTCGTGGAGCTGCTGGAGGCCATGGACGGGCTGCCGGTGACCATCCGGCTGCTCGACCCGCCGCTGCACGAGTTCCTGCCCGACGTCACCGACCTGCGGGTCGCCGAGGCCAAGGGCGAGCTCAGCGACGACGACCGCACGCTGTTGGAGGCCGCCGAGCGCTGGGAGGAGGCCAACCCGATGCTCGGCGTGCGCGGATGCCGCCTCGGGCTGCTCCGCCCGCCGCTGTACCGCATGCAGGTGCGCGCGATCACCGAGGCCGCCGTGGAGCGGCGCAAGGCCGGCGGTGATCCCCGGCCCAAGATCATGCTCCCGCTCATCGCCACGGCAGCCGAGCTGGAGCAGCTGCGCGGCGAGGTCGCCGAGGAGATGGCGGCCGTGCTCGCCGAGCAGGACGTCGAGGTCACGATCCCGATCGGGACCATGATCGAGACGCCCAGGGCCGCGCTGGCCGCCCAGTCGGTCGGGGCGCACGCCGACTTCTTCAGCTTCGGCACCAACGACCTGACCCAGCTCACCTTCGGCTTCTCGCGCGACGACGTCGAGGGCCGGATGATGTCGACCTACCTCGAGCAGGGCCTGCTGCCGGTCAACCCCTTCGCCGAGATCGACGCGGAGGGCGTGGGCCGCCTCATCGAGATCGCCGTGGTCGAGGGACGCCGCGGCAACGCCCAGCTGGAGATCAGCATCTGCGGCGAGCACGGCGGGGATCCCGCCTCGATCGCGCGCTCCCACGAGTGGGGGCTCAACGCGGTGTCCTGCTCGCCGCCGCGGGTGCCCGTGGCCCGGCTGGCGGCAGCGCGCGCCGCGGTCAGCGCCGAGGTGCGCAACCCCGACACCTAGCGCCGCGAGCGTCGGCGAGGGGGCGGGCCGCGGCTCGCCCCGTCCCCTCGCCGACGGCTAGTCCCACACGCGATCGAGCAGCCACCCCTCGGGCTGGTCGACCAGCTCGAACACCCCGCTGCCCCGCGTCGGCGCGCGCGCCTCGACGCGCCACAGGTCGCGCTGTGGCACCGCGGCGGCGCCACCGGCCCACCAGCCGGCGTCCTCGCGCCAGTGACCGAGCACCGCGAGGACCTGGTAGCGCTGGCCCCGCCAGGAGAAGGCCGCGGGCGGGGCGCTGCCGCCGTTGACGCGGTCGACCTCGATGGCCTCCCGGTAGCGCTTGCTCATCGCGAGCGATCCTCCCGAGGTCCTGGACGTGCGGTGATCATGGGCGCAGACCCGACCGGACGGGTCGGGGCGGATCGGACGCGCCTTCCCCGGTCGACGTCCGATCCGCCCCGCCAAGGGCTGAACCGTTCGAACTCCTGTTCGATCCAGCGCGCTCACCGTACCCTCCCGCGCGCTGACGGTCAACCGTGGCCCCACGCCGGCTCACTCGGCCCGCGACAGCTCCTCGCGGGCCAGCTCCTGGTGCTCCTCGGGGTCGTCGATCTCGGCCACCTGATCGTTCAGCCGCGCGAGGGTCCCGGTGTCCAGCAGGGTCGTCACGCTGCGCAGCGCCTCGGCGAGCCGGGGGTGCTCCTCCAGCGTGGCCTCGCGCACCACGGGCGCCACGACGAAGGCCGGGAAGACGCCCCGCTCGTCGCGCACCCGCACGAGCCCCTCGCGATGCGCCTCCCCCGAGGTCGCGGGGGCCAGGCCCGCGAAGCACGCGCCCTCCGCCACCCCGGCCACGGCCTCCTCGGCGTCCATGCCTCGCACCGGCACGCGGTCGAGGTCCATCCCGTGGAGCGCCGCGAGGTCCTGGAGCCCTCCGGGGCGATCCCGGAAGTCGGGGTCCACGCAGAGGGTGCGCTCGCGCGCGCTGGCCTCCTGCGCCAGCCACTCGAGGGTCGGGCGGTCGTCCTCGGGCGCGGCATCGTCCCGCACGAACAGCGCGAGCGTGGCGTCAGCCTCGGAGGCCTCCAGCCAGCGCAGCCCGCGGTCGGCGTCCTCCTGGCGGACCCGGGCCAGGGACTCGCCAGGGTCCGCCGGGGGGTCCTGCTGGCGCAGGCCGAGCGCCCAGGCCGCCCCGGTGTAGCCCCAGTGCACGTCCACCTCGCCGCGCAGCGCCTCACGGCGCACCCCGACGGTGTCGCCGAGGTCGACCGCCAGCTCGGCCTCCAGTCCCGCGTCCTCCAGGGCGACGACCGTCAGGGCCGCCAGGACCTCCTGCTCGACCGTGGAGCCCACGCCGACCACGATCGCGTCGGCGTCGACGTCCTGCCCCTCACCGCAGCCCGCCAGCGCCAGCAGCGCCATGCCACAGGCCACGGCGACCAGCATGCGGGCGAGCAAGACGAGCGGAGCGCGGGACATCGCACCACGCAGTGTGGCAGGCGCGCGCCGGGTCGGCGCGAGGTCAGCGCGGCGGCGCGGGGGCGATCGCGGCGCGCAGCGCCGCGGTCGCCGCGACGGGGTCGTCGGCCTCGGTCAGCGCGCGGACCACCACGACGCGCTCCGCCCCCGCCGCGACCACCTCGGGGATCGTGTGCGGGGTCATGCCGCCGGTGACGAACCAGGGTCGGTCGGCGCGTGCCACGGCATCGCGGACCGGGCCGAGCCCCACGCCGGGGCGGCCCTCCTTGGTCGGCGTCGCATGGACCGGGCCGACGCCGAGGTAGTCCGCATCGGTGCGCAGCGCCGCGGTGAGCTGCTCGGGCCCGTGGGTGGAGCGGCCCACCAGGCGGTGCGCGGTGACCGCGGCGCGCGCGTCGGTGACGGTCCCGTCGTCCTGGCCGACGTGGACGCC
>PUKE01000183.1 GCA_003550425.1 Nitriliruptoria bacterium
ATCCCCGTCATAGGCCGCGGTCTTGAGCGTCGCGGCCCGGTGCGCGGTCACCGCCAGCACCGGCGTTCCGCCCAGAAGCCGCAGCTCGGCCAGCCGCGCGGCCCCCAATACCTCGGCACCGACCACCAGCGCACCCGCCACTCGCGTTGGCCGCGTTGGCGCGCCTGATGCAGCTCGCCTTTGGCCCAGGCGATCACGTCGTCGATGAGCGACTCGTGCTGGCTGGTGGGGCGCCACCGCCCGTGCGGGTCGGTGAGGTCCTCGCGTTCCGGGAAGGGCGTGTCGGCGCCGTACCCATAGCGCACGTCCTGGCGCTTGCGGGCGATGAAGTGGCGGGCCAGCAGCGCCCGCTCGTCGCCGGTGAGATCGGACTCCGGGTCGACGTGCGCGAGGTCGGGGTGTAGCAAGCCGACGAGGCTGCGAAACGCCCCCTCCTTGCCCGAGTGGGGGGTGGCGGTGACCAGCACCAGGTGACGCCGCGGGTCGTCGGCGAGCCCCTTGAGCAGCTCGTGGCGCAGGTGCTTGCTGGTGTTGGCGGGGTCCTTGGCGCACAGGTGCGCCTCGTCGACGATCACCAGGCGCGGTGCGGCCTGGATGTAGTCGTCGCGGCGGCGGCGCGACTTGACGTAGTCCAGCGACACGACGGTGACCGGGTGGCGGTCGAACAGCGACTCGCCGTAGCGCAGGTCCCGTTCGAGCTTCGCGGCGGTGGAGGCCAGCACCGGGGTGGCGTGCAGGTGGAACTTCTCTGCGAGCTCGGTGGTCCACTGGTCGGCCAGATGCGGGGGGCACAGCACCGACAGGCCCTCGGCGGCGCCGCTGGCCAGCAGCTCGGCGGCGATCAGTCCTGCTTCGACGGTCTTGCCGACGCCCACGTCGTCGGCGATGAGCAGGCGTGCCGCCGGGTACGCGCGCTCGTCGGGCGCCTCGTCGAGGCGCAGCGCCATCATCAGCGGCACCAGCTGATATGCGCGCGGGGTGACCGCCAGCCGCCCAAACGAGCGGAACGGGCCCGGCACGTCGGCGACCCCGAAGCGGACCGCATCGCGCAGCAGCCGCGCAGAGCGGTCGCTGCCCAGGTCGTCCAGCGTCGGCGGCGGGAACTGGGCTGGCTCGACGTGCTCGACGGCGGGCAGCACCCCGACGGGCTCGCTGTCGGCACCGGCGATGGGGCGCAGCACCAACAACTGTGCGGTGGATCCGCTTTGGACCACCCACTCGCGGCCGCGCGCTGCGACCAGCGACCCGACCGGGAACGGGGGCGCGTCAGTGTCGACGGCGGTCATGCTGATGGCCTTCCAAACACATGCTCGAAGCGGTCCAGCAGGTCGATCCACCGCTGGCGGGTCGTCTCCCACGCCTCGCCGGCGTGGGCGGGGAAGCGCACCACGCGATAGCCCGATTCCTCAAGGCTGGCGGTGTCGCGCTCGTCGCGAGCCTGCTGCTCAGCGTCGTCATGATGTGGCCCGTCGACGAACACGGCCGTTGGCTTGCCGTGGTCGGGCAGGTAGAGGAAGTCGGGCATGCATTCGGCGTTCTCGACCAGACGCTGCCCGACGGTGGGGCGCTGGTGGCCACGCTCGCGCAGCAGGTCGAGCCAGTGAGCCTCAAGCTGCGACGACACCCCGTTGTAGAGATCCTGCCAGTCGTAGGGCGGCGCCGACGGGTGCGCGGCTTGCTCCCACTCCCCGACCTCGCCCTCGTCGTGCCTGGCGTACTCCTCGCCCTCGTCGGCGACGATCACGGTGGCGTTGGCAAGGTCGATCAGCGCCGACTTCGCGCCGCAGGCGTCGCTGCGATCAAGCAGCTCGTGATCGCGCTGGTTGGTGTAGGACAGCAGGCAGTCATAGCAGGCCGCGTCGCAGTCGGAGTGACGGTGCGGGGCACGGCGCAGGTCCCGCCAGCCGTCCTCGGCGGAGGCGTCCTCCTCGTAGTGCAACCGCTCGAGGGCGGTGCGCGCCACAGCCGCCAGCTCGTCAGGCTGGTGGCGGTCGGCCAGCAGCCGCAGCACGCCAGCGCCGCCCTCGGCGGCCTCGTACAGCAGGAACGCGTTGCGCTCGCTCGGGTCCTCGGAGGGCAGCGGCTCGCTGGCGAGCTCGGCGTCCTCCAACTGGTAGCGCTGTTGGATCGCAGCCCCCAGCGCGGCCTGCAGGGTGGCCACCAGCGAGGTGCGCGGCGACCGAGCCGGGTCGGTGACCTCGTCTGCTCCGGCGTCAGCGCGGGCCAGCAGCGCGGGGTCGGGCTGCACGATGAGGGTGTTGCGGCGGTCCTCCACGAACGGCACGACCTTGGTGATCGGCTCCTTGGTGGGGTCGTCGCCGCTGGCGGTGACATCGCTGGTGGCATCCACAGTGGGGTCGGACTCGGGCTTCGAGGCCCACCGGCCGTCCTCGATGTTGAGCCAGAACCCATGGCCCTCCTCGGGCTTGCGGCGTCGCCAGCCGAGGTTGATGCGGGTGAGCGTAGCCGTGTGCCCGTAGACGACCTGGAGCAGCGGCTGCCCGTCGGGCGTCTCGACGCGGGCGGCGGTGCGGTCGAGCCGGTCGCCGCGACGCGCGAAGCTAAAGCCCGTGCGCAGCTCATAGCCTTGCCGGTTGCGCTCCTCCTCGTTGCTGTTGATGCGCTCTACCCGCCGCGTGACCACCGAGGTCATGCGGAACAGGTTGTGCCAGTGAAAGCCCTCCGAGAGCCGCGCGTCGCAGTTGACGCACAGGTCCGGCAGCAGCGCATCCGCGTGCTCGGGGCGGTGCAGGTGGCCGCAGTGGCGGCACATCGTCCCGTCGGCCAGCAGCTGCGCCTCGCCGTCGTCGCGGATGGTGTCGGCATCGACCGGCAGCATCGCCCGGGTGACCCGATAGATGCTGCCGTCGTGGTAGATCGTGGTCTGCGGACCGAACTCCGAGACCGCCACGAACCGTGGACGTTGCAGCAGCTCGGCGTCCTCGCCGCCGCGACCGCGACCCGGCAGGTAGGCCGACAGTGGCAACCGCGGGAACGAGTAGCCCGGCAGGAACCCCTCGGCAGCGAAGTAGCGGTACGAGTAGAAGTCCGAGGTGAACGAGGTGCCGCGCTCCTCGGCCAGCAGCAAGTCGATCTGGCGTGTCGCGGTCCGGTAGGCACGCAACGCCTGCTCGCGTTCCCGCTTGGTGCGTCCCCGATCGTTGGCGATCTTGTGCTGCTGATGGATCTGCGCCTTCGCGGCCTGGTAGAGGTTCGCCCAGCGCTCTGTTGCCGCCGCGAAGGTGTCCGCGGCCTGATCGATCGTCTCATCGACCCAGTCCTGGCGCCACCAGGACGCCTGCGCGAGACCCTCGACGCGGTCGAGGACTCGACGCGTGGTGTGCTTGGCGGCCTGCCGTGCCGCCGGGCTGCGCAGCCGCTGGTCGATGTCGGCGCTGACCTGCACCGCTGGGGGGGTCTGCTCGTCGTCGATGTCGAGCACCTCACCCATCGAGTGGTCGAGGTTGGCGTCGCTGGCCGCCAGCAGGATCGCCTGAGCGTGAGACTGGACGAGGTCCTCGTTGGCAAGGTCGATGCGTGGCGGCGCGACATGGCCGGCCACCAGCTGCCACGGCTTTTGGAAGTAGAACTGGTCGTGCGCCGACCCGGTGGAGCAGTAGGTGAACACGAAGGCGGCCTGCCCCGTGCGGCCCGCCCGCCCCGACCGCTGGGCGTAGTTGGCCGGGGTCGGCGGCACGTTGCGCATGCCGACCACGTTGAGGTTGGCGATGTCGATGCCAAGCTCCATGGTCGGCGAGCAGAACAGCGCATCCAGCTGCGGCGGGTCGCTGCGGAACTGCTGCTCGCGCGCCTCACGGTCCCGGGCGGGCACCTGCGCGGTGTGCTCGGCGCCGCGAATGCCCGCTAGAGCCTCGGCGGTGTCCGCGTAGAACTGCTGGAAGAACGCGTTGGTGGTCGTGCTGGCCTCCGGAGCGCGTGGCACTCGCAGCCGATCGCGCTGCGGCGTGCCGTCCCCGGCGATCCAGCGCATCTGGGAGGCCGCAAGCCGCCGCAGCCGCGCGCCATCGGCCGCCTCGCCCGCCGACACCAGCAGACCCGTGTGCTCCAAGACCTCCAACAGATGGTGGATCGCCGCGGCCACCTCGTCTTGCGAGAGCCGCTCGTCGAACGGGTGACGAGCCAGCCACCGGCCAAACGCCGATGCGGGGGTGGCGTGCTTCCACTCGGGCGGGTCGGCCTCCTTGACGCCCTTGCCGCGCTTGAGGCGAGGCCGTGCCACCACCGCGGTCCAACTCGCCAGCCGCTCGCGCTCATCGACGCGCCACGGATCCAGCAACGTGTCATAGGTGCGGTTGGGCAGCACCTCTTGCTGGCGCGGGTCGAGCACATCCGCCTGGATCGCCAGGTCACGGCGCAGCCAGTCCAGCAGCACGCGGGCGATGTCCTCGCGTTGCGCGGCCGTGGCCGACGCCATGACCGACAGGTCACCGTCGGGCGCCAGCCCACGGTCGGTCCACAGCTGCTCGTCGGCAGCAACCTCGGGCAAGTCCAAGTAGTCGACGCGCAGCAGCCCGACGTTCTCCAGGTTCGGCGCGGTGATCCGCCACCCGCCACGCAGGTCGTGGAAGACCCGGTAGCGCAGCACCGCCCGGAAGGCCTCCTCGATCTGCCGACGACGCGCATAGACCGCGTCCGGGGTCTGGGCATAGTCGGCGAAGGCCAAGCCAAGCCGGTCGTGGACGTGCTGTTCGATGTCCTCGGCGCCGATCCCGTCCGCACCGGCATCGCGCACCGCCCGATAGATCGCCGACCGCAGCAGCCCGACCTGCACGAAGTCATTGAAGTGCCCCGACTGCAGTGAGGCGTCCTGACGGTTGTCGGTGAAGTTCAGCAGCTTGGCGGGCACCTCCGCCTCGCCAAGCCCACGGAGGTGTCGCAGGCTGGCCAGCGTCAGCATCGTCGTGGCCGTCGAGCGTCCCTCGATGCCAAGCGACCCGAGCTTGGCAAGGTCCGACTGCATCGTGTGCGGCCCGTAGCTGATGCCACAGTGCACACAGAAGCGGAACGGGCGCGGCACGAAGTGGGCCTCCTCGCCCTCGACGCTGCGCTCCCAACCCAGGCCATCAACCCGCACCGCCTGGGGCAACGCGTCAACGCGGCGACGCTCGACCCGACGCTCACCACCGGGGCCCTCCTCGACCCAATCGTCGGGCACCCGCTCGACCACCTCGGCCTCCGAGTGCGACGGCCACGGATCGCGCTTGGACAGATGCAGAAAGCCCAGCTTCCCGCCGTGCTCGCCCTCGCCATCACCCACATCACGCGGGTGGTAGCGCACCTGCCCGTCGACCTCGACGCGCTCGACCGGGTAGTAGTCCTGGCCACACTCACGGCAGAACGCCAACGGGAACAGCCGGCGCGAGCGCTGCGAGTCCGGGTCGTACTGCTGCGCCTCCATCGTCACCGTGCGCGCCGTCTCGCCCTGCAGCGTGGCCAGCACCGACGAGCCGCGCGACACCAGCTGATGCAAGCGGAACGCGAACGCCGGCCGCTCGGTGTCCGGGTCGACGATCCGGTCGCCCGCAAGGATCGTCTCCTTCAGCGCATGCTCGCAGCGATCCGCGCTGACCCCCGTCTCGTCCGCCAGCCGCTGCGCGAGCGTCGGCAGCTGCTGCGGCGTCGCACGCTGCAGCCGATCCTCGCTGCTGCGGGTCACCCCCACCTGCGACTCCACCCACGACGCCAACGGGTTGGCCGCCAACTCCGCGAACGAGCCTGGCGGCGTGAACGCCTCGACGTCCGAAGCACCAGGTGGCCGCGTCGTCTCGTCGGTGGTGCGCTCCAACGTCTCACCGATGACCCGATCCGAGCGCACCGTGGCCCCAAACAGCGTCGAGGCAACCTCGGCGACCGCGCGTCGCTGATCCTCCGGCGAACCACCCGCGGCCATCGTCGCCGAGGTGCCCACGTACTGCACATGCTCGGCGCCGGTGGCCTCCGCCAGACGTCGCAGCAGCAACGCCACGTCCGCCCCCTGACGGCCGCGGTAAGTGTGCAGCTCGTCCAGCACCAAGAACGACAAGTCGCTGGCGTGCTCCACCAAACGGCGATCCCACACCCGCGACAGGA
Organism: Nitriliruptoria bacterium; assembly: GCA_003550425.1. Taxonomy (GTDB): domain Bacteria; phylum Actinomycetota; class Nitriliruptoria; order Euzebyales; family Egibacteraceae; genus PUKE01. Next base: position 6,091 of record PUKE01000183.1, read on the forward strand.
TCATCTCCAACATCACGTAGTTGGTCAGCAGGATGTCGGGAGGACGCTCGATGATCGCGTTCTTGACGTTGCGGGACTCCTGGCCCGTATACCGCGCGAACGTCACCGGGCTGGCCGGCAGCGACTCGTCGAACCGTCCCTGCTGATCGATGCGGTGCGCGAGGTTGCCATGCGGCAGGAACTTCTCCAGCTCCTGCATCTGGGAGTTGGCCAGCGCGTTCATCGGATACACCACGATCGCCCGGATCCCCTGCCCCGAGCCGTCCCGCAGCACCCGATCCACCGCCGGGACCATGTAGGTCAACGACTTGCCCGACCCCGTCCCGGTCGTCATCACATAGTGATCACCCGCGGCAGCCGCCTGGATCCCCTCGACCTGATGGCGAAACAGCTGGAACGGCTCGCGGCCCCCCTCAGCAGTCGGGCGGGAGAACAGCTCCGCACACCCCGCCGCCAACGTCCCGTCCTCCACCAGCTCGGCGACCGAAGCTCCCGGCGAGAACTTCGGGTTCACCTGCACCCACGGATCCGGCCACAACCGCTCCGAGGACAACGCATCCTCGACCACGCCCCGCACATGCTCATCGGCGATGTTGATGAACCCCTCGACATACGAGCGGTACTCCCCCACCACCTGCTCGCGCAACGCGAACGCATCCAAGCGCCCCTCGGCACCCTCCGGGGGCACACCGGTGTCTGCTGCGGCCACGAACGCTCCAATCAAGGCGGACCTGCCTGCTGGCCAGCGATCCTCGCAGACCAGCGCCCGCGAACGCGACGCTGGCGACAGACCCTACCGAGACCCCCCGTCACGGTCATCCAGACCACGTCACAGCCCGCGAGACCACGCTGGCAGCCGGCAACGTCGGAGCAGCGTTCCGGCTGCGCCGCCCTCTGGGGTATCGGGCTCACAAACGACGATCTCTCTGCGCTCGTCGGCGTTGAGCGCCGTGGCCGCCAGCACCGGCTGATCATCGATTGGGAGGGTCCGCCAAGCTTCGACCAGCTCATCGACGTCATCGGTGATGCAGCAGACGTGGCTCTTGGAGAGGGTGGCCACTCCATCTGGTGGCCTCGTTCTCCACCTTGCGGGTGAACACGGCCTGCACGTCGCACGAGGGCCACCACCTCGCCAAGCGACGCCTCGGCGAGACGGTTCGCCTCCACCCGAGTTCCGCAGTCCGTAGGGGCATGCGGGTGGGTGTGGCGAGGAAACCGCAGGTCGGCGGCCTGCCGGGTGCCATGAAGCCGGCTCTGGGCCCAGATTTGTAGGCACACGCTTCGGCGCTGCATGCTTGCGCTGCTGGTTGTGGTGTGGTCTTGTTGTGGTCATGTACGTGCGAACGACGCAGCGGCGCAACAAGAACGGCTCGACGGTGCGGTATGTCGCGGTGGCGCACAACCGCCGTGACGGCGATCGGGTCAAGGCGGAGACGCTGGTCAACCTTGGCCGTGAGGACCGCTTGGATGTGGCGGGGCTGCGGCGGCTGGTCGGGTCGATCTCGCG
>PUKE01000058.1 GCA_003550425.1 Nitriliruptoria bacterium
CGCGTCGGCCTCGAGCAGCAGGACGCGATAGGGGCCGACCTGCGGCGCGTCGGCGCGCACGAAGGCCGGCAGCGGATCCTCGGCGGCCGCGATGCGGTCGGGTCCGCTGGCCACTCCCCAGACCGAGGCGACCAGGCCGACGCCTCCGACCAGCGCCAGCAGCAGGCCGGCGAGATGATGGAGGCCCACGTCACGAGCCGACAGCGTCGGCCCCGCCCACGCCAGGGCAAGGGTGGTCAGCGCCCCCAGGCACAGGGCGGCCAGGATCAGCAGCGCACCCGCGGAGACCGGCGAGCCCTCCGTGGCCGCCAGCACCGCGCCCGCCCCCGAGGCTGCCAGCCCGCCGACGAGGCCGGCCGAGGCCAGCGGTCGGGCGCGCCAGGCCATCAGCAGGGCACCGGCCACCGCCGCCAGCGCCAGCAGGCCCGTGGCCCACAAGGCGGGCCCACCGCCCAGCTCGGGCGCTGCCAAGACCGCGCGCACCGCGGTCAGGGGAGCGAGGCCGCCCGCGGTCACCTCGCCCGCGCCCGGGGCCAGGTCCTGCCAGCCGGTGGTCACGCCGCGCACCAGCCAGGGCAGCAGCGGCAGCACCCCGACCGCGCCGATGAGCGGGCGCAGCGCCCGCACCCCGCCGCCCAGGGCCACGCTCGCAAGGACCGCAACCACGGCCAGCGCCGCGACGACGGGCAGGGCCGCGGGCGCGAGCGCGCCCAGCACGCCGACCGCTGCCACGAGCGCCGCGGCGGTGCGCAGCGCGGCGAGGCGCCGACGCTCGGGCTGGGCCAGCCGCAGGCTCGCCACAGCGATCGGGGGCAGGAGCACCGCGGCGGCCATCAGGTCCAGGCGCCCACCCCACAGGCCAGCCAGCACCGCCGGCGCGAGGACGTACACCGTGGCGCCCAGCGCGCGGGCAGCGGGGCCGGTGCCCAGCCCACGCGCGGCGCGCCAGGCCGCATACCAGGCCAGCGGGACCGCCCCGAGCACGAGCAGGCGCTCGGCCAGCCACGCGCTGTCGGCAGTGACGACCGCGACCAGCGCGAACAGGGCGAGCGCCGGCGCGGCGGCCACACCCTCGGCCAAGGGGCCCGCGGCCAGCGGGTCGCGCGCGGCGGCGAGGAGGTCGGCGAGGCTCGGCCAGGGAGCCAGCGCCCCACCGCGCAGCGACCCGCCCGTCAGCAGCGGTGCGACGGCGATGGCATAGGCCAGCACGAGCGCGGCGCCGGCCAGGAGCGCGGGCCGGCGCAACACCGCGCCCCAGCGTCGCGCCTGTGGCGGCGGCGAGGGGTCGACGAGGGCGTCGTCGGCGTCCCCGGCGAACCACACGCCCACCGCGTCGACGGACTCGCGCAGCCGCGGCAGGACGGCGGCGACGAGGGGGTCGAGCTCGCGGGGATGGCGCGCCCGCCCACGCTGCACGGCGCGGCGGCGCGCCAGCAGCGCGGGCAGCCGCAGCACGGTCCAGCCCCACGCACGGGCGATCGCCACGGCGTCGCCGACGCGCCGCAGCAGCAGGAACGCCACCGCGGTGGCCAGGTCGAGCAGCGCCCGCAGCGGCACCGACCACGCGAGGCGACGCGCTGGCGCGCACACCAGGTGGCTGGCCAGCGTGTGCCGCCCACCGAGCTCCCTTCGCCGCTGGGGGCTCAGCCGGCGCAGGCCCGACGCGCTCGCGGCGAGGTGGGTGGCCCGCGCGGCGGGCTCCACGGCCACCTCCCAGCCGGCCAGCCGCGCGCGCCAGCACAGGTCCACGTCCTCGCGCAGCAGGCGGTGGGTGCGCGCGAGGCCGCCCAGGTCGTCCAGCACCTGTCGGCGCACCAGCAGCCCGGCGCTGCTCACCGCGAGCGACGCGTCGCGATGGTCGTGCTGGCCCTGGTCGATCTCCCCTGGCTCCACGGGCGAGGCGAGGCGCCCGAGCCGGTCCACGGTCAGGCCGACCTCCAGCAGCGGCGGCGGGTCCCCGGGCCCGACGACCTTGGGGCCGACGAGCGCGAGGGCGTCGTCGTGCTCCAAGCGAGCGCGCAGGCGCGCGAGGGCGTCCTGGGCGGGCACGAGGTCGTCGTGGACGAGCCACAGCAGCCTGGCGCCGGCCACGAGCGGGTGAGCGCGCGCGGCCTCCACCGCCGCGGCGTAGCCCACGGGACGCTCCAAGGCGATGACCTGCGCGGCGGGCACGCGCTCGTGCAGCAGCGCGGCGCTGCCGTCGCTGCTGGCGTTGTCCACGGCCACGATCGACGGCGGCCCCGAGGCCTGGGCCTCCAGCGCCTCCAGGGTCGCCGCGAGCCACGGTGCCTGGTCGGAGACGACCAGCACCGCGACCACGTCCGTCGCGCCCGCTGCTGTGATCTCGGATCCGCCCATGGCAGGAGCGGGCCACGCCGCCACGGCCCGCGATCGGCTGCCGACGCCCGCATGGAATCGGCACCGACATCCTAGCCGGCGGGAGCGCTGCCGGCGTCAGGGCGCCGCCGACGTCAGCCGCCGCTGGCCGTGGCCGGCAGCGCCAGCGTCAGGCGACCGCGGTCACGAGGCGAGGCGCTTGAGCTTGCGGCGCTCGCGCTCGCTCAGGCCACCCCAGATGCCGAACCGCTCGTCGTGCTCCAGCGCGTACTCCAGGCACTCCTGCCGCACCTCGCACAGGGCACAGATCCGCTTGGCCTCCCGGGTCGAGCCCCCCTTGTCCGGGAAGAAGATGTCGGGCTCGGCTTGCAGGCACTTGGCGTGCTCGGCCCACGCCTGCGGCTCCAGCTCGAACATGGCCCGCCCTTCGCGGAGGTGCTGACAGCAGCGGAACTACACTGCTGTCATTGTGACGGTCACGGCCGTCCCGTCAACCGTCATCTCGCCAGGGGCCCCAGCGCGCCGCGCGCACGGCACCAGTCCCGCTGGAGAGGGGCCGAGGGTCCCTGCGCCATCTGGTCCGAGCCCGAGACGATCCCTAGCATCGGCTCGTGAGCTGTTCGCCTCGCGCGCCACGACCGCGTCCACCATGCGTGCGTCGCTGGCTCGACGATCCGGCGCGCAGCCGGCCGACCACCCCGACCGGGAGCAACCGATGGCCTCGAGCCTCTACCTCGCCTCGCTGGAGCCCGACAGCGGCAAGTCGCTGGCCGCCCTCGGCCTCATGGAGATGCTGTCGGGGCGCCTGGAGCGCGTGGGCTACTTCCGCCCGGTCGTGCCGGCCGGCACCACCCCCGATCCGCGGCTGGAGCTGATCCACGGGCGCTACCCCACCGCCCACGACCGCGACGAGCTGTGGGCCTACACCGACGCCGAGGTCCAGGACCTCCTGGCCGAGGGGCGCAGCGACGAGGTGTTCAAGGGGATCCTCGAGCACTACAAGCGCCTGGAGGCCCACTACGAGTTCGTGCTGGTGGATGGCACCGACTACACCGGTGTCTCGGCGGCCTTCGAGTTCGAGTTCAACGCCCAGGTCGCCAACCACCTCGGCGCCGGCGTGTGCGCCCTCGTCGGAGGGCGCGACAAGGGCTCCCGAGAGGTCGTCGACGCGGTGCGGGTGGCGCGCGAGTCGCTGGCCTCCCAGCGGTGCACGCTCGCGCTGACGCTCGTCAACCGGGTCGAGCCCGCGCAGGTCGACAAGGTCGCCGCCGAGCTCGAGCACGCGCTGTCGGAGGAGGACAGCGAGCCGATCTTCGTGCTGCCCGAGGTGGCCACGCTGGCGATGCCGACCGTCGGCGACGTGGCCCAGGCGCTGGGGGCGCAGCGCCTGCGCGGCGGCGCCGACGAGCTCAAGCGGGAGCTGACCTCGTTCAAGATCGCCGCGATGAGCCTGCCCAACTTCCTCGAGCGCCTTGAGGAGGGGTCACTGATCATCGCGCCCGGGGACCGCCCCGACATCATCGTGGGCACGGCCGCGAGCCGGCTGTCGACCCATCATCCGAGCTTCGCCGGCCTGGTGCTGACCGGCGGCCTCGAGCCCGACGAGCAGGTCCTCGAGCTCCTCGACGGGCTGCCCGCGCTGAGCGCCCCGGTGCTGCTGGTCGAGGAGGACACCTACGCCACGGCCCAGGCGATCGGCGCGCTGCGCCCGGCGCTGCGCCCCGACAACGAGCGCAAGATCGCCACGGCGCTCGGGGTGTTCGAGTCCCACGTGGACGCCGAGGCCATCGCCCGCGCCGTGGAGGTCGTCCCCTCCGACCGCGTCACGCCGCTGATGTTCGAGTACGAGCTGATCGAGCGGGCGCGCTCGGACCGTCAGCGGATCGTGCTGCCCGAGGGCACCGACGACCGCATCCTGCAGGCCGCCCACCTGCTCGACCGGCGCGACGTCGCCGACCTCGTGCTGCTCGGCGACCAGGAGGAGGTCCGCGGGCGGGCCGCCGCCCTGGGGCTCGACCTCGACCACATCCCGGTGCTGGACCCCGAGGTCACCGAGGAGACCGAGGAGTACGCCGAGCGGTACTACAACCTCCGCAAGCACAAGGGCATCGAGCCCGACTACGCGCGCGAGGTGATGCTCGACGTCGCCTACTTCGGCACGATGATGGTCCACGTCGGCCACGCCGACGGCATGGTCTCCGGCGCGGCCCACACGACCGGTCACACGATCCGGCCGGCGTTCGAGTTCGTGCGCACCAAGCCGGGCGTGTCGATCGTGTCGAGCGTGTTCTTCATGTGCCTGCCCGACCGGGTGCTCGTCTACGGCGACTGCGCGGTCAACCCCAACCCCGACGCCGAGCAGCTCGCCGACATCGCCGTCACCTCCGCCGAGACCGCGGCGACCTTCGGCGTCGAGCCCCGCGTGGCGATGCTGTCGTACTCCACCGGCGAGTCGGGCGCGGGCAGCGACGTCGACAAGGTCCGCGAGGCCACCGAGCTCGCCAAGGAGCGCGCGCCGCACCTCGACCTCGACGGCCCGATCCAGTACGACGCGGCGGTCGACCCGAGCGTGGGCGCCTCGAAGATGCCGGGCTCGACGGTGGCCGGTCGCGCGACCGTGTTCATCTTCCCCGACCTCAACACCGGCAACAACACCTACAAGGCGGTGCAGCGCTCCTCGGGCGCCGTGGCCATCGGGCCGGTCCTCCAGGGCCTCAACAAGCCGGTCAACGACCTGAGCCGCGGCTGCCTGGTGCCCGACATCGTCAACACCGTCGCGATCACCGCGATCCAGGCCCAGCAGGTCAAGGCCGAGGGCGGCGCCTGACCGCGCGCCGCGGCACCCGACCCACCCGACCCACACCCGACCCCAGGAGGGGCGCCCGTGCACGTGCTCGTGATGAACTCTGGCAGCTCGTCGATCAAGTACGAGCTGTTCGACATGGACCACGCCACCACGCTGGCCTCCGGGCTGGTGGAGCGCATCGGCGAGGAGCGCGGGCGCGCCCGCCATCACCTCGGCGACGACGAGGTCACCGAGGACGAGCCCATCCCCGACCACGACGACGGCTTCCGCCGGGTCGTGGCCGCGCTCGACCGCGCGGGGCTCGGCGAGGAGCTCGGGGCGATCGGCCACCGCGTGGTCCACGGCGGCGAGCGCTTCGCCGAGCCGACGGTGCTCGACGACGACGCCGTCGAGGGCATCCGCGCCCAGATCCCCCTGGCGCCGCTGCACAACCCGGCCAACGTCACCGGCATCGAGGTGGCCCGGAAGCTGCGACCCGACCTGCCGCAGGTCGCGGTGTTCGACACGGCGTTCCACCGCACGATGCCGCCGCACGCCCACCGCTACGCCGTGCCGGTCGAGTGGTACGAGCGCCATGGGGTGCGCCGGTACGGCTTCCACGGCACCAGCCACGCGTTCGTGGCCAAGCAGGCCGCCCACCATCTCGGCCGCCCCCTCGAGGAGGTCGACCTCATCACGCTGCACCTCGGCAACGGCGCCAGCGCCACCGCGATCGCCGCCGGCCGCAGCGTCGACACCTCGATGGGCCTGAGCCCCCTGGAGGGGCTGGTGATGGGCACCCGCTCGGGCGACCTCGACCCGGCCGTGGTGTTCCACGTCCAGCGCGAGGCCGGGCTGGAGCCCGCGGAGGTCGAGCGCATGCTGAACAAGCAGTCCGGGCTGAAGGGGCTGTGCGGCGACAACGACCTGCGCGAGATCGAGCACCGCGCCGAGGCCGGCGACGCCGACGCGATCCTCGCCCTTGCCACCTACACCCACCGGGTGCGCAAGTACGTCGGCGCCTACCTGGCGGCGCTGGGCGGGGCCGACGCGCTGGTGTTCACCGCCGGGGTCGGCGAGAACAGCCCGGAGGTCCGCGAGCGGGTGCTGTCGGGGCTCGAGCCGCTCGGGATCTCCATCGACGCCGAGCGCAACGCGGTGCGCGCGCCCGAGGGGGTCGTGGCCATCCACGACCAGCACAGCACCCTGTCGGTGCTCGTGGTCCCCACCGACGAGGAGCGCGAGATCGCCGAGCAGACCGTGGCAGCCGTCACCGAGCAGCCCTCGACGGGCTGACCCGTCAGCCGTCCGGGCCCTCGCCTGCGGCCGAGCAGTCGGCGAGGTCGAGGCGCAGCCCCGGCGCCGACCAGCCGGCATCGGTGAGCCTGGCGGCCGCCCCGGGCACGCGGCGGACCAGCCCGAAGGGATGGTCGCGGTAGGCGCGGCCACCCCAGCGGGCGACCTCGGCCAGCAGGTGGGCGGCGACCTCGTCGTTGGTGCACGCCACCGCCGGGGCCCAGCCGCCGAGCACCGCGAGGTCGTCGCGGCGCACCAGCAGCGTCTCGGGGGCCAGCCCGACGTCGGTGACCCCCGCGCCCGCTCCGTCGGTGGGCGGCGCGTGGCAGGTCGCGTCGGCCTCGGGGTCGTAGCACAGCCCCTCCGCGCGGGCGACCACCGTCGCGCCGCTGCGCTCGTGGGCAGCGACCAGGTCGCCGAGGTGATGGGGGCCGAGCCAGCCCGCCGGCGCCAGGCGCGCCAGCAGGTCACCGCTGGCGCGCGCCGTGCCGGCCGCCAGCGCCGCCCCCAGCGAAGCGCCCTGCTCGACCGTGACGGGCACCACCGGCACGGCGCCCTCGTCCTGCCGCGGCGGCGGCCACGCTCGCGCGGCGTGGCCGCGGCGGACCACCACCAGCTCCTCGGGCCGACGCGCCTGGCCAGCGAGACGCTCGTGCAGCCGCTGCTCCTCGGCGGGGTCGTCGACCACCGCCAGGACCGTGACCGTGGGCGGCGCGGGGCTCGGCCGCGCCAGCTCCCCCGCTCGCGCACGCCACCAGGCGACCACGTCGTAGGCGCCCAGCACGGCGCGCTGCACCCGCACCCCGTGACGCCAGGCCGCCAGCGGATCCTCGCCCAGCGCCTCGGGGGCCCGCGTCAGCAGCGCGCGCACCGCGGGGTCCAGCCGCTGCGCCACCGCCTCGGGCAGCGCCGGCACGCACAGCGGCTCCCCGCGCGCGCCGCGCGCCACCAGCGCGCTCGCGGCCTCGCCGGGATCCTCGGGCAACGCCGGCACCACCGCCTCGGCGGCCGGCGCGGCCGGCCCGATCGACGCCGCGTCCACCGGGCGCGGGCCGAGGGGCACCAGGGCGCTGGCCCGCTCCTGCCAGGCCGGCGCCACCCCCTCGGTGGCCAGCACCGCCGCGCCCGCGGCGCGCGCGGCGTCGACCGCGGCGACCAGCCCCTCCTCGGGCTCCTCGGCCGTCGCGCTGGTGGCTGCTGACGCGGAGCCGTCCGGCCCCGTCTCGGGAGCGAGCAACAGCAGGTCCGCGGAGGCGGCTCGCAGCTCGACCGGATCCTCGGCCCATGCGGGCATCACGACCGTGGCGTGCGCCAGGCCGCGCACCCACTCCCCCGCCGCGCCGAGCACCCCCACGCGGGGACCCGGGCGCTCGCGGCGAACCGACGAGCCGCTATGACGCGCGAGCTCGGCGAGGGCACCCAGCGCGCGTCCCACCGAGGGGGGCTCTGGCAGGAGTCGCACGCGCACGCCCGTGAGCCCCTCGACCACCACCTCGTCCACCTCGTGGGGGTACAGGCCCGCGCGCTGGGCACAGTCCAGCCACGCATCCTGGCCTCGACCCGCCTCCATGCCGCGCAGCAGCACGAGCTCCACCGAGCCGATCCGCGCGAGCGGGGCGGCGCAGAGCGCGCGCACGCTGCCGGGAAGGGCTCGCGCCACCATGACGACGAGGTGGGCATCGCCCGGTGCCGCGTCCAGCGCCTCGGCGAGCCCGCCCTCCCCGTCGCGCTCGAGCGCCACGACCGCTCGTGCCTCCCGGCCCCGATCACCGAGCCAGCGCGTCACGCGCTCGGGGTCATCGGCGGCCGCCACGATCAGCCCCCCGGGCTCCGCGGGCTCTCGGGCGCCAGCACTGGTGGCCTCGGGGCGCTCAGCCATGGAGCTCGGCCTCCTCGACGGCGAGGCCGACACGCTGCCAGCGGGCGCGGGCCAGGTGGTAGTCGCTGCCGACCGGCCAGGTGTGTCGCTCGCCGTGACGGTGGTGGACGTACTGCAGGCTGTGCGTGCGATAGCACCGCTCGCCCTCGCGCTGCACGGCCTCGATGAGGCGCCGATCGACCTGCCGGGGCACCGGCGCCCACCCGCCGAGCTCGGCGAGGTCGGCGCGGTGCAGCGTGAGGGTCCCCCCAGCGACGCGCGTGCCGTACACCTCCGCGATGCGGGGGCGGCGCCGCAGCGTCACGTCCTGTCGCGCGAGGTAGACGAAGTCGAAGGGCTTGCCGACCAGCGGCGCGCCGGTCCAGCGCAGCGCGTCGACGAGATCCGTGAGGTGATCGGGGCCGTACCAGTCGTCATCGTCGATCTTGGACAGCAGCTCCCCGGAGGCGGCCTCGGTCGCCGCCTGCAGCACCTGACCGAGGTTGCGGTCCCTTGGCACCGACCGCACGGTCAGGGCGACGTCGTCGGGCAGAGGGGAGCGATCGAGTCGCGCGGCCTCGACCGCGGCCTGGTCGCCGTGGGCGGCCAGGACCACCTCGAGGGGGCGGTGGCGCTGGCGCGCGACCTGGGCCAGCGCGTGGGGCAGGAACGCCGGCCGGGCGGTTGGCAGCAGGACGGACAGCGCCGGCTGGGCGCGCGTGCCCCGCCCCGCCGCGCCGGCAAGGCCATCGACGATCGCGTCGGGATGATGCTCGGCGCGTGCGGCGCGCCGCAGCCGCACCGTCACCCGCTCGCGAGCGGCTGGGTCGTCGAGGTCGCTCGCGGCGGCCCGTCGCCACGCCTCGAGGAGCCCCGGCCCGAGCATCGCCTCCCACCCCGACGGGGCATCGACCACCCAGGCCATCGCTCCGAGCGCGGCGCACGCCGCGACCTGGGCAGCGACCGCGCGCGCCCCGGCGTCAGGGCCCGCGACGACTTGGACATGGTGATGGCGGCCCACGTCCTCGGGGAGACGCTCGGTCGCCGACACCGTCAGCGGCCCCTTCTGCGGCTCCCACCGCCACTGCGCCACCGGCAGCGCGGCCGGGTCCACGACCGCCCGCCCGTCCCCGCTCACGCGTCCGACGGGCTCGCCCAGCAGCCGCGCCCGTCGGTGGTCGCCCCGCGAGGACGCCGAGCCGAACGCGCGACGCGTCCGCACCAGCCCGAGGGCCACGCCATCGTCCAGCCGGAGGCGGATCACCCGGGCCTCGGTCGCCGCCCCCTCCACCTGCGCCGACCACCCGGGACCGCCGGCGCGATCCCATCCCCAGGGGGCCAGCACGAACGGGCCCGTGCGGGCCTGCAGCAGTCGCAGGGCCTCCAGCGCGCCCAGCCAGGCCGACGGATCGACCGCGACCAGCACGCCCTCCTCGTTGGGCACGCTGCGCATGCGGGCGCGCCACCCCGGGTCGTCGAGCCCGAGGGTGGCCAGCGGATTCCCGATGCCGGCACGCCGAGCGACCTCGGGAGCCTGCGCTGCCCGCGGAGCGACCACCACCCATCGCGCCGCCGGGTCCAGCTCCCCGAGGGTGCAGCCCGTGGCCTCGTCGTAGGCTATGGCGCGTTCCATCCGGTGGTCTCCCGGTCTGCGACGAGGGGGCAGCGCACATGCACGACGGCCCGCCGCGTCAACCGCCTGCCGCCGCAGTGCAGGGTAACCACTGGACGAGCCTCACCGCGGGCGCCCAGGAGGAGGACCCCTCGCTCCCGCGGGTGTCGATCGTCATCCCGGTCCGCACGGTGCCACGCACGCTGCCCTGGGTCCTGGCCTCGCTCGACGCCCAGCGCTATCCCCGCGAGCTGCTGGAGATCGTCGTGGTCGGCTGGGAGGGCGCGACCCCGCCCGCGTCGCTGACCACCCCGGCGGGGACCACGGTCGCGACGCTGCCAGACCCCGACCGGCACGTCACCTCGCTCGGGGCGGCCCGCAATCGGGGCATCGCCCACGCCACCGGAGAGGTGCTGGTCCTGCTGGGCGCGCAGACCGTGGCCCACCCTGGACTCGTCGACACCCATGCGCGGTGGCACCGCCGGGCCCGGGACCTGCTGGTCGTGGGCGGGCTGCACCACATCAGCCCCGACGAGCTCGCCACGGACGCGGCCCCCGACCAGGACGTGCGAGCCCTCGAGGAGCTCGAGGCCCCACCCGTCCCCTGGTGGGAGCAGCTGCTCGAGGAGACCGAGGACCTGACCGCACCCGGCGCGGAGCGCACGCGCGCCATCATCGGGATGAACCTGTCGGTGCGGCGCGAGCACCTGGCGACGCTCGGTGGCTTCGCCGAGCCCGCGCTCCCCCTCGACGAGCCCATGACCGCGGGCGCGCGCTCGATGGCGGCCGAGCACCCGGCCGAGCCCGCGTCCTGGATCTGCGAGGACCGCGAGCTCGGATGGCGCGCGATCAACGAGGGATCGCTCATCGTGCCCGAGCGTGCGGCGCGCGCCTGGACCCCTTGGCCGATGCTGCACGCGGACGAGCCTCGCCCCGCCTCCACGGCCGAGCGAGCCTGGCTGGCCGCGCACGTCCCGCTGGAGCCGCTGCGACCCCGCCGCACCGGGCGCGCGCTGCCGCTCCCCCGCGCCCTGGTGACCGTCGAGGCCGCGGGCGCCGAGCCAGCGTCCGTGCTCGCGACCGTCGACGCCGCGCTGACCGGGGACCTCGGCGATGTGATCGTCCTGGTCCGCACCGGCGAGGATCCGCAGGGGCGCGCGCTCCGCGAGATCCTGCGGGGCGAGCCCCGCGCGCTCCTCGACGACGCCACGCCACCCGCAGCCCCGCTGACCGTCGCGCTGGAGACGCCGGTGCCGATGCGCCACGACAGCCTCTCGGGGCTCTTCGCGGACCTCGTGACCAGCGAGCGTGCGGGCGTCCTGCGGCTGACCGCCCCCTTGGAGGACGCCGAGGAGGCTCCCGAGACGACCGTGGTGGCGTGGAGCCGTCGTGCCGTGCGCGCGGCCGCACGGGTCGCACGTGACCGGATGCGGTCGGATCAGCGCGCACCGAGCTGGGAGCAGGTCCTCGCGCTCGCCGAGGACCTGTTCGGCGGCGGCTGGGAGAGCGGCTCGGAGCGTGGGCTCGGGCATGGCGAGCGCTGGCGACCCACCGCGGCCAGCGAGCGCCAGCTGGGCGCCCTGCAGCGCGCCCAGCAGCGCGAGGAGCGGCTCGAGGGCCGGCTGCGCAAGCGCGAGCGCCGGATCCGACGCCTCGAGCGGGAGCTGGAGGAGGCACACGCGCAGGCCGAGCGGGCCGAGGAGCGCCTGGCGCGGCTGGAGGGCCGCCGGGTCGTGCGCGCCCTGCGGCGGGTGGACCGGCTGCGACGCGGCGACGCCTAGACGCCGGGCGCGCCGGCCTCACACGCGTCGGGCGAGGATCACCCACAGCGTGCGCAGCAGGATCTGCAGGTCGAGCACCGGCGACCAGTTCACGAGGTACTGCAGGTCGTGGCCGAGCTTGTACTCGGGGTCGGTGTGGTAGCGGCCGTGGACCTGGGCCAGGCCGGTGATGCCGGGCGGGACCTCGCCGCGGCGCTCGTAGCCCGGGATGGCCCGCTCGAACTGGGCGACCAGCTCCGGGCGCTCGGGCCGCGGGCCCACCACCGTCATCTCGCCGCGCAGCACGTTCCACAGCTGGGGCAGCTCGTCGAGCCGGGCGTCGCGGAGCCAGCCCAGCCCCCGCACGACCCGGGGGTCGCGGCGCTGCGCCCACACGGCACCCGACTCCGCCTCGGCGTTGGGGCGCATGGTCCGGAACTTGACCATGCTGAACACGCGCCCGGCCTGGCCGACGCGCTCCTGGCGGTACAGCACCGGGGCGCCCGCCACGAGGCGGACGTAGAGCGCGGTCAGGCCGGTCAGCGGCACCGTGACCGGCGCGGTCACGAGCAGCAGCAGGAGGTCCTCGAGGCGCTTGAGCTGGCGCTCGGAGACGGTCAGCACGTGGCTGCGCAGCGCCACCACCGGCATGCCGCCGAGCTCGCTGATGCCGCGCAGCCCCAGCATGCTGTTGCTGGGGCGGACCATCTGGAGCACGCCGACGCCACGGCGCTCGAGCGTGGCCAGGGGCTCGGGGTAGACGTCGTCGAGGGTGCGGTTGGACAGCAGCAGCACGTCGGTCGCGCCGGCACGCTCCACGTGGGCCGGGAGGTCGTCGGCCTCGCGCACCTCGCCGGCGACCTCGAGGTCGTCGGCGTCGAGCTCGCGCAGCTGGGCGGCGGCCGTGCCGGTCTGGTGCGGCTCGCCGACCAGCAGCACCCGGGGGGCCGGGTGGCGACGCCGCTGGATCTCGCGGACGATGCGACGGTTGGCGACCACCAGCAGCGCGCCGAGCACGAACAGGATGACCAGGTTGCCCCGGGGCATGAGGTACTGCCCGGTCAGCAGAGCGATCCCGGCGCACAGCAGCACCGCCACGCCGATGAGGGCCAGGGCGCGCGGCAGGCGCGGGCGCGAGCCCAGCCGCTCCTCGCGCTCGTAGAGGCCACCGAAGTAGAGGACGGCGAGGTGGATGCCCGTCGCGATCCCGAACCCGATGACGTAGTTCTGCAGCGGGTAGACGGTGGTCATGAGGTCCAGGGCGTAGCGCACGCCATGGATCGCCATCATCAGGGAGAACAGGCCCACCGCGTCGAGGGCGAGCAGCGCCCGGGTCCGACGCTGCGGCAGGCGTGCCAGCCGTTGCCGACGCTCCGAGCCCGCCTCGTGGGCGTGCTGCGGCGTGGGCGCGCCGATGCTCGGCTCGCGCCCCGTCGAGGGGGCGGAGCCGTTCTGCGCGGCGTGAGGGCCTCCCGCGGTCGTGCGGGTCGCCCCCGGACTGGGATCGCTCACGATGGACAGGCACCGTCCGGCGTGCACGGGGTCGGGCGCGGTCGATGCACGATCACCGCGAGCGCGAGCGTACAGGCCCATCGCGGGCACTGCTGACCGCTGCCGCGGGCGGATGGACGGGTCAGCGCCGGTGGCCCTCCGCACCGTCCCTGCCGCCGTCGGCGGCGGCGTCGAGGCGCGAGCGGATCTGCAGCCCCCGCGGGGCTCGGTCGCGCAGGGTCTCCTGCTCGGTGGGGGTGAGCAGGTAGCGCTCGTCGCGTCGCAGGGGGGCCGGGGGCGAGAAGCCCTGGTCGGGCACCCGCCAGCCCTGCCCGTACAGCTGGACCAGCACGTCCTCGGCGTTGCCGGGGATCAGCACGGTGTCCCCCGCCAGCGGGCAGGGCCGCAGCCGCGCGAAGGCCGCGCGGTCGCGAACCCGCTCGTAGCGCCACCCGTAGGAGGCACCGAGGGCGCCTTCGTCGTCGAACCAGGCGTAGTTGAGGTCCACGAAGACCTCGTCCCCGGGGCGCCGTCGCACCATCGCGCACCACGGCTCGACCTGCACGTGGAAGCCGGCCTCCACCAGCGCCAGGCACACGGTGACCTGCTCGGCCCGCACCTCGGTCGGCGCGGAGCCGTGGGCGAGGTAGGCCATGTCGAAGCCGCCCACGTCGTGGGCGATGACGTCGTGCTCGCGCACCGCGCCGAGCAGGTTGCCGTAGAAGGGGAAGGCGGGGGTGCCCAGGGCCTCGCGCACCACCGCGTCGACGTCGTGGACCAGCGCCAGCGTGGCCGCGACCCGCTCGGGGGTGTTGGGCGGGCGCAGGCGCCCGAGCTTGGTGAACACCCAGCCCTCGTCCAGCAGGTCGGCCAGGGCGCCGACGCGGCTGGGCTCGTCGGTGCGCACCAGCGCGCCGGGGCCCAGGCCGTCGATCGGCAGGAGCCGCTCGCCGTGCAGCAGCGTCACCGCGTCACCGTGGCCCAGGTGCTCCAGCAGCTCCACGGCGCTGAGCGTGAACCGCGCGGCCCCGGCAGGCGCCGTCGAGGGCAGCGACGCCGCGTCGGCGGGGTGCGGCCAGGTGCGCGCGACCTCGACCGCGTTGACCTCCAGCCGCACCGGCGTGCGCGAGGTGGCATCGGGGACCACCCAGCCCACGACGGGGGCGTCCCGGTCACCGGCGAGGAAGCCGAGCGAGGTCACCGCGCCGCCGGCGGGGTCGGGGGTGGCGCCGGGGAGCGGTGCCAGCGCGCGCGCCCAGTCGGTGCGGCGCGCCCGCACCCGATGGCGCTCGGCGAGCACGGCCTCGTGGCGCGGATGGCGGCGTCGGGCGCGCTCGGCGAGCTCCCAGGCGCGCTCGAGGTCGCCCTGCTCGCGCAGCGCCCGGATCACGCGCACGTGGTCCCACGCCCCGAGGCGCTCGGCCGCGTCGGGCGACAGCCGCTCCCAGCTGGCCACCACGAGGTCCCAGCGGCGCTCGCGGGCCGCCGCCGCGCGCAGCTCGACCTCCAGCCGAGGCTCGGCGGGATGCGCGGTCAGCCCCTGGCGGGCGATCGCCAGCGCGCCGTGGGGATCCCCCGCGGCACGGTGCGCTCGCGCGCGCAGCACCAGGTGGTCGGGAGCGCCCGCGCGAGGGGCGGGGACGTGCGCAAGGGCGGCGAGCGCGGCCTCGGGGGCCTCGCGCGCGAGCTCGGCGCGCGCCGTGGCCAGCGGGTCGGCGGCGCCTGGGCGCTCCCCCGGGGCCGCGCCCGCGGGCACGAGGGCGTGGCGCGCCCGCTCGGGGTCCACCCGCAGCAGCCGTGCCAGGCCCCGCGCGAGGGCGCTGGCCAGCGCGGCGCTGGCACGGGCGAGGGCGCCCCAGCCGGGCAGGCGCGCCGCGCCGCGGCGCTCCAATGCACCGCCCAGGCGCGCTGGCGCCCGCAGGGTGGCCAGGCCGGCGCGACGCGCCCGCTGGCTGCCCTGCAGGCGTCGCAGCACGCGCCCGGCGCGGCGGCGAGCCCTGCGCGGCAGCGCACGCGGGTCGGGGCGCGTCGCGGGGCCCGTCAGCGCCCGCAGCGCCGTGGCGCGCAGGCGACGCGCCCGCGCCCGACCCGGGCGGTCGTTGCCCTCCCAGAAGTGGGCGACCAGCGCATGCTGGGCGGCGCGGGTGCGCAGGGCGAACCGCAGGCCCTGGCGGCGGTACAGCGCTCGGTGGCGTCGCCAGATGCGGTCGCTGGCGGCGGCGACGTCCGCGGCGGCGCGCCCCGCGAAGGTCTTGCGGTACTCCGCGAGCGGCGCGGGGTCCTCGGGAGCGATGACCCGGCCGCCATGGGCCACGAAGCGCAGCAGCAGCTCGACGTCCTGCCGGCGCGGCAGCGCGTCGTCGAAGCGGCCGGCCAGGCGGAACGCCTCCACCGGGCCCACCAGGCCGATCAGGTAGCCGGGCAGCGCGCCCTCGAGCACGCGGCGCACCTGGTCGCCGGCGACCTGGGGGACCTTGTCGACCTGGCGGCCCCGATCGCGCTGGCGCACCCGAACGGTGCTGGCGCACAGCACCGGCCCGGGCCCGGCGGCCTCGAGGGCCGCCATCTGCACCGCGAGCTTGTGGGGGTACCACACGTCGTCGGCGTCGAGCCAGGCCAGGCAGCCCTCCTCGACCGCGTCGAGGATGGTGTTGCGGGCGGCTGGCCTCCCAAGGTTGCGGGGATGCCGGTGCGCGCGCACCGCGTCGCCGTGGTGGCGCTGCAGCGCGGCGATCGCCTCGGGGGTGGCGTCGGTGCTGCCATCGTCGACGATCAGCACCCGGATCTCGCCGGGCCAGGTCTGGGTGAGCGCCGAGGCCACGCTGCGGCGCAGCCCCTCGGGATCGTTGTAGACGGGGATCCCGACGGTGACGGGGCCGAGCCGGCTCATCCCGCGTGCCGCAGCAGGGCGGCGAGCTCCTCGGCGTCGAACCGACGGGGGTTGTTGCCGAGGCGCTCGACGTTGACGGTGTCCACCAGCGCGCGCCGCTGCTCCTCGGAGACGACCCCGACCTCCGACAGCGTCGCCGGCAGGCCGAGGCGCCGCACCAGGGCGACCAGCGCCTCCCGGCCCTCGACCCCGTCGGTGGCGCCCAGCGCGTCCAGGACCCGGCGCACCGCGGCAGCGTGCGCGCTCGGGTCCACCCCCGCCTGGAGGTCGGAGGGCTCGGCACGCGCGTGGGCCTCGAGGAACGCCCCGAGCGTGAGGGCGACGGCGTGGCCATGCACCACCCCGTGCTGCTTGGTCAGCCCGTAGGCCAGCGCGTGCGCCGCGGTGGTCTTGGAGCGATCGATCGCGCGTCCCGCCAGATGGCTGCCCAGCGCCATGGGATGGGCGTCCTGCGCCTCGCCGTGCGCCACGAAGCCCTCGAGGTGCTCGCTCACGAGCTCCAGGGCGTGGCCGGCCAGGCGCCGGCTCGACGGCGTCGCGCCGACGGCCCACAGGCTCTCGATCGCCTGGCACAGCGCGTCGAGCCCGGAGGTGGCGCGCTGGGTCGCCGAGCCGCTGAGGGTCAGGTCGGGGTCGAGCACCGCGGTGTCGGCGTGCAGGCTGGCGCCAGCGATCGACAGCTTCTCGTCGCCGAGGTAGAGGACCGCGAAGTGGGTGGCCTCGGCACCCGAGCCGCTGGTGGTGGGCACCAGGCACAGCCGGCCGGCGCGGCTGGTGGCGGGCGCGCCCGACCGCGCGGCGGCGCGCAGCGCGTCGGGCCCGTCGACGTGCGCGAAGGCCCACAGCAGCTTCGCGGTGTCCATCGCGCTGCCGCCGCCCACCCCGAGGATCGCGTCGGGCGCGAAGTCCTGGAGCAGGGCGAGCCCGCCGGCGAGCTCGTCGACGTCGGGGTCGGGCGAGAAGTCGCTCCAGCGCTGCACGGCCGCGCGCCGCTGGAGCTCGGGCAGGATGCGCGCCGCGCCCGAGGCCTCGAACGAGCGCCGGCCGCAGACCAGCAGCAGGCGCGTGACGCCCTCGCCGGCCGCCAGGTCGGGCACCCGGTCCACGGCACCGTCGCCGTAGGCCAGCAGCGGCCCGGCCTCGCCGGGGCCGATCACGGGGAGGCCCGCCGCCGGGCCCTCCGCGGCGCTGCCACCCATCACAGCGCGTCCATGAACAGCTCGCGGCTCTCCCGCGGGGTGCGCGTGGGCCGCCCGAGGTCGCTGCGGTTGCCCGGGCGCACGCGCAGCTCGAGCAGTGACGGCCCACCGGCGTCGCGCAGCGCGGCCACGTGCTCGGGGAGGCTCGCGAGGTCGCTGGTGCGCGCGGCGTGGCGGTAGCCGACGGCGTGGGCCACGGCAGGCAGGTCCACCGTCGAGATGGCCGTGGGCTGGCCGCCGACGCTGTCGTGCACCCCGTTGTTGAAGACCACGTGGAAGTAGGTCGCCGGCGCGTGATGGCCGATCACCGCGAGGCTGCCGAGGTGCATCAGCACCGCGCCGTCGCCGTCCAGGCACCACGTCTCGCGCTCCGGCTCGTGCTGGGCGATGCCCAGCGCGATGGAGCAGGCGTGCCCCATGCCGCCGACCGTCAGGAAGTCGCGCTCGCCGCCGCCGTGGGCCTCGCGGTGCTCGAACAGCTCGCGGCTGAGCATGCCGGTGGTCGCGACGTTGATGGTGTCCTCGCCCAGGGCGCCCACGAGCGCGCCCAGCGCCTCCTCGCGGGTCGGCAGCCCGGCGAGCGCGGGATCGGGCTCGGCGTCCGCCGCCGCGGGCTGGGTCGCCGCGAACGTCCCCTTCTCGACCAGCAGCAGCGCCGGCGCCTGCTGCTCGCGGGCAGCGCCGACGGCCCAGTCGACCACCCGATCCGCCTCGTCGGGGTCGGAGGGCAGGACCGCCCAGGGCAGCGCCAGCGCCTCGAGCAGCGGCTCCATGATCCGCCCCTGCTTGACGTGCTGGGGCTCGTCGCGAACCCCCGGCTGTCCGCGCCAGCCCACGATCACGAGCATCGGCACCCCGTAGACGTCGGGGTCGGCCAGCGACAGCAGCGGGTTGACGATGTTGCCGAAGCCCGAGTTCTGCAGGTACACGGCCCCGAGGTCGCCGGTGCGCAGGTAGGTGCCGATCGCCATGGCGATCGCCGCGCCCTCGTTGGCGGTGATCGTGTGGCGCTCGGCGGGCACCGTGGCCTGGATGTGCTGGCCCAGGGCCTTCAGCAGGCTGTCGGGCACCCCGGCGTAGGAGCGCACGCCGAGCGCGTCGAGCCGGTCGACGAAGCGGGCGGGGTCGATCATCCTGCGGTCTCCGGCACCAGGGCGAGGGCGTCCTTGATCGAGGCGAGCTCGGGCTCGATCTCCAGCGCGCGACCGTGCTCGAGGATGGAGCGCGCCGCCTTGACCATCTGCGGGTAGGCGGCCCGGAGCATGTGGTTGGCGTAGATCACCATGTCCACGCCTGCGGCCGCGAGCTCGCGCTCGGAGGTCTGCGAGTAGCTGGTGGGCACCGCGACGATCGGCACCTGCTTGGGGAACGACTGGGCGCGCTCGCAGAAGGCGAAGACGTCGTCGGGCACCTTGGCGCGGCTGTGGATCATGATCGCGTCGGCGCCGGCCTCGATGTAGGCCTCGGCGCGGCGGACCGCGTCGTCGACGTCCTTGCCCAGCGGCAGGCTCTCGATGCGGGCGATCACCATGAAGGTGTCGGTGATCTGCGCCTGCTTGCCCACCGCGATCCGGGTGCTGAAGTCCTCGATCGACGACTGCGTCTGGGCGACGTCGGTGCCGAGCAGCGAGTTGCGCTTCAGCCCCTCCTTGTCCTCGATGATCACCGCCGAGGCCCCGAGCCGCTCGAGGCTGCGCACCGTGAAGGTGAAGTGCTCGGGCTGCCCGCCGGTGTCGCCGTCGAACACCAGCGGCTTGGTGGTGGTCTCGAAGATGTCGTTGACGGTCTGCAGCCGGGCGCTCAGGTCCACGGCCTCGATGTCGGGCTTGCCGCGCACCAGCGAGTCGGTCAGCGAGCTCGACCACATGCCGTCGAACTCGACCTTGGCGCCGTCCTCGCGCTCCAGCTCGGTGTTCTCCACGATCAGCCCGGCCAGCGCGCTGTGGGCCTCCATGAGCCGCACGATCGGCTTGCTGTCCAGCAGGCGGCGCAGCCGCGCGGTCCGCACGTCGGGCGTGGTGCCCACCTGGCGCAGCGCCGCGTTGAGCTGGCTGGACGAGATGCCCTTGGTGTAGGGGACCTCCACGAGCTGGCCGCCCCAGCGGTCGAGGGCCTCGATGACGCGCTCGCGGGTGGTCTGCTGCACGCCGGTGCGCCAGTCGTCGCCGTGCACCACGTAGTCGGGCTGCAGGCGCTCGAGGTTGGGCACGTAGTCGAGCGTGTCCTGCTCCACGACCTGGTGGACGTGCTCGAGGCTCTCGATCACGCGCTTGCGCTGATCGAAGGTCATGTAGGGCAGGCGCTTGTAGCTGGCGATCGCCCGATCCGTGAGCAGCCCCACGGTGACCTCACCGAGCTCGGCAGCCTGCTCGAGGATGTTGATGTGGCCGGGGTGGACCAGGTCGGCGCTCATGCCGACGTACACGGTTGGACGACTCACGTTGTGCCTCCGTCATGCCACCGCGGCGCGGTGCGGGATGGGACGAGGACGCCCGGAGGCGGCCTCCAGCAGCCCTGGAGGCTACCAGCGATGGCCCGCACCGAGGGCCGGGGCAGGCCTGCCCGCGCGCCGCGCGCGTCAGGACAGCGCGACGTCGTTCAGCGGGTACAGCGGGTGGAACCCGATCGCGATCAGCCGTCCCATGCCCGGGCGGGCGTCGGGTCCAGCGAGGCGCTCCTCGAGCTCGCGGTGCTCCGAGGGGCGCAGCAGCGCCTGGTTGAGCGTGCGGTGCGTCTGGCGGTCCACGGCCGAGCGGTAGTAGACGAAGCCGGGGTCGGGGTGCTTCCAGCCGGGGCCGTAGTTGCCCTCGAGGAAGACCTCTGGGCGCTGGGGCACGTGCACCGTGGTGCCGCGCACGGTGAGGTCGCGCACCGGCAGGAAGTCCTCCCGGGTCGCCGGCAGCGCCAGCTGCGGGTGCACCCAGGCGCGCCCGTCCATGAACCACAGCGGGGCGACGTCGACGTGGACGTCCGGCCCGCCGATGTCGTCGTGCGCCACGCGGAACAGGCGCCCCCGCCGGTTGAACAGCACCGTGAAACCGGCCTGGACGAGCCTCACCATCAGCTCGGTGGCCTCGCGCTTGACCGCCACCGGGTCATGGTGCGCGGACACGTAGGTGGCGTCGAAGTCGTCGTCGCCCGGGATGAGGTCGCCGTCGCGGTAGGCGCCCAGCAGCGTGCCGTAGAGGGCGAACAGGGGGGTGCCGACGTGCTCGTCGAAGAAGTCGCGCACGCGGGCGTAGAGCGCGACGTAGGCGTCCTGGTGGGCCCGCGCCAGCGCCTGGGGCGGGCGCACGTTGCCCTTCTTGTCCAGCACGCCGCCGTCGGCGAGCAGCCCGGGCAGCTCCCCGGACCCGTGGGGCACGCGCATCCGCAGCGCCTCGCCGCGCCCGTGCGCCAGCAGCGGGCCCTGCTCGGTGCGCAGCCGCAGCTCGGCGTCGGCGGGCAGCTGGTCGACCGTGGCGCGGCGCAGCACCAGCACGACCTCGGGGAAGAAGCCCTCCCCGCCAACGTTGACCCGCCGCAGCACCACGTCGTCCAGCAGGACCTCCACGACCTCGACGTCGCGGCTCAGCACGAAGCCCTCGACCCGCACCGCGTAGAACGTCGCGCGCGCGGTGAAGAGCCCGACCGGCTGGTCCGACGCGTGGCCGTCGACGCCTGTGCCCTCGTCGCCGACGACCTCGAAGTCGACGTCGAACAGCGGGTCCTCCACGCGCGGCAGCCCCGCCTCGTGGTAGGCGCGCTCGAGCTTGAACTCGCGGGGATGGCGCAGCCGGAACGCCGAGGGCCGATCCTGGGCCAGCGCGCCTTCGAGGCCATGCTGCTCGGCCTCGATGGCGCCAGCGCGGTAGCCGGCCTCGCGCCGCAGGTCGCCGAGGCTCGACCACCAGGTGTGCTGCCCGGGGGCCAGGCGCACGGCCTCCTCCAGCGCGCGGCAGGCATCGACGTGGGCCTGCGCTCGGACCGCGGCGGGATCGTCGGCGTCCTCGCCGAGCGGGCGCAGCACCGCGTGGTCGGGCGCGGCGAGCGCCCCCTCGAAGGTGCCGTTCCACCGCCACTGGTGATGGCACGCCTGCGCCAGCAGGCGCCACGCCTCGGCGTGCTCGGGGTGCGCGGCGACCTCCTCGTCGAGCAGCGCGCGCGCCTGGGCCCAGTGGCCGACCTCGTCGAGCAGCCGCGCGAGGCGCAGCCTGGCGTCGGAGGCCACGGTCGCGTCCGTCGCGCTGCGCGCGAGCGCCTCGCGGAAGGCCGCCTCGGCGCCGGGGCGGTCCCCGGTGCGATGCCGCACGGCGCCGAGCTGCTCCCACACCTCCGGCCCGGCGTCGGGCTCGGGGGCGCGGGCCGCGAGCTCGGCGATCAGCTCGTCGGCGCGCCGCAGCTCGCCCTGGGCCTCGTAGAGGTCGATGAGGCGCAGCCGCCACGCCAGCAGGCAGTCGGGCAGGCTCGCGGCCCGCTCGTAGGCCTGGCGCGCCAGGTCGAGCCGTCCGCGCCGCTGTTGGGCGTAGCCGAGGCGGACCGCCCAGCGCGCCGTGCCCCGCACGCGCGCGAGGGCGGCCAGCAGCGCCGCCACGATCGCCCACGCCCAGGGCGCGTCCAGCCGTCCCGCACGCGCGTACAGCGCGCTCTTCAGCCGTCCTGTCACCGCGCCCGCTTCTTTCGCTTCTTGGAGGGGACCGTCTTGCGATAGGCCGCGACGACCTCGTCGGGGCCGCCGTCCATCACGATCTCCCCGTCGCGCATCCAGCACACGCGGTTGCAGGTCTCGGCGCCCTCGTCGAGCGAGTGGCTGACCAGCACCACCGCGCCCGCGCGCTCCTTGAGCTCCTGCAGCCGGGCGGCGCTCTTCTCCTTGAACGACTGGTCCCCGACCGACAGGGCCTCGTCCACCAGCAGGATCTCCGGGGCGACCGTGGTCGCGATCGCGAAGTGCAGTCGGGCCTTCATCCCGGTGCTGTAGGTCTTCAGCGGCCGATCCAGCGCCGCGTCGAGCTCGGCGAAGTCCCGCACGTCCGGCGCCAGCTGCTCGGCCTCTGCCCGCGTCATGCCGAGGGCCAGGAGCCCGAGCATGATGTTGCGGCGCCCCGACAGCTGCGGCTTGAGCGCGGCCCCGACCCCGAGCAGCACGGGCCGCGAGCGGGCGACGACCCGGCCGCGATGGGGTGGCAGCAGCCCGGCCATGGCGCGCATCAGCGTGCTCTTGCCCGCGCCGTTGCCCCCGATGATCCCCAGGATGTCGCCGCTGGCGACGTCGAGCGTGACCCCGCGGACTGCCTCCACGTAGGTCGGCTTGGCCCGTCGCGCGCCGGTGACGCGCTCGCGCAGCGTCGGCGGGCGGTCGGTGTGCACGCGGTAGCGCACGTGGGCGCCGTCCACGCGCAGCATCGTGGTGGTCGCCGCGGCGCTGGCCTCCGTGACCGGCGGGGCCTCACTCATTGGCGTACTCCTGCTCCCCGGCGATGAAGTACAGGAAGCCCACGACCAGGGCGAGGACGGTCCACGCGGCGGTGGCCACCAGGGCGGTGCTGGAGACCGCATCGCCCATGATCGCCCACCGCGCCATCGAGATGTAGCCATACAGCGGGTTCAGGTCGAACACCGCCTGCCCGAGCCCGCTCGCGATGAAGCGATCGACCGAGTACAGCACCCCCGAGCCATAGAACGCCAGCCGGAACAGGAACGGCAGGATGTTCTCCATGTCGGGGACCTTGTGGGTCAGCCGCGCGAACAGCAGCGATCCCCCAAGGTTGAGCACCCCCTGCGCGAGCACCAGCGGCGCGAGCAGGAGCCAGCTCCAGGCCAGCGACTCCCCGGTCACCAGGGCGATGGCGAAGATGACCAGCATCGGCGGCACGAAGGCGATCAGCTGGGCGAGCACCGCGGCCAGCGGCAGGATCGCCCGCGGGAACTGCAGCGAGCGGATCAGCCCCTGGTTGCCGACCACCGAGCGCGCCCCCGACATCACGCTCTTCTGCGTGTAGTGGTAGACGAACACGCCGATGGCCAGGAAGGCCATGAAGTTGTCGACGCCGCGGTCGGTGCCGAGCACCACCCCGAACACGAGGTAGTAGACGCCCGTCAGCAGCAGCGGGTTCAGGATGTGCCAGAGGTTGCCCAGCACGGAGGTCATGTGCTGGGCGCGCATCTCCTCCATCGGCATGGCGGCCGCGAAGTGCCGACGCCGCCAGATCTCGACGACGTAGGCGGGCACCGAGGGCCGTCCGCCCACCTCGCGCAGGGGCTGAGAGCCCACCGCATCCGACGCCGTCGCGTCGGTCGGGGCCACCCCTGCCATCGCCGATCCTCTCGTGCCGCCCATGCTGCGCCGCCGCTCAAGACTACCGTCGGGCGCCCGGCTGCGGTCCCGCGGAGACTCGGCCGCCCTGTTGCCTCGGCTACGGTACCGGAGCCCGCCGCATCCCTGTGCCACCTCGACGAGGGGAGGCGACCACCGATGGAGCCCCCGCCCTCCGGCGAGCGCGACCGGCAAGCCGACGCCGTCGCCTGGCTGTCCGACCTCCTCGCCGACGCGCCCGCGGGCCCGCTGGTCGAGCTGGGCGCCGACGGGGTGGTGGCCACCACCGCCGCGCGCCTGGGCCGTCACGGCGTGGTGCTCGCGCGCGGCCCTCGCGACGAGCGGGCCGCGCGGCTGACCCGCGACGCCGAGCCCCCTGCCGTCGCCGCGCTCCTCGAGGTGCGCGCGCTGCAGGGAGCCAACGGCGCCGAGGCCAACGCGGACGACGCGAGCGGGGACGAGGCCGCCGGCACCGAGGATCGCTGGGCCGCGGCCCTGTCGGACCTGAGCCCGGCCGTGCTCGCCCTGCACGGCATCGAGCTCAGCGCCGCGCAGCTGCACGCCCTGCGGGCGCTGCTGCCGCCGACCTCCCGCCTGGCGCTCGTCGGCGGCGCCCCCGAGGCACACCTCGCGCTGGCCGAGCGCGCCCGCGTGGTCGCGAGCGCCGCGGTCGCCCATGAGCCAGCGACCGCGGTGGAGGCCGGGGGCGACCCCGATCCCGCCTCGCTGAGCACCGTCGCGCGCACCCTGGCCGCCGCCAGCGCCCACGGCCGCGCCGAGGCCCTCGCCGCCCGGGCCGCGCTGGAGCAGCAGCAGGTGGACGCGCACGACCACCGCTGGGTGGTCCCCGAGGCCCAGCGTCGCGTGGGCGAGGCCAAGCGACGGGCCCGCGAGGCGCGTCAGCGCGCCAAGCGGGCGGAGCGGGCCGCGGCGGCCGACCGGCGCAAGCTGCGCGAGGCCCGCGAGCAGCGCGATGCCGCGCGGGCCGCTCGCGACCGTGAGCGCAGCCGCCGCGAGCGAGCCGAGGAGCGCCTGGCGGCCCTGCGCCAGCGCCGGTGGTGGCGGCTCGGGCAGGTCCTCGGCGCCGCGCGACGGCGCCCGCGACTGCTGCTGCGCCTGCCAGTGGACGTGGTGCGCGTGGTCAGGGGCCGGTGATGGCACCAGGCAACCGCCCACCGCGCGTGCTCGTGTCGTCCTACGACTTCAAGTTCTTCGGGCCGGTCGAGCGCGCGCTGCGGGCCGCCGGCGCGGTGCTGCGCTGGGACCCCTGGTTCGGCCACGAGGCGCACGACCCGGCCCACAGCCGCGAGCTGATGGCCTGGGCCGACGTGGTCATCGCCGAGTGGTGCCTCGGCAACGCGGTGTTCGCCGCGCGCCACGTCGATGCCCGGCAGCGCCTGATCGTGCGCTTCCACCGCTTCGAGCTGGAGCGGCGGTTCCCGGCCGAGGTGGACATCGAGCGGGTCGACGCGATGGTCTTCGTGGGCCCCCACATCGCCGCGGAGGCGCGCTCGCGGTGGGGCTGGCCCGCGCAGAGCTGCCGCGTGCTGCCCAACGCCGTGGACGTGGAGGCCTACGACGAGCGCAAGCGCGACGGCGCCGAGCGCACCCTCGGGCTGCTCGGATGGCACCGCCCGCTCAAGCGCCTCGACCGGGCGCTCGATCTCCTGGAGCGGCTGCGAGCCGAGGACCCGCGATGGCGGCTGCGCTGCAAGGGACAGCACCCCTGGCAGTTCCCCTGGTTGCGCGGCGATCGACACGACCGCGCGTGGTTCGAGGAGCAGCTCGCCCGCATCGCGGGCAGCGACCTGCTCTCGCACGGGGTCCGCTTCGACGGCTTCGGCCCGACCCCGGCCTGGTTCCAGGACATCGGCTGGATCCTGTCGCCCTCGGACGTGGAGAGCTTCCACCTGGCCACCGCCGAGGGCATGGCGTCCACGGCGGTCCCGGTGCTGTGGCAGCGCGACGGCGCCGACCAGATCTTCCCGGCGGACTGGGTCCATGCCGACACCGATGCCGCGGCCGCTGCCGTGCGGGCCGCGGACCACGCGTCCTGGCGCGCCCAGGGGCACGCGGCGCGCGCGTTCGTCGACGAGCACTACGACGAGGCCGAGATCGCCCACGCCTGGCAGCGGCTGGTGCTGGGCGCGGGCTGAGGGCGCCGCCCGCGCCCGCTGCGATGGTCCGGTGGCCGGTGCGTCAGGAGGGCACGGCCAGGCGACCGGTGCGAGCCCTGTCGCTGGTGGCCCCAGGGTCACCGGCCGCGCCGGAGGCGCTGGGCTCGCCGGCGTCGCTGGGCTCGCCCTGGTCGCTGGGACCCGTGCCGTCAGGATCAGGCTGCTGGTCGGCCTCGCGGGAGCCAGCGTCGCGCTCGTCGCGCTCGTCGTCCTCGTCGGCGTCGTCCTCGTCGGCGTCGGTGCCCGGCAGCGAGCGCCCCTGGCGCAGCGCTCGGAACAGCGGCTCGGCGCCCTCCTCGTCGAGCACGACGTAGGACACGCCGTCGATCGTGGTGATCTCACCAGGCACGGTCGCGGTGCGCAGCGACTCGGCGTCACCGCTGCGGAACGCCATGGCCATGCGCCGCAGCTGGTCGTAGGTCAGGTCCTCGTCGGCCTCGACCGCGTCCTGGGAGGCACGGAAGGTGCGCAGCAGCCGGCCGGGATCGGCCAGCATCCCCACGCTGGCCACCTCGTCGACCATCGCGGCGAGGAACTGCTGCTGGCGCTCCATGCGGCCGAAGTCGTTGTCGATGCGGCGCACGCGCACGAACCCGAGGGCATCGGACCCGTCCATGCGCACCTCGCCGGCCGGGAAGTCGACCTTCGCGCGCTCGTCGCGGATCGGCT
The DNA here is from genome assembly GCA_003550425.1 of Nitriliruptoria bacterium. Taxonomy (GTDB): domain Bacteria; phylum Actinomycetota; class Nitriliruptoria; order Euzebyales; family Egibacteraceae; genus PUKE01. The sequence goes on from PUKE01000058.1 coordinate 26,370, forward strand.
CGTCGAGCTCGATGGTGACGCCGCCGAGCTCGTCGACGATGTCGATGAAGCCCGCGAAGTCGACCTGGGCGTAGTGGTCGAGCTCCACCCCGGTGACCGCGCTGACCGTCTCGACCAGGCACTCGGGGCCGGTGCTCCTGTCCGACAGCTCCCCGTTGGCGTAGGCCGCGTTCAGCTTGTCGACGCGCCCGGTGCACAGCTCGACGCGCAGGTCGCGGGGGACGCTGAGCAGCTGCACGTCCTCGTGATCGGGGCGCAGCTGGGCGATCATCACCGTGTCGGCGCGCGAGATGTCGCCGTCGGCGCGGCCGTGCTGCTGGGCGTCCTCCTCGTCGAGGCGCTGGCGCCCGTCGATGCCGACCAGCAGGACGTTGGTGACCTCGTCGAGGGGCTCGACGGCGGGCTCGCCGTCGTCGTCGTCGCTGGCGCCGTTGCCCGTCTGCGCGCCGCCGGGCTCGGCGTCGGCCTCGGCCTGGTCGCCGTCGCCCCCGTCATCGTCGGACTGCAGCGCTTGGATCGACAGGTCGCCCACCGAGGTCTGCAGCACCAGGGCGGCGGCGGTGCCGGCGGCCACCACCAGGAACAGCAGCGAGCCGAGCACGCCCCACAGCAGCCGTCGACGTCCCGGCCGCGCCTGGGGGCTGCGGCTGCGCTGTTGCTCTGGCATGCCGTCCGGTCCTTCCTGACGTGGGCGACCATCCG
>PUKE01000062.1 GCA_003550425.1 Nitriliruptoria bacterium
CTCACGGCCGGCGGGCGCCCTGCTGTGCGGCCCCCGCGCCCACCCGCCGCCGGTGGTTGCCGGCCGCGCGCGACTCGCCACCATGGGCGCGGCAGTGACGCCGCTTCGCGGCGCACAGCGCTGCTTCACCGGCGCGCAGCGGGCGCGCGCCACCCGTCCCGCCACCGCGGCGCGCGCAGGCGAGACGGCCCGACCGTGCAGGCGTCGGGGTCCGGGCGTCCCGGCCCCGCAGAGAGGCGAGGCGACCATGCGGCCACCCGAACCCACGCTGCTGAGCCCCCACGACTACCCGGTGGACCCGTGGCGGCTGGTGGAGCGACGCTTCTCCTCGTCCCTCCTGCCGCGCAGCGAGACGCTGTTCGCCTGCGCCAACGGCTTCGTGGGGCTGCGGGGCAACCCCGAGGAGGGCCGGCCCGCACACGACCATGGCACCTTCGTGAACGGGTTCCACGAGACGTGGGCCATCCACCACGCCGAGGAGGCCTACGGCCTGGCCCGCACCGGCCAGACGATGGTCGACGTCCCCGACCCCAAGATCATCAAGCTCTACGTCGACGACGAGCCGCTCTACCTGCCCGACGCGCTGCTGCCCGAGTACGAGCGCGTGCTGGACTTCCGCCGCGGGGTGCTGGAGCGGTCGCTGATCTGGGAGACCCCGTCTGGCAAGCGGGTGCAGGTGCGCTCGCAGCGCCTGGCCAGCCTGCGGCACCGCCACCTGGTGGGGATGTCCTACGAGGTCACGGTGCTGGACAGCGACGCGCCCGTGGTGATCAGCTCGCAGCTGCACAACCGCCAGGACGCCGAGCCCCACGACACCCGCCAGGAGCAGTTCGACCCGCGCACCACGCGCACCTTCGCCGATCGGGTGCTGCACACCCAGGTCAGCCGCGAGGACGGCGAGCGCATCCTGCTGGGCTACCGCACCGGGCGCAGCGGGATGACGCTGGGCTGCGGGATCGACCACGCCGTGGAGACCGACAACACCTACCAGGTCCACCGCGAGGTCGGCGAGGACCTCGCCAAGGTCATCTACACCGTCCAGGCCAAGCAGGGCCAGCCCTTCCGCCTGGAGAAGTTCGTCAGCTACCACTCGTCCTCGACGGTGCCCAGCCACGAGCTCGTCGACCGCACCGACCGGGTGCTCACGCGCGCGGTCAGCGTGGGCCTCGACCAGCTCGCCGCCGACCAGGCCGAGGACTGCGCGGCGTTCTGGGACCGCGCCGACGTCGAGGTGGACGGCGACGCGCGCACCCAGCAGGCGGTGCGCTGGAACCTGTTCCAGCTGCTGCAGGCCACCGAGCGCGCCGAGGGCACCTCCATCCCCGCCAAGGGGCTCACCGGACACGGCTACGAGGGCCACTACTTCTGGGACCTCGACATCTACGTCATGCCGTTCCTGGCCTACAGCACGCCGCGGGTGGCCAAGAACGTGCTGCGCTGGCGACGCTCCATGCTCGACATGGCCCGCCGACGCGCCGAGGAGCTCGGTCACGTCGGCGCGCTGTACCCGTGGCGCACGATCAACGGCGAGGAGGCCAGCGCCTACTACATGGCGGGCACGGCCCAATACCACCTCAACGCCGACATCGCCTACACGCTGCGCCGCTACGTCGACGTCACCGGCGACCACGACATCCTGAGCGAGAGCGGCGCGGAGATCCTGGCCGAGACCGCCCGCCTGTGGCTCGACCTCGGCTTCCACGGCGACGACGGGCAGTTCCACCTGCACGCCGTCACCGGCCCCGACGAGTACACCGCGATGGTGGACGACAACACGTTCACCAACCTCATGGCCAAGCGCAACCTGGAGTACGCCGCGGAGGTCATCGAGGACCTCGCCGAGCGCGACCCGCACCGCTGGGCGGTGCTGCGCGACGACCTCGACCTGCAGCCCGAGGAGCCCCAGCGCTGGCGCGAGGCCGCCCAGGCGATGCACGTGCCCTACGACGAGGTGCGCGGCATCCACCCCCAGGACGCCCACTTCCTGGAGCGCAAGCGGTGGGACCTCGAGCACACCCCCGCCGACCGCTTCCCGCTGCTGCTGCACTACCACCCGCTGGTCATCTACCGTCATCAGGTGCTCAAGCAGGCCGACGTCATCCTCGCGCTGTGCCTGCTGTCCGACGAGTTCGACGAGGACGTCAAGCGCCGCGACTTCGCCTACTACGAGCCGCTGACGACCGGCGACTCGTCGCTGTCGCCCCCGGCCCAGGCGATGGTCGCCGCCGAGATCGGCGAGCAGGACACGGCCCTCGCCCACTTCCAGCAGGCGCTGTTCATGGACCTCGCCGACGTGGCCGGCAACGTCGACCATGGGGTGCACGTGGCCTGCGCCGGCGGCGTGTGGATGTCGCTGGTGTACGGCTTCGCGGGCATGCGCGACAACGGCCTGCTGCGCTTCGACCCCCGGCTCCCCGAGGGCTGGGACGCGCTGCGCTTCCGCCTGCGCAAGCAGGACCGCCCCCTGCAGGTCGAGGTGACCCACGAGGCGCTCTCCGTGGCGCTGTTCGACGAGGGCGCGCCCCTCGAGGTCGAGGTGCGCGGCAAGGTCGTCACCGCCGAGCCAGGTGCACCGGCCACGGTCCCCCTGGGCTGACGACGGTGACCACACCGGGCGCGCCGCTGACCACCGTCCACCTATGGCGGGTGCCGCCGGCGCGCGTGCCGGGCGCGCTGGCCCGGATGGGCTCCGACCGCCTGCGCCTGCGCCGCGTCCCGGGCCTGCGGTTCGCGCGGCTGGTGGGCACCGGCGACGGGCGGACCTTCGACGTGCGCGACGCCGACCCGACGCTGTGGGGGCTCGTCGCCGCCTGGGACGATGCGCGGGCCCTGGCCGCCTTCGAGCGCCGCTCGCCCATCGCCCGCGGCTGGGCGCGCCTGGCCACCGAGCGCTGGCGCGCCGACCTCGCGCTGCTGACCGGCCACGGCGCCTGGGGCGGGACCACCGACCCCTTCGGCGCCGCACCGCGCCGAGGCGAGGCGCCCGCTGGCGCCGCCCGCCCGCGCCCTCGGGAGTGGGCGGGCCCGGTCGCCGCCCTCACCCGCGCCCGGCTCACCCCCGGCCTATGGCGGACCTTCTGGGCGGCGGTGCCACCGGTGGTGGCCGACCTGGCGCAGGCCCCGGGGCTGCTGCTGCGCGTGGGCATCGGGGAGGCGCCGGTCGGGCTGCAGGGCACCTTCAGCGTGTGGCGCTCGGCACAGGACCTCACCGACTTCGCCTACCGCACGGCCGCCCATCGCGACGCGATCCGACGCACCCAGGAGCTCGGCTGGTACCAGGAGGAGCTGTTCGCCCGGTTCGCGGTGCTCGGCACCACCGGGCGCCTGTTCGGTGGCGATCCCCTGGCGGCCACCGAGGCCCGGGCCGGGGGCTCGGCCGAGAGCTCGGCTCGGGGCTCGGCCGAGGGCCCGGCGGAGGGCTCGCGCGCCCCCGCAGGCCGTCCGGGCGCTGACTAGACTCGTCCCCATGCGCGATGTCGTGATCGTCGGAGCAGGGCACAACGGGCTGGTCGCGGCCTGCTACCTCGCCCGCGAGGGCCTGGACGTGGAGGTCGTGGAGCCGCGCGAGGTCGTCGGCGGGGCGGTGTCGACCGTCGAGCGCTTCCCGGGCTACCAGATGGACGTGGGCTCCAGCGCCCACATCATGGTGCGTCACACCGGGATCGTCGAGGACCTCGGCCTGGCCGAGATGGGGCTGGAGTACCAGGACCTGGACCCATGGGGCTTCGCGCCGTTCGGCGAGGAGTCGCTGACCTTCCACGTGGACCTCGATCGGACCTGCCAGAGCATCGCGGCGGTGTGCGGCGAGCGCGACGCGCACGCCTACCACGCCTTCGTCACCGAGTGGGCCGAGCGCAACGAGCGCGTGTTCCGGGCGTTCCAGGAGCCCCCGAGCCGCTCCCTGCGCCACCTGTGGGGGATCGGCCGCCGCAGCGGCGAGAGCGGGCTCGAGCTGTCGCGCCAGTTCCTGTCGTCGGGCGACGCGCTGCTGGACGCCACCTTCACCGACGAGCGCCTCAAGACCGCGCTGGCCTGGATGGGGGCCCAATCCGGACCCCCGCCGCACGAGCCCGCCACCGCCGACCTGGTGGGCTGGAACGCGCTGCTGCACCGACGCCCGCCCGGCCACCCCAAGGGCGGCTCGGGGATGCTCAGCGTCGCGCTGGCGCGCCGCTTCGAGGCCCTCGGCGGCACCCTGCGCCTCGGCGACGGCGCAGCGCGGCTGCTCGTCGCCGACGGCGCGGTCACCGGCGTGGAGACCACCAGCGGCGAGCGGATCGCCGCCCGGGAGGGCGTCGCCGCCTGCCATCTGCTGACCACGCTGGACCTGATCGGCGACGAGCCAGCCGCCGGAGCCGAGTGGCAGCGCCTGGCCAGCAAGGCCCGCCGGACGCTGCGCACCGGCAACGGCATCGGGATGATCGCGCGCCTGGGCACCAGCGACCTGCCGCGCTACCCCGCCGGGGCCGGCGGGGCCGAGCACCGCGCCATCCAGCTGATCGCCCCCGACCGCCGCGCGCTGCGCGCCGCCCACGGCGACTTCGTCGCCGGCCGCGCCCCCGCCAAGCCGCCGGTGCTGGCCATGACCTTCAGCGCCTTCGACGACACGATCGCCCCGCCGGGCAAGCACAACGTGTCGGTCTGGGGCCAGTGGCACGCCTACGACCTGGCCGACGAGGACTGGGACGCCATCGCTGAGCGCGAGGGCCGCAAGCTGGTCGACGCGGTGGACGCGGTCGCCCCGGGCTTCGCCGACACCGTCGAGCACCTGCACGTCCAGACGCCCGCCGACCTCGCCCGCGAGCTCGGGCTGATCGACGGGCAGGTCATGCACCTGGAGATGACCCTGGACCAGATGTTCGCCTGGCGGCCGCTGCCCGAGCTCAGCAACTACCGCGCCCCGCTGGAGGGCCTGTACCTCTCCGGGGCCTCCACGCACCCCGGCGGCGGCGTGTTCGGCGCCTCCGGCCGCTCCTCGGCGCGCGCCCTGCTCGCCGACCGCGAGCGCGCAGCCCGGCGCGCGCGCGTGCGCGACCGCCTGGACCGCGCCGAGTCCGGCGCCCGCGACCTGCTGCGGCGGGTGCGCCGGTGACCGATCAGCTCCGCTTCCGCACGCGCCCCGCGGCGCGCGCCGCGGGCCGGGTCGCCTGGGTGCTCACCGTGCTCGTGGTGGCGCTCCAGATCCCCTATCCCCTGCTCGACGGCGAGCTGCGCGACCTCGCCACCATCGCCGCCGTGGTGGTGTTCTTCGCCGCGAGCGTGCTGCACGCCGCCTCCTCGCGCAGCCTCCCCTTCGCCCTGTGGCTGGTGGTGGTGGCCGGCGGCGTCGGCTTCGGGGTAGAGGTGCTGGGCACCAGGACGGGGCTGCCCTTCGGCGAGTACGCCTACACCGGCGACCTCGGGCCCCGCGTGGCCGACGTGCCGCTGGTCATCCCGATGGCCTGGACGATGATGGCCTACCCGGCGCTGATCATGGCCCGCGCCATCACCCATCGGCCGCTGCTCGGGGTGCTGCTCGCAGCGTGGGCGCTGACCGCGTGGGACCTGTTCCTGGACCCCCAGATGGTGGCGGCGGGCCAGTGGGAGTGGGTCGAGGACGGCGCCTACCTCGGCATCCCCCTGAGCAACTTCGCGGGCTGGCTCGCCACGGGTCTGGTCATGATGGCGCTGCTGTGGCCCGCGGCGCGCGCCCATGTGGGCCGAGCCACCCTGCCGGCCTCGGGCGCCCGCGGCGACGCGGTGCCGGTCGTGCTCTACCTGTGGACCTGGATCGGGTCGACCGTGGCGCACCTGGTCTTCCTCGACCTCGAGGCCTCCGGGGCCGCCGGCTTCGTCGGGATGGGCTCGGTGGTCGCGCTGTGGGCCTGGCAGCGACGCAGCGCCCGATGAGACCGGATCGCCATCCGGCACCGGGGCTCGTGCGCGGCGCGGCCGTGGGCGCGGGGCTGGCCACCGCCCACACCGCGGTCAACGTCGCGCGGCTCAAGCGCCCGCCGATCCCCCCGCCGACCATCCTCGAGCCGGTCAGCGTGCTCGTGCCCGCCCGCGACGAGACGGCGCGGATCGCTGACTGCGTGCGCGCGCTGCTGGCCAGCGTCGACGTGCCCGACCTCGAGGTCATCGTCGGCGACGACGGGTCCCGTGACGGGACCGCGGAGGTCGCGCGGCAGGCCGGCGACGGCGACCCGCGCCTGGAGGTCGTGGCGCTGGCGCCCCCGCCGCCGGGCTGGCTGGGCAAGCCGCACGCCTGCGCCCAGCTCGCCGAGCGCGCCCGCGGCGAGGTGCTGGTGTTCGTGGACGCCGACACCGTGGTGGACCCCCACGGGGTGGCGGCCACCGTCGCCCTGCTGCGCGCGGCCGGGGTCGCGCTGTGCAGCCCCTATCCCCGCCAGCGCTACCGCGGCTGGCTGGCGCGCCTGGTGCAGCCGCTGCTGCAGTGGTCGTGGCTCACGTTCCTGCCGGTGGACGCCAACCAGCGCAGCCCGCGGCCATCGCTGACGGCAGCCAACGGACAGCTGCTGGCCGTCGACGCGGCGACGTATCGACGGCTGGGCGGCCACCGCGCCGTGGCCGCCGACGTGCTGGACGACATCGGCCTGGCCAAGGCCGTCAAGCGGGTGGGCGCCCAGCCGCTGGTCACCGACGGCAGCGACGTGGCCAGCTGCGAGATGTACGGCACGGCCGGCGAGCTCGTCGACGGCTACGCCAAGAACCTCGCGGCCGGGTTCGCCTCGCCGCCGGCGGCCGTCGCGGCGCTCGCGGGGCTGGCGGTGCTCTACGCCGCCCCCGCGGCCGCCGCGGTCGCCGGCGCCGCGCGCGGGCGGTGGCGCACCGCCGCGTGGGGAGCGGCGGGCTACCTCGCCGGCGTCCTCGGGCGGGCGCTGACCGCCCGCGCCACCCGCGGACCGGTCCGCGACGCCTGGATGCAGCCCGCCAGCGTGCTGGCGCTGACCGCGATCGGGGTGATCAGCGCCCACCGCCACGCCCGCGGCACCGCGACGTGGAAGGGGCGCCCGGTGACCACCACGGCGCCCGCCGCGCCCGCCGACGCGCCCGCGCCCACCACCGACCGCCCCGGCAGACAGGAGCCCTGATGGCACGCGTCGTGGTCGTCGGCGCCGGCGTGGGTGGCCTCGCCGCCGCCGCTCGCCTGGCCACCCAGGGACACGAGGTGACCGTCTGCGAGGCCTCCGAGCACCTCGGCGGCAAGCTCGGGGTGGTCCAGCAGGAGGGCTTCACCTGGGACACCGGCGCGCACCTGCTGACCATCCCCCAGGCGTTCCACGAGCTGTTCGCCGACACGGGCGCCCCGCTCGAGGAGGTGCTCGACCTCGAGCCGCTCGACCCGCTGATGCGCTACCGCTTCGCCGACGGGACGTGGCTGGACACCCACGCCGACCCCGAGGCGATGCGCGCCTCCCTGACCCGGTCGCTCGGCCCGCAGGCCGCCGCCGACATGGACGCCTTCCGCGCCCGTGGCGCGCGCATCTGGTCGGCGGTGGAGCACGCGTTCCTGCGGGAGGCGCCGCTGGCGCCGGCCGCCCTGGCGCGTCAGGCGCGGCGGGTGCGCGACCTGCCCGCGATCGCGCCGGGGCGCACCGTGCGCGGCCTGGGCCGCTCCCTGCTCTCCGATCCGCGCCTGCAGATGTGGCTCGAGCGCTACGCGACCTACACCGGCTCGGACCCGCGGACCGCCCCCGCGGCCCTGGCCTCGGCGCCCTATGCCGAGCTCGCCTTCGGCGGCTGGTACGTGCGCGGCGGGATGCACCGGCTCGGGACCGCGATCGCCGAGCGCGCGCAGGCGCGCGGCGCGACGATCCACACCAGCACGCCGGTCGAGGCGATCGCCACCGACGGCGGCCGCGTCGTCGGGGTGGACACCGCGCAGGGCCAGCGGCTGCCCGCCGACGTGGTGGTGGCCAACGTGGACGCGTGGCACCTCGCCCGTGACCTGCTGCCGCGGCGCACCGCCCGGCCGCTGGCGCGGCGGCTGGCCAGCGCCACGCCGTCCTCGGCGGGACTGGCCCTGCTGCTGGGCGTGGAGGGCCACAGCGAGGGGCTCGCCCACCACAACGTGCTGTTCTGCGAGGACTACGACGCGGAGTTCGACGCGCTGTTCGGTCCCGCACCCCATCCGATCGCCGACCCGACCCTGTACATCGCGCGCCCCGACGACCCCGCCGCGGCACCGCCGGGCCACGAGGCCTGGTTCGTGCTCGTCAACGCGCCACGCCACGTGCCGGTCGAGGCATGGGAGGCGGGCGCCGACGCCGCGATGCGCCGCGGCGGCGGGATCGACTGGACCGCGCCGGGGCTCGCCGAGCGCGAGGCCGACCGCATCCTGGCGCTGCTGGCCGCGCGTGGGGTGGACGTCGCCGATCGGGTGGTCACCCGGGCCGTCCTCACCCCCGCCGACCTTGCCGCCGCCACGCGGGCGCCAGGCGGCTCGATCTACGGCACGGCGTCCAACAGCGTCGCCTCGGCCTTCCTGCGCCCGCCCAACCGCACGCACGTCGACGGGCTGTTCCTCGTCGGCGGCTCCTCGCACCCTGGCGGGGGGCTGCCGCTGGTGACGCTGTCGGCGGCGATCACCGCCCGCCTGATCGGACCGGGCTGATGACGGCGCTGACCGCGCTGCTCGCGCTCGCCCTGACGGCGCTGCCCACCGAGGCGGGCCCTCTGGCGCCGCTGCTGGCCGCGACCGGCGACCCCGGCGGCGGTGGCGACCCCGCCGACCCTGGTGGGGCGATGCTCGAGCCGACCACGACCCAGGTGCTGGCCAGCTACGTGCTCTGGATCCCCCTGGCGGTGCTCGCGACCCGCGACCTGCGCGGCGAGGGGCCGCTGCGGGCCTGGAGCGTCGCGCTGATCCTGATCGTGCCGCCCGCGGGGCTGCTGCTGTGGCTGCTGACCCGGGAGGTCTGGGGGCGACGCAACCGGGAGTCGGGCGGGCGCTAGCCGCGGTCGGCGGTCTCCAGGATCTGGTAGACGGCCACGAGCAGCTGGCCGATGCCCGCGACCATCAGCAGGATCATGATCGCCAGCCCCAGGGTGGCGAGCGTGGCCTGCAGGATCGGCAGCGCCCCGGCGAGCCCGAGGGTGAGCGCCAGCACGATCACGCGGTTGGCGCGCTCGCCGAGCGTGACCGTGGCGACGTCGCCGGCGCCGGCGCCGGCGGCGCGAGCGCGCACGTAGTCGTGCAGCAGGAACAGCCCGCCGGCGATGACCGCGAGGACCGGCAGGCCGCCGATCAGCACCACGGCACCGAGGAACAGGACCTCGTTGATCCGGTCGACCAGCGAGTCGAGCACGTAGCCAAAGCGCGTCGCGCGATCGGTGAGCGCGGCGACCGCGCCGTCCAGGGTGTCCCCCACGGCGCTCACGACCAGCACCAGGCCCGCCAGGATCGCCCACGGGCCGCCCACCGCGGCGGGGATCAGCGCGATCGCCGACAGCCACACCGTCCACAGCGTGAGCAGGTCGGGCTTGACGCCGAGGCTGGCCAGGGGGCGCGCCACCCGATAGGTGAGGCGCAGCCAGCCGCGCACCCACACGCTGTCGCGGGGGTCGTGCCCGCCGTGGAGCCGCTGCCAGCGGTCGTAGTAGCCCTCGAGGTCGGGCACCGGGTCGCTGGGTCGGGTCCCGGTGAGCAGCGTGGCCAGCACCAGCACCGCCCCGATCACGACCATGCCGATGGTCAGCTCGACGAGCACGGCAGCGCCCTCCGGCGCAGCGGGGGGCCTCACGAGGCCTCGGCGGTCGGCCCCGGCTCCTGCGCGGCCGCGCGGGCCAGGCCACGCACCACCAGCGGCGCGGCCACCCGCGCCACCGGCCACCAGGAGGCGGCGAGCGGCCCCGCCAGCGTGGCGGTGAGCTCCACGTCGGTGCGCCCCCGCGGCAGCGGCAGCAGGCGCAGGGCGATGCGCTCGCGCAGCCCTGGCAGGGGGCTCGCGGCCAGCACCAGCTCGTGCTCGGGCTCGGCGCGCTCCAGCTCCACCGCGATCCCGCGGAACCAGGGCACCACGCGGCCCGGCAGGCCCGCGCCCCGCAGCCGCCAGCGCGCGCCAGCGACCGCCGTTGGCCCCTCGGCGCCCGCGAGCAGCGGGTCGAAGTCCGGCCAGCGCGCGGGGTCGGACAGCAGCGCCCACACGGTCGCGGGCGACGCCGAGGCCTCGGCGCGAGCACGGATCCGCGGCACCGCGAGGGGCAGCCGCCCACGAGCGCGGCGCCGTGCGGGCCCAGGCGAGGACGCAGCAGCCATCGCCGGCATGGTAGCCGGCTGGGCTCGCCAGGGGCCGGTGCCCTAGGCTGCGCGCCCCCTGCGGCACGAAGGAGCCGACGATGCGACTCGGCCTCAACATCGGCTACGCCGGCGCGGACATGGAGCGCACCCTGCCGCTGGTGCGCCATGCCGAGGAGGTCGGGCTCGACTCGGTCTGGGCGGCCGAGGCCTACGGCTCGGACGCCGCGACGGTGCTCGCCTACCTCGCGGCCCGCACCGAGCGCATCGAGCTGGGCACGGCCATCCTGCAGATGCCTGCCCGGACCCCGGCCAACACCGCGATGACGGCGATGACGCTCGACGCGCTGTCGGGTGGCCGGCTGCGCCTCGGGCTCGGGCTGTCGGGCCCCCAGGTGGTCGAGGGCTGGCACGGGGTCCCCTACGGCAAGCCGCTGGCGCGCACCCGCGAGTACGTCGACATCGTGCGCGCGGCGATCGCCCGCGAGCAGCCGCTGTCCTACGAGGGCACCCACTACCAGCTGCCCTACCGGGGCGAGGACGCCCTCGGGCTCGGCAAGCCGCTGAAGTCGATCCTGCGGCCGGTGCGCCCGCGCATCCCGATCTACCTCGCCGCGATCGGCCCGCGCAACACCCGCCAGACCGGCGCGATCGCCGACGGCTGGCTGCCGATCTTCTACAGCCCCGAGCGCGAGGACCTGATGCTCGAGCACCTCGACGCGGGGCTCGCCGAGGCGGGGCGCGAGGCCGGCGACCTCGACATCGCCGCGACGGTGCCGGTGGCGGCGGGACCCGACCTGCAGGCCTGCCGCGACCGGCTGCGCCCCTTCTTCGCGCTCTACATCGGCGGGATGGGGTCGCGGGATCGCAACTTCTACGCCGACCTCGCCCGCCGCTACGGCTTCGCCGAGGCCGCCGACGCGATCCAGGACGCCTTCCTCGACGGGCGCCGGGAGGAGGCCGCCGCCGCGGTGCCCGACGCCCTGGTCGACGAGATGGGCCTGGTCGGTCCCACCGAGCGCATCGTCGCGCGCCTCGAGGCCTGGCGCGCCTCCCGGGTCGGCACCCTGCTGCTGTCCACCGACCAGCCGGAGGTGCTCACCGCGGTGGCGCAGGCGCGCTGACGCCCGCGCCGCGAGGCGCAGGCGTAGCCCGCGGCGCGCTCGGGTATCCACGGGGCATGCCGCGCGTCACCCCCGATCCGGACCTGCCCGACCGGCTCGCCGACCTCGTCCTGCCCGCCGCCGACGGCACCGACGTCCGCCTCGGCGCCCTCTGGGCGCAGCAGCCGCGGGTGCTCGTCCACCTGCGCCACTTCGGCTGCCTGTTCTGCCGCGAGCACGTCATCCAGCTGCGCGAGCGCGCCGACCGCATCCGCGCGCTGGGCGCCGACCTCGCCGCGATCGGCACCGGCGACCGGTCCTACGCCGCGGACTTCCGCGACGCCCAGGGGATCGACTTCCCGCTGCTGGTCGACGAGGCGCTGGCGAGCTACGGGGCCGCCGGGGCGCAGAGGGGGTCCCTGCGCACCTTCCTGCGCCCGCGGCAGTGGGTCGACGGGGCGCGGGCGCTGCTGTCGGGCGTGGGCAACGGCCGACCCGGCAAGCAGCCCTTCATGCTCGGCGCCACCCACGTGCTCACCCCGCAGGGGCGCGTCCCCTTCGCGTGGATCAACGAGGACTTCGGGGACAACGCCCCCATCGACGCGGTGGTGGCGACGCTCGAGGAGGAGCAGCGGGGGCACACCGCGGCCTGAGGCCAAGCGCGCCGGCATCCCCTCGCGCTCCCGACGTGCCCGCGGCGCGCCGGGAGTGCCATCATGCGGGGTGGCGGGAAGCGTCCCGCCACCCCGCCGCCGAGGAGGACCACCGTGGTCAACCGCCCCCGCTCCACCGACGTCACCGAGGGCTACCAGCGCGCGCCGGCGCGAGCGATGCTGCGCGCCATCGGCATGTCCGAGGAGGACTTCGGCAAGCCGCAGGTCGCCGTGGCCTCGTCCTGGAACGAGGTGACCCCCTGCAACCTCCCGCTCGCGCGCCTGGCCCAGGAGTCCAAGCAGGGCGCGCGCGACGCCGGCGGCTTCCCGATCGAGTTCACCACGATCGCGGTGTCCGACGGGATCGCCATGGGCCACGAGGGCATGCGCGCCTCGCTGGTCTCCCGGGAGGTCATCGCCGACTCGGTCGAGACGATGATGCACGCCGAGCGGCTGGACGGGATGGTCACGCTGGCGGGCTGCGACAAGTCGCTGCCCGGGATGGTCATGGCCGCCGCCCGCCTGGACCTGCCCAGCGTCTTCCTCTACGGCGGCACGATCATGCCCGGCCACGTCGACGACCGCGAGATCGACATCAAGGACGTGTTCGAGGCGGTGGGCTCGCGCTCGGCGGGCGCGATCGACGACGAGGAGCTGCATCGCATCGAGGCCAACGCCTGCCCCGGCGAGGGCTCGTGCGGCGGGATGTACACCGCCAACACGATGGCCAGCGCCGTCGAGGCCCTCGGGCTGAGCCTGCCGGGCTCGGCCTCGCCCCCGGCCACCGACGCGCGCCGAGACGCGCTCGCGCGGGCCTCCGGGGAGGCGCTGATGGGGCTGCTGGAGCGCGACCTGCGGCCGCGCCAGCTGATCACCAAGCAGTCGCTGGAGAACGCCATCGCGGTGGTGATGGCCGTGGGCGGCTCGACCAACGCGGTGCTGCACCTGCTCGCCATCGCCCACGAGGCCCGGGTCGAGCTCGCGCTGGAGGACTTCGACCGGATCGGGCGCCAGGTCCCCCACATCGTCGACAGCCGTCCGGCCGGGCGGTTCCTGATGACCGACATCGACCGCATCGGCGGCGTGCCCAAGGTGATGCGCATCCTGCTGGAGGCGGGCCTGCTCCACGGCGACTGCCCCACCGTGACGGGTCGGACCGTGGCCGAGAACCTCGACGAGCTCGGGGTGACGCCCGAGCCGGACGGCGAGGTCGTGCACGGGCTCCACGACCCGATCCACGGCGACGGCGGGCTGGCGGTCCTGCGCGGCTCGGTCGCCCCCGACGGCGCGATCGTCAAGGTGGCCGGCCTCGACGACGAGCGCTTCGAGGGGCGCGCCCGGGTGTTCGATGGCGAGCAGGACGCGATGGCCGCGGTGCTGGCCCGCGAGATCCGCTCGGGCGACGTGATCGTGATCCGCTACGAGGGCCCCAAGGGCGGGCCCGGGATGCGCGAGATGCTGGCGGTGACCGCCGCGGTCAAGGGCGCCGGGCACGGCTCCGACGTCGCGCTGATCACCGACGGTCGCTTCTCGGGGGCCACCCACGGGCTGTGCGTGGGCCACGTGGCGCCCGAGGCCCGCGACGGCGGGCCGATCGCCCTGCTGCGCGACGGCGACCCGATCACCCTCGACGTGCCCTCCCGCCGCCTCGACGTCCACGTCGACGCCGAGGAGCTGGAGCGCCGCCGCGAGGGGCTCAAGCACCCGGAGCCGCGCTACACGAGCGGCGTGCTGGCCAAGTACGCCAAGCTCGTCTCCGGCGCCGAGCGGGGCGCGGTCACCGGCTGACGGCGCCCCGCACTGCCGGTCGCGGCGGTCAGGTCACGATCGCCGCGACCAGCACGGTGACGACCACCGCAGCCGGTCCGGCCAGCGCCCATGAGAGCCAGCTCGTCGGCGTGACGGTGCGGGCCACCCAGGCCATCAGCACCGCGGCCACGGCGCCCAGCAGCCCCAGCAGCGCCGCGGTGCCCCAGCCCCCGCCGGGGATCAGCCCGCCGATGATCACCAGGCCGTTGCCGGCCAGCAGGCCGCCGAGCACGGCCTGCGCGATCAGCCCGGTCGGGGGGCTGTGGCGAGCGATGATCCGGTCGATGGCCCAGCCGCCGAGGGCCAGCAGCCCCATCAGCAGCAGGATCACGATCGCGGCGATGACCAGCAGCGACAGCAGGCTGTCGATGCCGACTCCCTCGGGCAGCGCGAGGAGGCCCACCGAGGCGATGATGCCCAGCATGGCGACCGTGGCGGCGCCCATGCCCGCCAACCGCTCGCGCCACCCGGGGATGCGGGCCAGCACCTGTGCGAAGGTCATGGTCGCATCGTGCCACGCCGCGCCCCCACCGCCCGCCGGCCAGCGCGCGACCGCGCTCGACTCGGGCGGAAGGGCAGCCTCACCTCTACACTGCGCTGCGAGTCGTTCGCAGGAGAAGGTGTGGCCGTCGATCCCGCAGTGCCAGACGAGCCCGGTGCGCACCCTGGTCGCCGGCGCCACGGCGCCAGCCGCCACGTCCGGGCCTCGAACGACGCCCCGCCCCTGGTGGTCCGCGACCTGTCGGGGGGCTACGGCGCGCTGCGCGCCCTCGAGCACGTGGACCTGGAGGTCGCCCGCGGCGAGATCGTCGGCGTGGTCGGCCCCTCGGGGGCTGGCAAGACGACCCTCCTGCGCCTGCTGACCGGGCAGGCGGATCGCCACGCCGGCCACGTGGAGGTCGCCGGCCAGGCGATCCGCGACCGCCGCGCGCCGCGTCGCGTGGGCCTGGTGCCCCAGCTGGGCAGCGTGGACTGGGACTTCCCGCTGACCGTCGAGCAGGCCGTGCTGCTGGGGCTGACCGCCGACAGCAGCCGCCGCCCCTGGTTCCGACGCAGCGAGCGCGCGCGTGCCCGCGAGCTGCTGGACCGCCTCGGCCTCGACGGGCTCGCCGAGCGCCCCATCCGCGCCCTCTCGGGTGGCCAGCGCCAGCGCATGTTCCTCGCGCGCGCGATGATCCGCGACGCCGACGTGCTGCTGCTCGACGAGCCGACCTCCGGGGTGGACGTGGCCACCCGCGCCGAGGTGCTCGGGCTCGTCGGCGAGCTGGCCGCCGAGGGGCTCGCGGTGCTCATCACCACCCACGACCTCAACTGGGTGGCCGCGCACCTGCCGCGCCTGCTGTTCCTCAACCAGTCCGTCGTCGCCGACGGCCCACCACGGGAGGTCCTCACCCCCGAGGTGCTGCGCAAGGCCTACGAGGCCGACCTCGCCGTCATCCACGAGCAGGGCCGGATCGCGGTGGTCGACGAGGAGCCACTGCTCGGCTCTGCCCGGGAGCGGGCCTCATGGACTGGCTGATCGAGCCGCTGGGCTTCGGGTTCTTCCAGCGCGCCCTGCTCGCCGGCGTGCTGGTGGGCGGGCTGTGCGGAGCGCTGAGCGTCTTCGTGGTCCAGCGCCGCATGAGCTCGATCGGCCACGGGCTCGCCCACAGCGTCCTGGGCGGGGTGGGCATCGCGCTCGCGCTCGGCGTCCACGAGTACCTCGGCGCCGCGGCCGCCACGGCGGTCGCCGCGGTGCTCATCGACCGGGTCGGGCGTCGCCGCGGCCTGCACGTGGATGCCGCCATCTGGATCGTGACCACGGCGCTGTTCGCCCTCGGGGTCGTGGTCGTCAGCCGCGTGGAGGGCGTGGGCGTGTCGACCGAGAGCCTGCTGTTCGGCGACGTGCTCGGCGTGGGCACCGCCGACCTGCTGCTGATCGGCGGGGTCAGCGGGGCCTTCGCGATCCTGCTGCTCGCGCGCTGGAAGGCGCTGGTGTTCACCACCTTCGACCACGACGTGGCCGCGGCGATGGGCGTGGCCGCCGGGCGCAACGAGGCCCTGCTCAACCTCGCCACCGCCGCGGTGGTCGTTGCCTCGGTGCGGGTGCTCGGGGTGCTGCTGATCGCCTCGGCGGTGGTGCTGCCCGCGGCGCTGGCACGCCTGCTGACGGCCTCCTTCGGGCGGCTCATGGCCGTGGCGACCCTCGTGGGCTCGGCGGCGGCGGTGGTGGGCCTGTACGCCTCGTTCCACCTCAACGCGCCGAGCGGGTCCACGATCGTGCTGACCGGCACCACGGCCTTCGCGGCGGTGCTCGTGGTCGTGGCGGCGCGGACCGCGCTCGCGCGGCGGCGCGGCATTGCGGAGGCGCTGAGGGCGCCCTAACCTTGTTGCGAACCGTTCGCAGCTGGAGGGTGTCATGCTCGGTGCTCGATCCGTGGTCCTCATGGTCGCCGGGGCGCTGGCCGCGCTCGCGCTGCTCGGCGCTGGCTGCGCCGCGCAGGAGCCCGACGATGCCGCCACCGCCGAGGACGCGGCCGCCGACGCGGGCGGCGAGGACGACCCCGAGGGCGACCAGGACGCCGAGGACGACGACGCCGAGGACGCGGAGCCGGCGCTGTCGGTGATGGCCACGATCGCCCCGCTGGCCGACCTCGTCGAGCAGGTCGCCGGCGACCGCGCCGAGGTCACGTCGCTGGTGCCCTCCGGCGCCGACAGCCACACCTACGAGCCCACGCCCGAGGACGCGATGCGGCTGGAGGACGCCGACCTCTACGTCGGCAACGGCCTGTCGCTGAACGACGGCGCCCTGGCCACCGCCGAGGCCACCCTCGACGCCGACGCCGACATGGTGCTGCTCGGCGAGGAGGCCCTCACCGACGAGGACCTCGCCGACGCGCCAGCCCACCTCCACGACCACGACCTGGCCGGCGACCACGACCACGAGCACCAGACCGACCCCGACGTGCAGGTCGGCGAGGTCGTGCTGGTCGACCGCGACGCCGACGGCGAGCAGCTGGCCTACGCCCACCACGGCCACTGGCACGGCAGCCTGCCCGAGCTCGCCGTCGGCGAGGACCTCGCGCTGGGGGCCAGCGTCGTCGACGGCACCGGGGAGGGGCTGCCCCTCGGCGACGACGAGGGCGAGCTCGCCCTGGGCCTGGCCGCCGCCGACGGCGACGCCGCCGGGCTGATCGAGGTCAGCGAGCACGGCGACCACGTCACGCTGACCGGGCGCGACGCGGGCGACACCGAGGTCACCGTCCAGGTGCGCCAGGGCGACGAGGTGGTCCACGAGACCCCGCCGATCGGCGTGAGCGTCGTCGAGGACCCCGACCGCGAGGACGCCGACGACGCGCAAGGACCCGCAAGCGCGGCCAACCCCCACTCGTGGATGACCCCGACCCTCGCGATCCCCAAGGTCGAGCACCTGGCGGAGGTGCTCGCCGAGGTCGACCCCGAGGGCGCCGAGGGCTACGAGGAGCGCGCCGAGGACTACGTCGCCGAGCTCGAGGCGCTGGACGCCGCGATCCACGAGGCCGCGGAGACGGTGCCCGAGGAGGACCGGGTCATCATGACCTTCCACGACGCCTACGGGTACTTCGCGCGCGACTACGGCTTCGAGATGGTCGGGGCGCTGCAGCCCTCGGACTTCTCCGAGCCCTCCGCCGGGGACGTCGCTGCGCTGATCGAGCAGGTCGAGCAGGAGGGCACGCCCGCGGTGTTCGGCTCCGCGGTCTACCCCGACGACGTGCTCGAGATGATCGCCGAGGAGACCGGCGCCGAGTACCACGGCGGCCTCGCCGACGACCTGCTGCCCGACGAGGACGAGGACGGCTTCGCCCACTCCTACGTCGGGCTGATCGAGCTGAACGCGGCGACGATCGTCGAGGGGCTCGGCGGCGACCCCACGCCCATCACCGAGCGGTGACGGCGCGCCGCCTGGGCCGGCGGCCCCGCGACGCGGCGGTCCGGCCCCGCGGCGTGGCCGGTGCGCGGGAGGGGAACGCTGCACCACGATGAGCGCCATCCCACCCCCCGACGTGCGCGGGTACCCCTCGGTCCCCCCGCCACCGCCGGACGACCTCGGCGCGGTGCCCGACGCGCTCGCCCCGGGACAGGTCCCCTGGCGCTGGCCCGACGTCCTCGCGGTGCTGGGCCTGAGCCTGGTCGGGATCCTGCTGCTGTCGGGCGGGCTCGTGCTGTCGGGGTGGGACGGCAGCCTCGACGACCCGCGCTTCGCCGCGGTGCTCGTGCTGGACGGCACGATCCCCGCGGTGCTCGCGCTCGGCTGGCTGTGGCTGCGGTTCCGGCCTCGCCACCGGCTGCTGTGGGCGCCCGACCCGACCCGCGCGCCCCGCACGCTGGTCGCCCTGGGCCTGGGCGGGCTGGTCGGCCTGGGCTGGTACGTCGCGGTGGACGTGATCAGCGTGTTCTCCCTGATCGTGCTCACCGGCTTCGAGCCGCCAGAGGTTCAGACCGAGATCGCCCAGGCCATGGCCACCCCCGGCGCGGTGATGGTGGCGACGTGGCTCGCCGTGGCCGTGATCGCCCCGCTGGGCGAGGAGATCGTGTTCCGCGGCGTGCTGTACCTGGGGCTGGCGCGCAGCCTCGGGCCCGTGCCGGCCGCGCTGCTGTCGAGCCTGGTCTTCGCCCTGGTGCACGCCCAGGACACCCTCGCCGGCACGCTGTTCCTCGGGGGCTACGCCTTCGCCTTCGGCCTGTTCGCCTGCTGGCTGCTGCACCGCTTCGGCTCGCTGTGGCTGCCGATCGGCGTGCACGCGGGCGCCAACGTGGCGACCCTGGCGATCGCCAGCGCCGTCGGCGGCCTGTGAGCCGCGCGCGCTGACCGCGCCAGCCGCGACGCCACCGTCGCGCAGCCCCGCCCGAGCAGCCCCGCCCGAGCAGCCCCGCAGGAGCCCGCCCGCATGGCCGACCATCCCGAGCCGGAGCCGCGCCCGCGCACCCGCGGGCTCGTGGTGCCCGCCGACGCTCCGCGCAAGCTGGCCAGCGCGACCGGGGCCGACGCCGACGCGCTGGTGCTGGACCTCGATGCCGAGGCCGCGGAGGCCTCCTCGGCCACCGGCGACGCCGGCGCGGGCCGGCGGCGACGACGCGGCAAGCGCGGCGGCGACCCGGCGGGGCGCGAGGCCGAGCGCGCAGCGAGCGGCGGGGGCGCCCTGCGCGAGGGGCCGGCGCAGGACGCGGCGCGCGCCACCGTCGTGGACGCCCTGCGCGACCTGGACTTCGGCGAGCGCCTGGTCACCGTGCGCATCAGCCCCGTGACGGTGCGCTTCGCCTACCGCGACCTGATCGAGGTGGTCGAGGGGGCCGGGGAGCTCCTCGACGCCGTCGCGCTGCCCCGTGTGGAGTCCCCGGGGGAGATCGAGCTGGTCGACCACCTGCTGCGGATGATCGAGGAGTCGGTCGGCATCGAGCACCAGATCGCCATCGAGGCCGGGATCGAGACGGCCGCGGGGCTCACCCTCATCGACGAGATCGCGGGCGCCTCGCCGCGCCTGGAGGTGCTGGCGCTCGGGCACCGCCGGCTGGCCGCGTCGCTCGGTGCCACGGGGCCCGCGCCGCGGGCCGGGGCCACAGGCGCCGAGGCCGAGCCAGGCACGGGCGGCGAGGCGAGCCCGATCCCCTGGGCGCGCGCACGGCTGCTCGTCGCCGCGCGGGCCGCCGAGGTGCAGGCGATCGAGGAGCCCTCGGCCGGCGCGTCGCCCGAGGCCCTGCGCGAGCTGGCCCGCAGCGCCCAGCGCGCCGGCTGCGACGGGCTGCGCGTGGCCCACCCCGACCACCTGTCGCTGATCGCGCGCTGAGCTCGCGCTGACCGGGCGCTGAGCACGAGCCCCTTGCGCCCGGCCGGCCCAGGCCGCAGGCTCACGGCCATGGACGGCACGCTGCGCGCGGACCTCGTGCTGGAGGGCGGCGGGGTGAAGGGCACGGCGCTCGTCGGCGCCGTGGAGGCGCTGGCCGCGGCGGGCTACGGCTTCCCGCGGGTCGCGGGCACCTCGGCGGGCGCGATCGTCGGGGCGCTGGTGGCCGCGGGCATGCCACCGGCGCGCCTCCGCGAGGTGATGGCCGAGCTGGACTACCGACGGTTCGCACGCCGTCGCGGGCTCGCCCGGCTGCCGGTCCTCGGGCCGCTCGGCGCGGTGCTGCGCCACGGGGGGATCCACCGTGGCGAGGAGCTGGTGCGCTGGCTGGGAGGCCTGCTGGCCGAGCAGGGCGTGGAGACCTTCGGGGACCTGCGCGCCGACGATGCGGGCAGTGGGCTTCCGCGCGAGCAGCGCCATCGGCTGGTCGTGGTCGCCGCCGACGTGTCGCGCAACCGCCTGGTGCGCCTGCCGTGGGACTACCGCACGCACTTCGGCCGCGACCCGGACCGCCAGCGCGTGGTCGACGCGGTGCGCGCCTCGATGGCGATCCCCTTCTTCTACCGGCCGGTGCGGCTGCGACACCGCGGCGGGGGCGCGGCGACGCTGGTGGACGGCGGGCTGCTGTCCAACTTCCCCGTCGCGCTGTTCGACCGTGCCGACGGGCAGCGCCCCCGCTGGCCGACCTTCGGGGTCAAGCTGTCCGAGCGCGAGCCCGGCGGCCTGGCCCCCAGCCCGGTGCGCGGGCCGCTGGCGCTCTCGGGGGCGCTGCTGGCCACGATGCTCTCGGCGCACGATGCGCGGCACCTCGACGACCCCGACGTGCTGGCGCGCACGATGTTCGTGGACGCCTCGGGGGTCTCCACGCTCGACTTCGACCTCGCCCCCGACGACGCCGAGGGCCTGCGCCAGCGCGGCGAGGACGCCGCGACCCGCTTCCTGGCGCGCTGGGATCACGAGGCCTACCTCGCCGCCCATCGCCCCGACGCGGCCGCCGCGAGGGAGCCGGGCGAGGCCTGACGTCGCGGGTGGCGTCGGATCGCGGATCGCGCCGGCGGTGACCCCGTCAGCCGCGCGCGGGCGGCTCGCCCTCACCGGGAGGGTCCTCGTCCGAGCGCGGCTCGTCGTCGGCGGGGTCGACGGCCTCGCGCTCGGCCTCGGCCAGCGCCGCCCGCTCCTCGTCAAGGGCGCCGCGGCGGACCCGCACGACCACGAAGGCCACCCCTCCGGCGATGATGAGCAGGAGCACGAGGAGCTCGACCTGGGCGGGCATGCGCGCAGGGTAGGCGCTCGCGGACAGGGCGCAGCGCTGGGGCTGCCCGGGTCAGGCGACCCGCGCTCGACGCTCTCGCCAGCCCTCGATGAGGTTGCCGATGGCGTTGGCCGAGCGCATCAGCACCGGCGCGAGCACCGCGAGCAGCAGCACGTACGCGGCCGACAGCGGCCCGAGCAGCGGCTCCACGCCGGCTGCCGCGCCCAGCCCAGCGATGACGATCGAGAACTCACCGCGCGGGGTCAGGGCGGCGCCGGCGCGCACCCGCCCGCGCGTGCTCACGCCGTAGCGCCCCGCGGCGTACCAGCCCGTGGCGAGCTTGGTGAGCGTGGTCAGCACCACCAGCCCGACGGCGAGCCCGAGCACCGGGGGGATCTGGGTCGGGTCGGTCTGCAGCCCGAAGAAGAGGAAGAACATGGCGGCGAACAGGTCCCGCAGGGGGCCGAGGATGCGGCGGGCGCGGTCGGCCACCGGCTCCGAGAGGGCGATGCCCAACAGGAACGCCGCGATCGCCGCGGAGATCTGCAGCTGCTCGGCGACGCCAGCGAGCACCAGCAGCAGCCCGAAGGTGGTCAGGAGCACGACCTCGTCGCTGCGGCTCTCGATCAGCCGCGACAGCTGCGGCCCGTAGCGGATCGCGGCCAGCAGCACGAGGACGACCGTCACGAGCGCCACCGCCATCGACAGCAGGCCGGTGGCCCAGCCCACGCCGAGCAGCAGGATCCCCACTAGCGGCAGGTAGACGGTGTTGGTGAGGTCCTCGAGCACCGAGATCATCAGCACCGAGGGGGTCTCGCGGTTCCCCAGGCGCCCGAACTCGGCGAGCATCCGGGCCATGATCCCCGAGGAGGTGTTGTAGGTGACGCCGCCGAGCAGCACCGCGGCCACCGGATCCCAGCCGAGCGCGAGGCCGATGAGCAGCCCCGGGGTGAAGTTCAGGGCGAGGTCGACCAGCCCCGCCGGCCAGCCGGTCCGCAGCCCCTCCCCCAGCTCGCGCCCGGTGTACTCCAGCCCGAGCAGGAGCAGCAGCAGGGCGACCCCGATCTCGGCGCCGACCTCGATGATCTGCTCCCCCACGGCCAGCGGCAGCAGCCCGCCCTCGCCGAAGGCGAGCCCGCCGAGCAGGTAGAGGGGGATCGGGCTGAACCCGGCCCGGTGGGCCAGGCGCGCGAGCAGCGCGAGCACGAAGATCGCCCCGCCGAGCTCGAGCAGGAGGCGACCGAGCGCCCCATCGGCTTGGGCGAGGGCCGGGAGCGGGCCAGCCGCCGCCGGCGCGAGGATCATGCGTCCCCGCGCAGCGTGGACGCGAGCTGCTCGATGCCGGCGAGCGTGCCCACCAGCACGGCGACGTCATCGGCGCGCAGCGCGAAGTCGGCGCCGGGCGCGGGGTGCATCCGCTCGTCGCGCTGGACCGCCACCACCATCGCGCTGTGGTAGGGCTCGACCGCGAGATGCCGCAGGGTCGCGCCCTCATAGGGGCTGCCCGGCGGGACGCGGACCCAGTCGATCGCGAGCCCCTCCACCTCCTGGGCGAGGGTCGCCAGGCGGGTCGAGACGGTCTCTGCCCCGAGCATGCCCGCCAGGGTGTGCTCGTCGTCCTCGTCCAGGCGCAACGACTGCGCGCAGGTGTCGGGGTCACGACGGTCGTAGATCAGCAGCTCCTTGCGCCCCGTGCGGTGGGTGATCACCCCCACGCGGGTGCCGTCGCTGACCGTGTAGTCGTGGCGCACCCCGACGCCGGGCAGCGGGGTCTCCTCGATCTCGCGCATCGACGCCTCGCTCTGCGGTGGTCCTCGGCTCCGGCAGCGACCACGAGCGCCGGACCTGGCCCGTCACCGCCACCGGTCGCTGCGCCAGGCCCAGCCTACGCTGTCGCCCGCCACGCACGCGTCGGATGCCCGGCGCGTGGCACCGACCGCCGTCGCATCGCGCCAGGGGGACCAGGTGGAGGGGACCGAGCAGGAGGCGCTGCTGGCCGAGGCCGCCGCGCTGGAGGCCAGCGTGGGCCAGGCGCCCGCCGATGCCGCCGACTGGCCAGGCCTTGGGGCGTGGACCCTGCGCCGCCTGGTCGGCCACGCCATGGGCGCGGTCACCGGGCAAGGGCTCGCGCCCGCCCGAGCCGACGGCCCCCTCGAGCGCGCCGAGATCGACCGCGTCGGGTTCTACCGACGGCGCCTGGCCCTGCTCGCCCAGGGCGAGGACGACGAGCCCGCCGACCCCGACCCCGGCCCGGCATCGGACTGGGCCGGGGCCCTCGCCGCGGCGCGCGCCGAGGCCGAGCGCGCGCTGGCGGCCGCCGACCCCGATGCGCTCGTGGCCACCCGCCACGGCGCGATGGCCCAGCGCGAGCAGGTGGCGGTCCGGGTGCTCGAGGT
Source organism: Nitriliruptoria bacterium (assembly GCA_003550425.1). GTDB lineage: Bacteria > Actinomycetota > Nitriliruptoria > Euzebyales > Egibacteraceae > PUKE01. Next base: position 23,315 of record PUKE01000062.1, read on the forward strand.
CACCATCCACCACCTGGACGTGCGGGCGGCGCTGGCGCTTGGCCCCGAGGCCACCCCCTCGGCCGGGCGCCTGGCCCAGGACCTGCTCGAGCGGCTGCTCGAGGGGCCACGGCCGCGCAACCTCGGACGGACCCGCTTCCTGCGCGCGGCCACCGGACGCGTCGGCTTCCGCGACCCACGGTTCCCGGTGCTGACCTGACCGGCGACCACGCGCGACGCCGCGTGCCACGACAGGAGACGGCCCCCGTGCGGGGGGTACACGGGGGCCGTCGGTGGCCGTAACCGGGCGGGACGGTCAGGCCAGTCGGTGTGCTGCGCCCATCATGCCGCAACCTTGGCCGTGATGGCATGGAACCGCTGCCCGTAGGCGCGGGCGATCGCGGCCTCCTCGTCGGACAGGCCCTGCTTGCTGCCGTCGGTCGGCGCGAGCATCGTCGGCCCGTAGGGCCCACCGCCGGTCCGGCTGCTGAAGGTCTCGCTGGCGGTGTAGCCGGCCGGGACGATCACCATGCCCTGGTGCCAGGCGAAGGTCGACAGCGACAGGATCGTCGACTCGTGACCGCCGTGGATGGTCGAGGCGCCCGTGAAGAAGCCGGCGGTCTTGCCCGCCAGGCGGCCCTCGAAGAACAGGGGCCCGGTCTGGTCCAGGAAGTTCTGCACCTGCCCGGTCGCCGAGCCGTACCGCGTCGGCGAGCCGATGATCAGGCCGTCGAACTCCGGCAGCTCCTCCACCGAGGCCTCCGGCACGTCGCGCTGGGCCTCCTTGACCGCCTCGAGCCCCTGCTCGCGGATGACCTCCTCGGGCAGCAGCTCGGGCACGGCGCGCAGCTCCGCGGTGCCGCCGTCGGCCTGGACGCCGGCCGCGATGGTCCGGGCCATCTCGACGTTGCTGCCGTACATGGAGTAGTAGACGATGCCGACGCGGGCCATGGTGCTCCTCCTCGTGATCGGGTGCGAGGCCGCGGGCGCGGGGCCTCGGGACGCCGCACGCGACGCGCGCGACCCACCCGGGACGATCCTTGCGCCCGCAACTATCCGAGGGGACCATGCCCCGGCGCCCGCGGTCGGAAACCGACGCGGGCCGGGCCGTCAGCCGACGAGCTCGTCGATGGCGTCCTCCAGCGCGCCGATGCCCGGTCGGATCGTGGCCGCCGGGCCGACCTGGTCGGTGAGCACGTCCAGCGTCTTCAGGCCCTGGCCCGAGATCACCGCGACCGTGGGCTCGTCGGGGCGCATCGCCCCCGAGCGCACCGCCCGCCGCAGGCAGGCCACCGTCACCCCTGCCGCGGTCTCGCCGAAGATGCCCTCGGTGCGCGCCAGCAGCTCGATGGCCTCGACGATCTCGGCGTCGCTGCAGGCCTCCATCCAGCCCCCGGTGCGGCGCACCGCCTCCAGCGCATAGGGGCCGTCGGCCGGCGTGCCGATCGCGAGGGACTTCGCGATCGTGTCGGCCTTCACCGGCTCCACCTCGTGGGCCCCGTCGGCGAAGGCGCTGCTGATCGGCGCGCAGCCGGCGGCCTGGGCGCCGCTGACGCGCCACGGCTCCTCGGCGACCAGGCCGGTGGCCACCAGCTCCTGGAAGGCCTTGTCGATCTTGACCAGCATCGATCCCGAGGCCATCGGCGCCACCACGTGGCGCGGCAGGCGCCAGCCCAGCTGCTCGGCCATCTCGTAGCCGAGCGTCTTGGAGCCCTCGGCGTAGTAGGGCCGCACGTTGACGTTCACGAAGGCCCAGCCCTGCTCGCCGGCCGCCTCGGCGCCCAGGCGGTTGCAGTCGTCGTAGCTGCCCTCCACGGCGATCAGCGTGGGGCCATACACCGCCGAGGTCGCGATCTTGGCCCGCTCGAGGTCGGCGGGCACCAGCAGCACCGCGTCCATGCCCGCGCTGGCCGCGTGGGCGGCCACGCTGTTGGCCAGGTTGCCCGTGGACACGCAGGCGGCCGTGTCGAACCCCAGCTGGCGGGCCACGGTCAGCGCGACCGTCACGACCCGATCCTTGAACGACCACGTCGGGTTCGTGGTGTCGTTCTTCAGCCACAGCTCGCGCAGCCCCAGGGCGGCGGCCAGGCGCGGCGCCGGCTGCAGCGGCGTCAGGCCCGCCTGCAGGTCCACCCGCGCGTCCGGGTCGGCGCCCGGGAGCTCGGGCAGCAGCGGCGCGTAGCGCCACACGCTGCGCGGGCCCGCCGCGATCAGCTCGCGGGAGACCTCCGCGGCCATGCCGTCATAGTCGTAGACCACCTCGAGGGGGCCGAAGCACGCGGTGCACACGTGCGCGGCGATCGGGTCGGTGTCCAGGCCGCAGGCGCGGCACCGCAGACCCTTGACGTGGCTGCCCATCGCTCGCTCCTTCCTCCCGGGGACGCCGGCGCTCCCACCACGACACGTGCCTCGGGCTGGAAGGCCGCCATCTTCCCCAGCACGGGGCCGGACGTCGCACCTGCGGCAGCGGCGCGGGCCGCGCCGGCCGTGGTTGCGGAGGCGTCGTCGGGCCGGTTCCCTCGACCTCTCTGGATGGCGTGTGCGCTCAAGCGTCGCACCCGGTGCCACCCCCCGCAACCGCCGCGCCCCGGCCAGATGCCCGCCCGGCGCTGGGGCATCCTGGGCGGATGAGCGCCGACACCGAGCCCACTCTCCCCACCGACCCCACGCCCCGCCCCGGTCGCGACGGGCAGGACGACGTCGCACGGGAGCTCGCGGCCCGCCTCGCGACGCTGCCGCCCATCCAAGTGCTGTACACCGACCTCGACGGCACGCTGCTGGGACCCGACGGCTCGCTGCTGCACCGCGCCGACGGGCAGCCCTCCACGGTCGGCGCCGCCGCGGTGGTCGAGGCGCTGTCCGCCGGCCTCACCGTGATCCCCGTCAGCGGGCGACAGCGTCAGCAGCTGCAGCACGACACCCGGCTGCTCGGCCTCACCGACTGCATCGGCGAGGCCGGAGCGGTCATCCAGCGCGACGGCGCGCTCGCCTACGCCTGGGGCCAGGCGCCACGCGACCTCGCCGACACCCCGCACGACGCCCTGCTCGCCGCCGGCGCCTGGGACGCGCTCCGGCGCGCCTTCCCCGACGACCTCGCGCTCTACGAGCCCTGGCATCGGGGCCGGGAGGGCTCCCTGCTGCTGCACGGCGCCGTCGACCCCGCCGCCGCGGACGCGGTGCTGGCGGACGCCGGCTGCGCCTGGGCGCGGCTCATCGACAACGGCGAGGCCGCCGGCTGGCCCGGCCGCCAGGTGCGCGCCTACCACCTGCTGCCGCGCGGCGTGGGCAAGGCCGAGGCGGTCGCTGCCGACCTGCGCGCCCGCGGCCTGCGACCCGAGCAGGCCGTGGCCGTCGGCGACTCCCCTACCGACGCGCGGCTCGCGCAGGCCGTGGGCCTGAGCGCGATCGTGGCGAACGGTCGTGGCGCGGGCGAGGGCGTGCTGCGCCTCTCGGCGCCGATGGGCGAGGGCGTCGCCCAGCTCGTCACCGCGGTCGTGGCCGCCCGGCGCCGGCAGGAGGCGTGACGCGCGGGGCGTCCTCGGCCTCGCGCGCCTCGCTCGACCCGGCCACCTCGGCCTCGCCCGACCCGGCCACCTCGGCCTCGCCCGACCCGGCCACCTCGGCCTCGCCCGACCCGGCCACCTCGGCCTCGCCCGACCCGGCCAC
>PUKE01000016.1 GCA_003550425.1 Nitriliruptoria bacterium
AAGCTTTACGAGAACCTTTCAGGTGATGACATATTTAATATTATAATATAGATATTAGATAATATATATTAAGAAACAACCATTTAAATACCTATAATTGAAAAGGTCTTTTATAATATTTCTTTCTTTTTTTCTTTCTTCTTTGATTTTATATAAATATTTTCATTGTTTAAACTGTATTTTATACAATAAAATATAAATCTATTAACAAAATCACCTAAATAGATTCCTATATCTAAACATTTCCAACAAGCTAAAATAATCGTTATAAATAAAATTATATCATTAAACATTTAAACCACCTTTTTAGTTTAGTTTAATATTTATTCTTTGATTTTATATAAATATTTTTATTTTAAGAATAATAAATTAATTTTTCAAAAATAATATACCTGCAATCATATAAATAACAGCAAATATGTAATGTATATTTGAGAAAAAAAGTAGTAAACCTATTATAAACATTCCAAATGATGTAAATGTAAAATCAAACATAAAACCTAAAAATACTAGAAAACAAGTTATAAATATAAGAAAAATTATTCCTGCTAAATCTAAGTCTAAATCTTCAAAAAAGTTTTCTTCTTTTTCTACATCTACCATATATAAACCCCAATGTAAAAATTGTAATTCATTATTATGTTGTGATCTGATTAATTCTAATCTATAAAATTGATATTCATTTTTATGAGGATTAATAATATATTTTTTTTCTTGATATTCTTCTGTTATAACCCAATTAGCTTGTTCTACGTGGTGTAATGTATCCCAATTAACCATATCATTACTACCAACTAATCTCCATTCTATTAGTTTTTTATTAGTGTCTTTACAAGAAATTGAGTATTGTGTTATTGGATAAGGATTATTAAAAGAATATTGAACCCATTCATCTACATAACCACCTTTACCAATAATAAATACATTTTCATAATCTAACAAATTATATAATGTTTCAGTATCATAACTGCTTGACAATCTTTCAACATCTGTTGCAACATTTGTATAATTTTCATTACTTGTAACAGGTATAATAAATATTGTTAAAAATAAAAAAAATCCAAATAAATAAAAAATGTTTTGTTTCATTTTATCATCTCTTTTTGTTTATATGTATCATAACAATTATTACATACATTAGAATCTAATCCTTTAATAAATTTGTCATCATCTAAGTATTTGTTACATAAATCACATTTGAATATTTGTATTTTCGTTAAAAAATATTGTTCATTTTGTTTCATATTAAAAACCTCTTATTATTTTTGTTATTATATATCCAAATAATACTAATGGTATTCCGAATATAATTGTGTTTAAAGTTGTAGGTAATATTTGTATTCCTTGATTAAAATTTCTAGTTAATGTTCTTAATGTTCTAATTAATCCTTCATCACCAAACTCATCATATTTTAATCTAATATATTGTTCCATAAAATTGTTTTGATTATCATCAAAATAAACATAAGTATTATAATAATCAGGATTGTTCATTATATTACCCAAATCACTTGTTTCATTAAAAGTAGGTATATTAGTAAAAGTAGAATCATAAAATCCAATTTGTAAATGTTCTTCTAAATTTTGTGTTGTAGGTTCATAACTTGCATATAAAATTAAAAAATGATCTACAACAGTAGATCTCCAAAAAGGAAAAAAACCTGTATCTCTTTCTCTTTGATAATAAGCAAAAATTCCATTCAAATCTGCATTCAATTCAGGATAATAATCAAAATTAAACATTCTAGGAGAATGTAAAATTAAATCATAACTAGGAGATTTAAATCTTAATGACACATAAGGAAAATTAGTAAATTGACTAACTTCATCAGTTTCTCTATAATCAAACCCGACATTAAAATCTTCAATAATAGGTCTTAAATTAAAGGGATCTAGATTAAGTTCTGTTTCTCCAAAATATCCACCTACTGCTGTAACAACAAAAGGCATTAATATTGAAAATGTGATTAAAAATACAAATAAACTAGTATCTGTCTGTGTCATTTAAAATCCTCCTGATCCTCCTGTAATAATCTTATTGAATTTACCTGATATTGTAACAACACCACCAATAGCAATTAAAACTATAAACCAAACAGGTATATATTGAATAATTGTAAAATAAATTACTAATAATATAATTAATACAAACAATAAAGGAAGTAATAAAGGACTATTTACATTATTTGTTTCACTAGCAAATAAATAACCCATTCCAATGATTAAAAATATAGTGATTAAAACATATACTAATGCTTGTGCTTGTGTTAAATCTTCTCTATCAGGGAATAACCCCATAAATAAATCCATTAATCCATCATCTTTAGGTTTTAATGAAGGATCTACTATAAATTGAATTTGAAATAAATCTGAAATTGTTTGGCTTGATACACCATAATACAAAATATCACTATTTATTAATTGACTACTAGATATAAATGTAGCTTCAATTTTATATCCTTTAGTTTTAGTTTCATTTGTAAACATTTGTAATTTTATATCATCATTTTCAACATATAGTTTATAATCTATGTCATCAATTGTTTTCTCATCAATAAATTTATTGATTTTATTAACTGAAATTTTATTTTCTTCATCAATAATTAATTTAATTCTATTATAATCTTCAAAATATTCATTCATACTAAAATTGTGTGTTATATTTGTATATAATTGTTTATTATCAAAAGTTTTAATTTGATTAATGTTTATGTAACTAATATTAATATCAAAATTAATAATATCAAAAAACATATCATCAACAGGATCAATCAAATCTTCACTCCATCCAAACAATAACAAATCATCATAAAACTGACTAATATTTTTTGATTCTATATGATAAAAAGGTATATCAAAAATTGTTTCACTAGTAAAATTTTCAATATTAGTTTCATCATAATATGTAATATTAATATAATCACTTTCATAATTATAATTTATAGTTTCATTTATTATTTCTTGTAATAATTGACTTGTATTATAATAAACTCCAACAAAAGTATTACCAATTTCAATCATAGAATTATTTTGATATTCAAATCCGTTTTCTGCTCTTAAAAATATTTCATTTTCAGTAGGCATATCAATTTTAAAATCATCAATTAATCTTTGTACTCTTTTGCTTGTTATTATATTAAAACTTGTAGATTCACTATTATTCATTATATCATATGCAACAATATTAATATTTTCAATTCCAAAATCTAATATTTTATAATCTATTCTAAATTTCTGTTTTTGTTCAATAGCGTCATAAAAAGGTACTAATTGATATTCTGCATAGTCTGTGTTTATTTCAATAGGTTCATCTGTAATACTAATTGTTATACAATCTAATGTTCCAATACACACATCATATTTAACTGAATTTTTGAAATAATCACTAACAATTATAGAATCTTCTGAATCTATAAAAGCTGTAATATCATTAATATCTGAAATTTTTTCAATTTCATCAAAATAAATTTCTAACCAAAATACTGTATCAATAAAATTATTATGTTTATCAAGTAGTCTAATATCAATTTGTCTTAAATCCATTTGATTTGAAATACTAGATATAGCTAAAATATGTTCTGAAGTATAACCAATTTGAAAATCATCTGTTTCAATATATTCACCAACTGTATTTAATATATATGTTTCATTATTATGTATAAACTCTATATTAATTGAATCTATATTAATAAAATATTCTTCAAGGTTAACCGTATATGTTTCAGGATGATTTAAACTAATTGTTAATTCTGATAATGTTTGTATTTTTTGTATTTGTTCTTCAGGATCATAACTAAATGTATTTATTTCAAAGTTTTGAGAAGTTCCTGTATCACTAGAATCATATCTAGCTTGTAATTCAATTTCATAACTGCTTGTTTTGTTATAACTTGTCACATCAAACCAATAGCCACCACCAATTTCTAATACTTTTATTGTAATATTTTCATCATAAGGGTATAAAGTACAATCTGAATCAATAACTCTATTACACCAATCACTAAAACCTTTATCATTCACATTAATTCTAACATCTCTAAAATCTGCAATATAATTATCTAGATTAAAATTAGTATAATTATTTCCAACTAATGTTATATCCTCAATATCATCAATATTATAACTAAATTTAGGTTCAGGAGTATCCATTTCTCCAACCCAAACAATATCATTTATTATTATTCCGGGATATATAACATCAATTGAATCTTCATCTCTAAACCAATCTAAACCATTATAACTATACCATATACCTCTATCACTTCCTCCTCCTGCTGCTAAATATTTGTCATAATATGGTGAATATTCTATTGCTTGTGAGAAAGTTGTTAAATTACAAATAGTATCATCCCATTCTAATCCATCATAACTAATAGAACAATCTCCACCTACTGTAATATACATTTCTCTAACATCACACCAATATAAATCTCCTTCAGGATCTGAATTAAATAAATTACCTTCAAAATTATAATTAATCCCATCCTCAGAAGTAACAACTGCCCCATCACTACCTAATATTAATAATTGTTGATATTTATCACTCCATTCAATTTGTTTTAAATCTCTATTAGTATATTGAATTAAAGTCCAATTTAATCCATTATGACTATATCCTATATTATTTTCATTAAAATCAGAAACCATAATAAATTTTTCTAATTCATCTACCCAAATCATATCATTTACATCTGTTAAAGCTGTGCCAGAAGGAGTCCTTGACAAATCTGTTAATGTTGAAATATTATGAGTATATGAGTATGTGACTCTTGCTAAATCTCCTCCTGCAACAATCATATTTAAAGGTTTACTATATGCAATTGTATTAAAATGAGAAGTAAAAGTTGAACCTGAATTAGAACTTGTTGAACTCCAACTTATTCCTTCATCTGTTGAATAAAACATTCTATTATAATAATCTCCACCTGTTAAACTTGTATCTAAATCTTCTATATATGCAATAGAATTAAATAAATGGTCATAAGAACCTGTTTTTTCAATTATAGTTCCTATAAATTGAAATTCATTATTTTCATACTTATAAACTTCCCCATCAGATAATCCACCAACTAATAGAAAATACCCACCTATCATTAAATCTATATCTGAATATGTATTAATGTTAAAATTTTGTGTTACTCCATTATCATTAGAATCATATCTAGCTTGTAACTCAATATTATATTCACTAGTTCTATTATAACCTGTTACATCAAACCAAAAATTAGAATCTACTTCGTAAACTTTAATCGTTATATTCTCATCATAAGGGTATAAAGTACATTCTAAATCAACACCTAAAACACACCAATCACTATAACCTTTATTATTTACATCAATTCTTACTTCATTATAATCACCAAAATAATCACCAATATTAAAATTTGTATAATTAAACCCAACTATTTCTAAATTAGGTATATCATCAATTGAATAAGCTTGAGGTATTTCTTCTTCTTCAACAATTATGTTAAAAGTTTCAATTGAATTACTAGGTTGTATTCCTTCTGCTCTAATTTCAACAGAAGCATTTATTTCTTCTAAAGGTTGTTCTATCATATAAAAGTAAAAATTGTTAGCTCTAGGAAATATTGCAAAAATAGGATTATCTTGATTAGGATACCAAAAAATATTTTCATTTTCTATATCAACTTCAAACCAAGTACCTCCAATATTAATATCAAAATAAGTTAATTGTTTAACATAATCAAAATAATCATACAAATTAAATCTTTGTAATGGATTTTCTTCTGTTAAAACATAATCATTAATAGGTTGGATTGAAGTTAAAACATCACCAGTTAAGTCTAAAGGATCATAAACTTTAATTCTAGCATTTTCATAATCTAATCCACTTTCTTCTGTTGGTGTTGCAACACTACCACTAATAAATATTCTATCTTCAAAAGCATTAATTTGTCTTATTACAGGTGTAGATTCCATTAAACTTGATTCTTCATAAAATTTTGCATAACTATTAAATGAAATTTCAATAATATCATCTAAATCTGTTAAATTTAATTTGTATAATTTAGATTCAGAAGAACCATCACCACCTACAAATAAAAAATTATTAGAATCATCAATACTTAATTCTCTAATACTATCCATAGACATTATTGAGCTTAAACTTTCCTCATAATCATCAAACAATTTTTCATTAAAATCTTGAATAGTATCTAAATTTTCTAATGTTCTTCTTTCTATTCTTGAATTAACATAAGCAATATATAAATTCCCACTTTGAATGTTTAATACTCTCGGTGGAACAGGAGAATCTAAATTATAAATATTATAATCATTTAAATCATCTAAATTAAACTCATATATTCTATTATCATAATTAGATAATGTTACAGTTACATAAAAACTATGTTTATTATCATTAAAAGGGTTTTGATATTGTATTTGTGAATTTTGTTCAAAAGTATAAACATTTCCAGACTCATCTATTTCATATTTTTCTATTAAATTTGTAATGTTATATTTATCAAATTTGTAAATAGTCATATTTTCAAATCCTGTATTAGTAGTTACAAATATAGCATATTCACCAAAAATTTCAAAATGAAAATAAGCAATATCTGTTTCATCAAAATGTTCTATTTTTGAATCATAAATCCAAGTTCCAAAATCAGATTGGTTTCTAACAGAATAATATAAATCATCAGAATTATCATCTTTTAAAACAAGATAAATATTTTCATTATCTGACTTTATAGAATCCATAAATAAATCTAATTCTGTAAAAGGGGAAATTGTAGTTGAATGTTCAAAATCTTCACTCAATTGATTTTCAATATCATCTTTAGGATATTTGAATAGCTCTCTATAAGTAGAATCTGTACGTATTAGATAATCATTTGTTACAATAAATTGATTTGGTAAGAAACTTCTGTATCCTTGCTCTGATTTATCTATTACATTAGAATATGAAAAATCAATAGATCCTATAAAACTAAAAGTTAAAAACATAACTAAAAATATTAGAAAAAAATATCTGTTTTTTCTCATAAAAACACCTTTTTATATAATGCATTTAATATTATATATTATAAATAAACAAATATATATAAATATTTCTATTTTACACTATAATTAAAATATTCAATTAAAGATTAAAAGTTTTAATCTTTGATTAATAATTATAATCAATATAAGTAAAATTTATATATTATCATTCATATTATTTAATTGGTGGTGATATTTATGGCAGTTAGTCAAAATTTAAACATAGTTTTTGGTGCAGTAATTCTAATTATGGTTGTAGTTGCTTTACTACCTGATATTTTTAGTGGTGTAGCAGGACTTGAAGCGGAAACAGATATACCAACGTGGGTTTCAACTATAATTGGTGTAGTTATTGCTGGTGGTTTTGTTATGTTAATTTGGAACTTGTTTGGAAAACAATTTATGAAAAATTAAGTTTTAAATTAATTAACAAAACTAAAATTAGTAGTCATTTGAATATGGCTACTAATATTTTTTATATTAGAAATTGTTTAAATTTTTCATTTGAAAAATAATCTAATTCTTCCTTATTAAAATAATATGAT
>PUKE01000235.1 GCA_003550425.1 Nitriliruptoria bacterium
AGGAGCCGCACCGCCTGGTGGCCCGCGGCATCGGGTACGTGCCGCAGTCCGCCAACGTCTTCCCACGCCTGAGCGTCGAGGAGAACCTCGAGATGGGGCTCTACCTGCGGCCCCGCGAGCTGCGCTCGCGCCTGGCGGAGATGGTCGACCTGTTCCCGCTGCTGGGCGATCGGCGCAAGCAGCGCGCCGGCTCTTTGTCGGGCGGCGAGCGCCAGATGCTCGCGATGGCGCGAGCGCTGATGACGCGGCCGGAGGTGCTGTTCCTCGACGAGCCCTCGGCGGGCCTGTCGCCGATCAACCAGGACGAGGTCTTCGCGCGCGTGCGCCAGATCAACGAGACCGGGGTCGCCATCGTCATGGTCGAGCAGAACGCGCGGCGGTGCCTGCAGATCGCCGATCGCGGCTACGTGCTCGACCAAGGGCGCAACGCCTATACCGGCCCCGGTCCCGAGCTCCTCGAGGACCCCAAGGTCATCGAGCTCTACCTCGGGACCCTCGCCCGCGCGCGCTGACCTCCTTTGGCACGTGTCCCGCACGTGCGCGGGGGCCCGGCCGATGGCCGGACCCCCGCCAGCAGGGTGCGTCGCCGGGCGGCTAGTCCTCGATCCCGGCGTCCTCGAGCGTCGCCTCGACGCTGTCGACGGTCACGAACTCGCCGTCCTCCCAGGCCCAGACGCGGTACTGGCCCGAGACCGGGTCACCCACGTCGCTGAGCTCGGACACGCCGCTGGGGCCGCGGTAGGCGATCGACTCGCCCTCCTCCAGCAGCTCGGCGCACTCGGCGAAGGACGTGCACTCGGCGTCGCCCTCGGTCGCCTCCAGCGCGCCGGCGGCGACGTCGGCGCCGTCGGTCGAGTCGGCGACCATCGCACCGAGCCCCATCGTGATCGCGCAGTCGTAGGTCTGCGGCGAGAACGCGGTGGCCTCGAGGCCGCCGGCGTACTCGTCCAGCCGGTCGAGGAACTCGTCGTCGACCGCGGGGTCGGGCTCGGTGCCGGCCATCCCGTCGATGACGTTGGGGTCACCGGGATCGACCGACTCGTTGAGGCCCTCGTCGGCGATGCCGTCTGCGCCGTAGATGCCCACCTCGTCAGGGCCGAGGCCCGCCTCGATCATGTCCTGGAGGATCGTCACGCCCTCCTCGAAGCTGATGATCGCCACGGCGTCCACGCCGGCGTCCTCCACCGCGGCGACCTCGGCGTCGAAGGTCGCGGCGTCCTGGTCGTAGACCTCCTCCAGCACCACGTTGGCGCCGACCTGGTCGAGCCCCTCGGCGGTGGCGCTCGCGAGCCCCTGGCCGTAGTCGTCGGCGCGGGCGAGGATCGCCACGTCCACGTGGCCGTCGGCCACGATGCGGTCGGCCAGGACCGGGCCCTGGAGCGCGTCGCTGGGCGCGAAGCGCCAGTACAGGCCGTCGTCGTCGACGTCGGTGAACGTCGGCGCGGTGTTGGAGCCCGAGCACTGGGCGACGCCCGAGCCCACGATCGTGTCGAGGACGTTGAGGGTCTGCCCGGACGCGGCCGCGCCGATGATCCCGTGGACCCCGCTGCCCAGGAGCCGCTCGGCGCCCTCCTGCACGGTGGCGGCCTCGTCGCCCTCGTCGGCGTCGACCAGCGCGACGTCGTCGCCCAGCACGCCGCCGGCGTCGTTCATGTCCTCCACGGCCATCTGCACCGCGTTGATCATGCCGTCGCCCAGGAAGGCGAGGTCGCCGGTCTCGGGCAGGAGGTAGCCGAGGATCAGCCCCTCGGCGTCGACGTCCTCGACCTCGACGTCCTCGGGCTCGTCCTCGTCGTCCTCGTCCTCGTCCTCGTCGGGCTCCTCCTCGGGCTCCTCGTCGACGTCGTCGGCGAGGTCGGCTTCCTCCTCGGCTGCCTCGCAGGCCGCCGCCAGCAGCGTGAGCGCCGCCAGCAGGGCCAGGAGGCGGGCCATGCTCGATCGTCCCATTGGTTGCCTCTCCGTGATCGCCTGCTTCGGTTGCCCCGCCGTCACCGACTGCGGCGACGGAGCCGTGGCACCCGGTCGAGTGCCAAGGGGAGTCTAGGCTACGAAGGGCCTAGTTGGAAGGTGGACCCTTCGGGACGCTCGGCCCGAGTCGGCGTGCGCCCGCGGCGACCCCGGCCAGCGTGGCTCACTACGATGCGCCTCGCCCCGCTGCTGACCGGAGGAGCCCGCGTGCCATCCGACGACGCGCGCACCCGCCCGCTGCTCGCGCTGCTCGACGGGCACAGCCTCGCCTATCGCGCCTACTACGCGCTGCCCGAGGACCTGGCCACGACCACGGGGCAGCAGACCAACGCCGTCTACGGGTTCACCACCATGCTGGTGAAGCTCCTCGCCGAGCACGCGCCGGACCGCGTGGGCGTGCTGTTCGACAAGGGGCGGCCCGCGCAGCGCCTCGCGCTGCTGCCCGACTACAAGGGCCACCGCGAGGCGCCGCCGGATGCGTTCCGCGCGCAGCTGCCGCTGATCGGGGAGGTCCTCGAGGCCCTCTCCATCCCCCAGGTCAGCCGCGAGGACACCGAGGCCGACGACCTCATCGCCGCCTACGCGCGGCGGGCGGTCGAGGCCGGGATGGACGTCGTGGTGGTCACCGGCGACCGCGACGCGTTCCAGATCGTCGACGACCACGTCAGCGTCCTCTACACCCGACGCGGCATCAGCGACACCGTGTGGATGGACGCCGAGGCGATCACCGAGCGCTACGGCGTCGAGCCTGCCCGCTACCCGATGCTGGCCGCGCTGCGCGGCGACCCCAGCGACAACATCCCCGGGGTGCCCGGCATCGGCGACAAGACCGCCGCCCGGCTCCTGGCCGAGCACGGCGACCTGGAGTCGCTGCTCGCGGGCGCGGACCGGATCGGTGGCAAGCGCGGGGCCGCCCTGGCCGACCATGCCGAGCAGGTGCGCGCCGGCTACCAGGTCGCGCTGCTGGACGCCGACACCGAGCCGCCCGTGCCGCTGGAGGGGCTGCGCATGGGCGAGGTCGACCCCGAGGCGGTGCGACGCGTCTTCGCCACGCTCGAGTTCACCGGTCTGTGGGAGCGGCTGGAGGAGCAGGTGCTGCGTCCGGCGGGCCACGCCGAGGGAGGCGAGGCCCGGCAGGACCTGCCCGTGATGGTCGCGGCCCCGGGCGACCTGGCCGCGTGGGTGGCCGCTCGCGCCGACGACGCGGAGGTCGCCGTCGTGGTCGAGGCCGAGGGTCGCCTGCCGCACCTCGCGGCGGCGACGATCGCGCTGGCCGCCGCCGACGCCACGGCGCTCGGGGTGGACCCGGCCGACCTCGACGAGCGCGACGAGGAGGCGCTGCGGTCGCTGCTCGCCGACGACCAGCGACCGCTGCTGGTGCATGGCGGCAAGCCGCTGGAGCACGTCGCCCGCGAGCACGGCTGGTCGCTGGCCGGGGTGGTGCTCGACACCGAGCTCGCGGCCTACCTGTGCCAGCCGCAGCAGCGTCGCTACGCGCTGGACGACCTCGCGCGCACCCACCTCGCCACGGACCTCGACCGGGCCCAGTCCGACGAGGGGCAGATGCGCCTGTCGGTCGAGGACGACGAGGGGACCGTCGCGGCCCGCGCCGCGCGGCAGGCCCATGCTCTGGCGCGGCTGGCGGCGCCGCTGCGGGCCGAGCTCGCCGAGCGGGGGCAGACCGCGCTGCACGACACCCTGGAGCTGCCGCTGGTGCCGGTGCTGGCGCGCATGGAGCGCGCCGGGGTGGCCATCGACCTGTCGGTCCTGGAGGAGCTGGCCGGCTCGCTGGGCGGGCGCGTGGAGGCGCTGCGCGCCGAGATCCACGAGCTCGCCGGGAGGGCGTTCAACCTCGACTCGCCCAAGCAGCTGCAGGAGGTGCTGTTCGACGAGCTGGACCTGCCCAAGACCAAGCGCATCAAGTCCGGCTACTCCACCGACGCCCAGGCGCTGTCGAACCTGGTCGGCACGCACCCGATCGTGGAGCGGCTGCTCGAGTACCGGGAGGTCAGCAAGCTCAAGGGCACCTACGTCGACGCGCTGCCCCCGCTGGTCCATCCCGAGACCGGGCGCATCCACGCCGAGCTCCACCAGACGGTCGCGGTCACCGGCCGGCTGTCCAGCCAGCACCCCAACCTGCAGAACATCCCGATCCGCACCGAGGCCGGTCGGGAGATCCGACGCGCCTTCGTGCCCGGCGAGGGGTTCACGCGGCTGCTCGTGGCCGACTACTCCCAGATCGAGCTGCGCGTCATGGCGCACCTGTCCGGCGACGAGGGGCTGCTCGCGGCCTTCTCCAGCCACGAGGACATCCACGCCACGACGGCGGCCATGGTCTGGGAGCTGCCCCTGGAGCAGGTCGACAGCACGCTGCGCAGCCGCATCAAGGGGATGACCTACGGCCTGGCCTACGGGCTGTCGGCCTACGGGCTGTCCCAGCAGCTCGGGATCCCGCCCGACGAGGCCCAGGAGCTGATGGACGCCTACTTCGCGCGCTTCCCCAAGGTGCGCTCCTACCTGCAGGGCGTGGTCGAACAGGCGCGCCGGGACGGGTGGACCGAGACCCTCTACGGGCGCCGTCGCTACCTGCCCGACCTGCGCAGCGACAACCGCCAGCGCCGCCAGATGGCCGAGCGCATGGCGCTCAACGCCCCCATCCAGGGCACCGCCGCGGACATCATCAAGCTCGCCATGCTCGCCGTCGACCGGCGGATGCGCGCGGAGGGCCTGCGCTCCCAGCTGCTCCTGCAGGTCCACGACGAGCTGGTCTGCGAGGTCGCCCCGGGGGAGGAGGACCGGCTGCGCGCGCTGCTGGTCGAGGAGATGAGCGGCGTCGCCGACCTCGCGCTGCCCCTGGAGGTCGACACCGCCTCGGGCGCATCGTGGTACGACGCCGAGAAGCACTGACTGGCGCGCGGTGCCGCGCGCGCCGTGCCCTGCGGAGCCCGCAGCGGCGCGGCATGCTGTCGGCCTGTGCCGCGCGCGGGGGCGTTGACAGCGCCGCTCGCGCGGGACACACTGCCACGACGCCCGCGGGAGGCCGGGCTCGTCTCGCATGACCGGGCATCGCCTGCCCGGCTGCCTCCCCGCTGCACGCACCATCTGACCTGCACGCCGCCGCCGAACGAAGACCGGTACCCGCATGGAACAGCAGACCGATACCGCGACGCCCACCCTCGACACCGCGCCCGACACCGAGCGCGAGCGCGGGCAGGAGGTGATCCTCGAGGAGTTCGGCTCCCAAGAGGAGTTCATGAACGCCCTCGAGTCCACCATCAAGCCCTTCGACGAGGGCGACATCGTCGAGGGCGTCATCGTCAAGGTCGACGCCGACGAGGCGTTGCTGGACATCGGCTTCAAGAGCGAGGGGGTCATCCCCTCCAAGGAGCTGTCCATCAAGCACGACGTCGACCCCGGCGAGGTGGTCGCGGTCGGTGACGTCGTCGAGGCGCTGGTCATGCAGAAGGAGGACCAGCACGGCCGCCTGGTGCTGTCCAAGAAGCGGGCCCAGTACGAGCGCGCCTGGGGCAAGATCGAGGAGATCTTCAAGAACGACTCCACGGTGACCGGCAGCGTCATCGAGGTCGTCAAGGGCGGGCTCATCCTCGACATCGGCCTGCGCGGGTTCCTCCCGGCATCGCTGGTCGAGATGCGCCGCGTGCGCGACCTGCACCCCTACGTGGGGCGCGAGCTCGAGGCCAAGGTCATCGAGCTCGACAAGAACCGCAACAACGTGGTCCTGTCGCGCCGCAAGTTCCTCGAGGAGACCCAGAGCGAGTTCCGCCGCGAGTTCCTCGAGACCCTGCAGCGCGGCGAGGTCCGCCGCGGCACCGTCAGCTCGATCGTCAACTTCGGCGCGTTCGTGGACCTCGGCGGCGTGGACGGGCTCGTGCACGTCTCCGAGCTGTCCTGGAAGCACGTGGACCACCCGAGCGAGGTCGTCGAGGTCGGCCAGGAGGTCGACGTCGAGGTGCTCGACGTGGACCTCGAGCGCGAGCGCGTCTCGCTGTCGCTGAAGGCCACCCAGGAGGACCCCTGGCAGCAGTTCGCCCGCCAGCACTACGTGGGCGAGTTCGTCGAGGGTCGCGTGACCAAGCTCGTGCCCTTCGGCGCGTTCGTGAAGGTCGCCGAGGGCATCGAGGGCCTGGTCCACATCTCGGAGCTGGCCGAGGCCCACGTCGAGTCGCCCGAGCAGGTCGTCTCGGTGGGCGAGCCCCGCTGGGTCAAGATCATCGACATCGACGAGACGCGACGCCGGATCTCGCTGTCGCTGAAGCAGGCCGTGAAGGCCGGCTACGGCGAGGAGCCCGAGGTCGAGCAGGTGCCGTCCTACTCCGCCAGCGAGGTCGAGGAGGCCGAGGAGGCAGAGGTGCCCCAGAGCGCCGTCGGCGCCGCCTTCGCCGAGGCCTTCCAGGCCAAGGGCGAGTCGGGGGTCAGCCTCGAGGACGTCGTGGCCGACCTCAAGGGTCAGGTCGACGAGGACGAGGCCGAGGAGGCGGAGGCCGAGGAGGCCGAGGCCGCCGCGTCCGACGACGAGGAGTCGTAGGCCGACGTTCGTCGTCGAGGGGCGCCACGCCCGTGGCGCCCCGCCAGACCGCGCCTGGCGACGTCGAGGAGCTGCCATGTACCTGGTCGGGCTGACCGGCGGCATCGCGTCCGGCAAGAGCACGGTCGCCGCCCGCTTCGTCGAGCGCGGCGCCGAGCTGATCGACGCCGACGACGTGGCGCGCGAGGTGACCCTCCCGGGCACCGACGCCTGGCGCGAGATCGTCGAGGCGTTCGGCGAGGACGTCCTCGACGACGAGGGCTTCATCGACCGCCCCAGGCTCGGCCGCCTGGTGTTCGCCGACGCGCGCAAGCGGGCCACGCTCAACGAGATCACCCACCCCCGCATCGCCGCGTCCATCGCCGACCGCCTCGAGGTCCTCGCCGCGCTCGACGGCGTCGTCGTGGTCGACGTCCCCCTCCTGGTGGAGCTCGGCGTCGAGCGTGGCTACGACGCGATCGTCGTCGTGGCCACCCACGAGGAGACCCAGGTCGCGCGGCTCGTGCGCGACCGCGGCCTGCCCGAGGACGAGGCGCGCCAGCGGGTCGCCGCCCAGGCGCCCCTGCAGCGCAAGCTCGACGCCGCCACGCACGTGGTGTGGAACGAGGGGACGCTCGAGGAGCTGACCGCCAAGGCCGACGACCTGGCGGCGCGCCTCGAGGAGGCCGCGCGCCAGAAGGCCGAGCGCCTGGCGCGCGAGCTGCCGGACCACTGACGCCGGCAGAGCCGGCTGCACTGACGCCGGCAGAGCCGGCTGCACTGACGCCGGCAGAGCCGGCTGCACTGACGCCGGCAGAGCCGGCTCAGCCCGCGCGATCCGCCCGGCGGATGGCCCGGCTGCACTCCCGCTCGCGGCGCTTCTCCGCGCGCAGTCGCTGCCACCAGCCCGGGACCGCCGGCAGGGCCGCGGCACCGCGGCGCTCGGTGACCGCGAGCCTGTCCCCATCGAGCGTGCCCCGCAGCTGCAGCTCCGCGCGGCGCTCGAGGTCCGGGGAGGCCTC
>PUKE01000343.1 GCA_003550425.1 Nitriliruptoria bacterium
GTGCGGTAGCGCCGCGCCCGCCCGAAGCGGTTGGTGTAGCGCACCGTCACCTGGTCCTGGCCCTCCAGCCCGTACAGGATGGCCCGCTTGGCGCTCGCGTCGAGGTCGCGCCACGGGGTCGAGGGGTCCAGGTCGAGGTGCTCGGCGACCGCGCGCAGCAGCTGGCGGTAGTACGTCGAGGCAGAACCCGTGTTCCACGGCAGGATGACCCCGTCGGCGAGGCCCAGCTCGGGGTCGCCGATGACGAGGTCGGGATCGACCTCGAGCCGCGTGCCGAGCCCGTCGCAGGTCTCGCAGGCGCCGTAGGGCGTGTTGAACGAGAAGCTGCGCGGCTCGAGGCGGTCGTAGCTGACCCCGCAGTCGGGACAGGCCAGGTGCTCGGAGAAGGTGAGCAGCTCGCCGCCCTCGGGGTCCTCGCGCGGCACGGTCTGGATGGCCACGAGCCCGTCGGCCAGGCCGAGGGCGGTCTCGACGGAGTCGGCCAGCCGACGGCGCATGCCCTCCTTGACCACGAGGCGGTCGACGACCACCTCGATGGTGTGCTGCTCGTAGCGCTCGAGGCGACGCCCCTCGCTGGTGAACTCGCCGAGGTCGATCACCTCGGGCGCGCGCGTCCCCGAGGTGATCCGCGCACGGACGAACCCCTCCTTGGCGAGGCGCTCCAGCAGCGTGTGGTACTCGCCCTTGCGCCCGCGCACCACCGGGGCGAGCACCTGGAAGCGGGTGCCCTCGGGCAGCTCGCTGACCTGGTCGACGATCTCGCTGGCGCTCTGGCGCGCGATGGGGCGGCCACAGCGCGGGCAGTGGGGGCGCCCGGCGCGGGCGTAGAGCAGGCGCAGGTAGTCGTGGACCTCGGTGGTCGTGCCGACGGTGGAGCGCGGGTTCTTGCTCGTGGACTTCTGGTCGATCGAGATCGCCGGCGACAGCCCCTCGATGGCGTCGACGTCGGGCTTGTCCATCTGCCCGAGGAACTGGCGGGCGTAGGCCGACAGCGACTCGACGTAGCGGCGCTGCCCCTCGGCGTAGATCGTGTCGAACGCGAGGCTCGACTTGCCCGAGCCCGACAGGCCGGTGAACACGATCAGGCTGTCGCGCGGCAGGTCCACGTGCACGTCGCGGAGGTTGTGCTCGCGGGCGCCGCGGACGGTGAGCCGGTCGCGGTTGCGGGTGCTGCGTCGGGCCACGGGTGCGCCACCAGTCGGACGGGGGCAGGCCTCGGGATCGGTCGCCAGGGTAGCCGCGGCCCCTGACGGGGCGACGGGCGCGCGCCCGCGTCGGGGCGGCCCGTGGGGCACGGCCGGTAGGCTTGCCGCATGATGCCCTCCGAGCCCCTCCCCTACCCCAGCGACGGCCACGTCGCGCCGGGCGGCCCGGCCGCGGCGCGCACCGTCACCGTGTCCGGCGTGGCCGTCGAGGTGCGCAAGCTCTCGGTCGGCGAGATGGACAACAACGTCTACCTGCTCACCGACGTCGATCGTGGCGCGGCGGTGCTGGTCGACGCGGCCGCCGACGCCGAGCGCATCCTCGCCGAGATCGGCGACCGCACCGTCGAGACGATCGTGACGACCCACGGCCACTGGGACCACATCCGCGCCCTGGACGAGGTGGCCGAGGCCACCGGCGCCCTCCTCGCCCACCATCCCATCGAGTCCGAGGCGATCGGCCACCAGCCGGACGTGCTGGCGGTGCACGGCACGCGCCTGCACGTGGGGGCCGCGCCGCTGGAGGTGCGCCACACGCCCGGCCACACCCCGGGCTCGGTGTCGCTGCTGCTCGGGCCCCACCACCTGTTCAGCGGCGACACGCTGTTCCCTGGCGGGCCCGGCGCGACCTTCGGAGACGCCGAGGCGTTCGCCACGATCATGCGCAGCCTCCGCGAGCAGCTGTTCACCCTCGACGACGCCACGTGGGTCTACCCCGGGCACGGCGACGACACCACCATCGGCGACGAGCGCCCCGACCTGGACGCCTGGGAGCAGCGCGGCTGGTGACCGCGCGGCGGCGGCGCGCCCGGGCGCGCGCCGTGGCCGGCGGCGCGGTCAGCCGTCCAGCTCGGTGAGCGCGGCGAGCTCGCGCTTGAGCTCGGTGATCTCGTCGCGCAGGCGCGCGGCGTACTCGAACCGCAGGTCCTTCGAGGCCTCGTGCATCTCGTCGGACAGCGACTGGATGGTGCGCTCGAGCTGCTCGCGCGTGACCTCCTCGCCCTCCGCGGGGTCGGTGGCCCCAGCGCGTCGGCGGCGCTCGCGCTTCAGGTCGGGGGTCTCGCCCGGCTCGTAGGCCTTGCCGGCCTCGGCGGCCCGCGCCTGCTGGATGATGTCGCCGACCTTCTTGCGGATCGTCTGCGGGTCGATGCCGTGGCGCTCGTTGAAGGCGAGCTGGAGCTCGCGGCGCCGATTGGTCTCGTCGATGGCGCGGCGCATCGAGTCGGTGACCTCGTCGGCGTAGAGGATCACCTCGCCGGCCACGTTGCGGGCCGCGCGCCCGATCGTCTGGATCAGGCTCGTCTCCGAGCGCAGGAACCCCTCCTTGTCGGCATCGAGGATCGCCACCAGCGACACCTCGGGCAGGTCCAGGCCCTCCCGCAGCAGGTTGATGCCCACCAGCGCGTCGAAGTCGCCCAGGCGCAGCTGCCTCAGGATGTCGATGCGCTCCACCGTGTCGATCTCGCTGTGGAGATAGCGGACCTTCGCCCCCGACTCGAGCAGGTAGTCGGTGAGGTCCTCGGCCATGCGCTTGGTGAGGGTGGTGACCAGCGTGCGCTCGTCGCGCTCTGCGCGCGCGCGGATCTCGCCGATCAGGTCGTCGATCTGGCCGGTCGTGGGCCGCACCACGACCTTGGGGTCCACCAGCCCGGTGGGGCGCACCACCTGCTCCACCACGGTGCCGGCCACGCGCTTCTCGAACGGGCCGGGCGTGGCGGACAGGTGCAGGGTCTGCGGGGTGTGCTCTCGGAACTCCTCGAAGGTGAGCGGCCGGTTGTCGAGGGCGCTGGGCAGGCGGAAGCCGTGCTCGACGAGGGTGCGCTTGCGCGAGCGGTCGCCCTCGTACATGCCGCCGACCTGCGGCACCGTCACGTGCGACTCGTCGAGGATCGTCAGGAAGTCGTCGGGGAAGTAGTCGAGCAGGCAGTAGGGCGTCTCGCCCGGCGCGCGGCCGTCGATGTGGCGAGCGTAGTTCTCGATGCCGCTGCAGATCCCGGTCTCGCGCAGCATCTCCAGGTCGTGGTTGGTGCGCATGCGCAGGCGCTGCGCCTCGAGCAGCTGCCCCTGCCCCTCGAGCTCGGCGAGGCGCTCGGCGAGCTCCTCCTCGATGCTGGCGATCGCCCGCTCCATGCGCGGCGCGTCGGCGATGTAGTGACTGTTGGGGAAGATCCAGGCCTCGTCGTGGGTGCTGCGGATCTCCCCGGTGAGCGGGTCCATGCGGGTGATGCGCTCGACGGTGTCGCCGAAGAACTCGATGCGGTAGGCGAGCTCGGCGTCGGAGGGCAGGATCTCGAGGACGTCGCCGCGCACGCGGAACGTGCCGCGGGCGAAGTCCAGCTCGTTGCGCTGGTACTGCAGCTCGACCAGCTTGCGCAGCACGCCGTCGAAGTCGGTGTCGGTGCCCTCCACGAGCCGCAGCACGTTCTTGCGGTACTCGCTGGGGGCGCCCAGCCCGTAGATGCACGACACGCTCGCCACGATCAGCACGTCGCGGCGCGTCAGCAGCGCCATCGTCGCGCGGTGGCGCAGCCGCTCGATCTCCTCGTTGATCGAGGAGTCCTTCTCGATGTAGGTGTCGGTCGAGGGGACGTAGGCCTCGGGCTGGTAGTAGTCGTAGTAGCTGACGAAGTACTCGACGGCGTTGTGGGGGAAGAACTCCTTGAACTCGTTCGCGAGCTGCGCGGCGAGCGTCTTGTTGGGCGCCATGACCAGCGTCGGGCGCTGCACGCGCTCGACGATCTTGCTGGCGGTGAAGGTCTTGCCCGAGCCGGTGACGCCGAGCAGGACCGTGTCGGCCTCGCCCCGCTCGACGGCCGCGGCCACCCCGTCGATCGCGGCCGGCTGGTCGCCCGCGGGCTCGAACTCGCTCTCGACCTCGAAGGGTCGGCCCTCGGGGGGCGCCTCGGGGGCGTCGGGCAGCTCGGGCAGGTCCTCCGGGCTGGTGGTGTCGGTCGGCGCGCTCATCGCGTGCGGCAGCCTCCCGGGTCGGGGTCGGGATCCGATGCGGGGCACAGCGGTCGACGACCATGCTAGGTTCCGCGCGATCGAGGGAGGAGGCCCATGGTGGAGGACGGAGCCCGGATCGAGCGCGTGTTCGCCACGCTGGCGGAGGTGGCCGGCACCGCCCCGCTGTCGGAGCGCGAGGCCGAGGCGCTGCTGGACCTCGCCCGGGTGATGGCCCATGACGTGGAGCGCAAGCTCGCGCCGCTCGCGACCTATGCGATCGGGCTGGCGCTGGACCCCGTCGAGGGCGTCGAGGAGCGCGTGCACCGCATCCGCACCGTGATCGAGGCGGTCGAGGGGGGCCGCATCACCCCGGAGGGCGACCTGGCCGACGACGGGCCCGACGACGGCTGACGGCAGGGCGGGCCGCGGCCGCGGCCGAGGCGCTCACCCGCCGATGTAGCTCATCTCCACCTTCCGGTGGGTCGGCGTGCCCTCCGCGCGCTGCTCGGAGTAGCGGTCGCGGCGCCCGCTCCAGATCGCGGCGACGCGCGCGGCGAGCTGGTCGTCGTCGGCGCCGTCGCGCATCGGGCCGCGCAGGTCGGTCCCCGCCGCGGCGAACAGGCAGGTGTAGAGCTCGCCGATCGCCGAGACGCGGGCCCGCGTGCAGTCGCGGCAGAAGGGCCGCGTCACCGAGGCGATGACGCCGAGCTCGGCGGCCCCGTCGGCATGGCGCCAGCGCTCGGCGACCTCGCTGGCCGCCTCCGCGGCCACCGGCTCCAGCGCGAACCGTCGTCGGAGGCGGGCGAGGATCTCCTCGGCGGGCACGACCTCGTCCATGCGCCAGCCGTTCGTGGCGCCGACGTCCATGTACTCGATGAAGCGCACCGTGCGCCCGGTGCGTCGACCCCAGTCCGCGAGGTCCTCGATCGCGTGCTCGTTGCGGCCGCGTCGCACCACGGCGTTGACCTTGACCGGGCCGAGCCCCGCGGCCTCGGCCGCCTCGATGCCCTCCAGGACGGTGGCCACCGGCACGCGGGTGTCGGCCATCATCGCGAAGGTCGGATCGTCGAGCGCGTCGAGGCTGACCGTGACCCGCCCCAGCCCGGCCGCGGCCAGGCGCTCGGCCTGCGATGCGAGCAGCGAGGCGTTGGTCGTGAGCGCCAGGTCGGCGACGCCCTCCAGGCCCGCGAGGCCCTCGACGAGGCGGTGCAGGTCCCGGCGCAGCAGGGGCTCGCCACCGGTCAGGCGCACCTTGCGCACCCCGAGGCCCACCAGGACGCGCGTCAGGCGCGTCAGCTCCTCGAAGCTCAACAGCTCCTCGCGCTCCAGGAAGGCGTGGTCGGCGCCGAACCGCTCGCGCGGCATGCAGTGCGGGCAGCGGAAGTTGCAGCGGTCGGTCACCGACAGCCGCAGGTCGCGCAGGGGTCGCGCCAGCTCGTCCCGGGGCCCCATGGGCTCGCTGCTCCTCCACCAGGGTCGTGGTCGGCAGGGTAGGGCCGCCCCGTGCCCCGCGCGAGCCCCGGCGGCGCCGGACCCTCAACCCGCGACGGTCAGCACGTCGACGAGGGGTCGCAGGTCCCCGGGGCCGACGACGTCCCGCGGCAGCTGCGGGACCCGCCGCTGGGGCAGGTCGCCGAGGCGGTCGGTGAGGTCCGCGAGGTGCGTCGCCTGCTGGGCGCGCCGCTCCGACAGGAACGCGCCGTCGGCGTCCTCGGGGAGCACGCGGTTGACCAGCAGCCCGGCGACGGGGATGTCGTGGGCCGCGAGCTGCTCGCGCGCCCGCTCGGTCTCGAGGATCGGGAGCCGCTCGGGGACCGCGACGAGCCACACCGCGGTGTCGTGGCGCAGCCGCTCGCCCGCCGCGGTGAGGCGGGCGCGTCGGTCGCGCAGCCGCGCGAGCACCGGGTCCTCGTCGGGACCGTCGCGGCCGGCGAGGTTGCGCAGCAGGCGCTCGGCGCCCACCACCTGCTCGCGCTGGCGGACCAGTCCCTCCACCCAGGCGGTCAATAGCGAAGGCAGCGCGAGGAGCCGCAGGGTGTGGCCGGTGGGGGCGCTGTCCACCACGAGGCGGTCGTAGGGGTCGGGGCACTGCGCGAGGAGGTCGGCCACGCGCTCGAAGGTCGCCGACTCCGCCATGCCCGGGCTGTCGCGGGCCAGGCGCAGGTGGCGCTGCACCTGCGGCCACAGGTCGGGGTCGACGCGGTCGGCCACCGCCTCCTCGACGCTCGCGAGGTGCTCGCGCGCCGCCCGGTCGGGGTCGAGCTCGAGGGCGTCGAGGCGCTCGCCGACCCGTGTCGGCTCGGGACCCAGGTCGCGTCCGAGGACATCGCCGGTCGAGTGCGCCGGGTCGGTGGACACGAGCAGGGTGCGCGCCCCGGCCTCGGACAGGGCGACCGCCGTGGCGGCGGCCAGCGTCGTCTTGCCGACCCCGCCCTTGCCGGACAGCAGCACGATCGGGCGGTCGGCATCCGCGGCCGCGGGGCTCGCGGGCGCGTCGGGCCGCGGCGCGCGTCGCGGGGCCCGCGGCATCAGCAGCACATCCCGGCCTCGGGCGCGCGCTCCCAGCCCTCGCGCCGATGCCAGTCGTGGTAGGCGGCCAGCAGCTCGGGATAGAGCTCCACGGTGATCGCGCTGGCGGGGTTGTCGACCCCGAGCGCCTCGAGGAACAGCACGGTGACCAGCACGTCCTCGCGACGGCGCGCCTCGCGCTCCAGGCCCGCGCGCACCGGGGCGGTGTAGAGCTCGTCGTACACCTCCGCGGCGGCGCGGGCGGTGCGGCGCACCCGCGCCCACCACCCGGCCGCCGCTCCGGCGCGCGGGTCGTCCTCGTGCGATCCCACGCGCGTCCTCCTCGGTCGGGGGCCTCTAGCTGCCCGTGCCGGTGCTGGGCTCGTCGGGGGCGGTCACCGGGTCCTGGCGCGCGCGGGCGTCGCGCAGGCGGCGCAGCGCGAGCACGGCCTCGACGACCACCCAGACGGCCAGGAACAGGATCACGAGGTTCAGCGGCAGCAGCACCGTCCGCGTGACCAGGTCGCCGGTGGCGATGAAGTCGACCGCGTCGAGCACCAGCGCCGTGATGGTCATGGCGAGCAGGAACACCAGCGGCACGACCGCCGGGATCGGGTTGCGCCGGCGGGCGATCAGGTAGACGGCGATCACCGACAGGGCGAGCCCGGCGGTGAGCTGGTTGGTGGTGCCGAACAGGATCCACAGCCGCTCGAAGGCGACCTCGCGGAACAGCGCCAGGACCAGCGGGATCGCGACGGCCAGCAGCGTGACGGCGTTCAGGTTGCGCGA
>PUKE01000075.1 GCA_003550425.1 Nitriliruptoria bacterium
CGCGCGGATGCGATGCTCGGCTCGCTGCAGCGGGAGGCCGAGCGCCTCGGGCAGATGGTCCGCGACCTGCTCGACCTCGCGCGCCTCGAGGAGGCGGAGGCGACCCACGGGCTCGAGGAGGTCGACGTCGCCGAGATCGCCCGCCGTGCCTGCGACCGCGTCGCCGATCGCGCCGCCGAGCGCGACCTCGCGGTCCGCTGCCACGCCGACCGGCCCGCGCCGGTCAAGGCCCTGGCACGCGACGTCCGGTTGATCGCGACGAACCTGGTCGACAACGCGATCGCCTACAACCGCCCCGGCGGCAGCGTCGACGTGACGGTGACCGCCGAGCCGGCCGCGGTCGTGCTCGAGATCTCCGACACCGGGATCGGCATCCCCGAGGCGGAGCAGTCGCGGATCTTCGAGCGCTTCTACCGGGCCGACAAGCACCGCAGCCGCCGCGCCGGTGGGACCGGGCTCGGGCTCGCGCTGGTCCGCCACGCCGTCCAGCGTCACGGGGGCACCGTGACCCTGGACTCCCGCCCCGGGGAGGGGACCCGTTTCCGCGTGCGCCTGCCCAGCGACCCGGTGCGCTAGGGGTCACGGCGCACCCAGTGCGTGACCGCGCACCCAGTGCGCGCCCGTGCACCCAGTGCGCGCCCGTGCACCCAGTCCCTTGCCGCGCTGCGGACCGGGTGCATTCCGGCCTCCTGGTGGCATCAGATGCACCCAGAGGCGGCCGAGGTTGCCGACCGGGTGCGGATCGGACCCCGCCGGCGACGCGCCGACCGCGACTGGGTGCAAATATGACCACCACACGGTCGATCCGCACCCAGAGCTCGCCGCGCCCGCGCTCCGGGTGCACGCAGGACCGTGGGTGGTCCCTCGCGCACCCAGTCGGACCGCGTCCACACGACTGGGTGCATCCCGGCCTCCTGGTGGCATCAGATGCACCCAATCGGGCGGGAGCGGCCGCGCCGCGCGAGCGGGGCGGCGCCGGGCGGGGCGGCGCGCGCGGGGCGGGGCGGCGCCGGGCGGGAGCGGCGGCGGCGCCGCGCGGCGCGTCAGCCCATGCGGCCGGTGACGTAGGCCTCGGTGCGCGGGTCCGACGCCTCGGTGAAGATCGCATCGGTGCGGTCGAGCTCCACGAGCTCGCCGGTGCGCATGCCCTGCTCGTCGTCGACGTCGACGCTGAAGAACGCGGTCCAGTCCGACACCCGGGAGGCCTGCTGCATGTTGTGGGTGACCACCACGACGGTGCAGGTCTCGCGCAGGCTGCGCATCAGGTCCTCGATCTTGTGCGTGGCGATCGGATCGAGGGCGCTGGCGGGCTCGTCCATCAGGATCACGTCGGGGCGGGTCGCCAGCGCGCGGGCGATGCACAGCCGCTGCTGCTGGCCGCCCGACAGCTCGAGGGCGGGCGAGCGCAGCTTCGTGCGGACCTCGTCCCACAGCGCGGCGCGCACCAGCGCCTCCTCGACGAGGCCGTCGAGGTCCCGCTCGCCGTTCAGGCGGGGGCCGAAGGCCACGTTGTCGTAGATCGACTTGGGGAACGGGTTCGGCTTCTGGAAGACCATGCCGATGCGACGCCGGACCTCGACGGGGTCGACGTCGGGCGCGTAGATGTCCTCGCCGTTGTAGCGCACGGTCCCCTGGACGCTGGCGTCGTCGACGAGGTCGTTCATGCGGTTCAGCGTCCGCAGGATCGTGGACTTGCCGCAGCCGCTCGGCCCGATGAGGGCGGTGATCTCGTTGCGGGGGATCGTGAGGGAGACGTCGCGCACGGCGGTGAAGTCGCCGTAGCGCACGCTCACGTCCTCGACCTCGAACACGTGCCCGGTCGTGGTGGGCGCGGGCCGGGACGGGGACGCGGCCTGGCGCGGTGCGCGGTCGCGTCGGAGCCTGGCCGCCGCGGTTGCCAGCTGCATGAGCACGTCCTCACAGCTCGGTGACGGTTCGTGATGGTGCCCAGCGGTCGCACGGCGCGGTGCGGTGCCGGGACCGCCTGTCCACCGGAAGTGTCGGCCCCGACCATGAACGCGGCGTGAACGGAGCCTGAACGCACGACGTCCAAGGCGCGAACTCTTCCCCCGGTCCCCTCACGGCGCCGTCAACCGGCCGAGCGCGTCGACTGCCGGCGCTCAGAGCGCAGCAGGAGCGGCGTGAGCAGGTCCAGCGAGCGCCGGGGGTCATCGGCGCTGATGGACAGCACCTGCCGCGGCTGGTGGTGCGCGGCCAGGGTCTGCATCCTGCGGGAGGCGTAGGCCGGCCACGCCTGGGGGTCGAACCGCGCGTCCCACTCGGCCCGGCTGGGGATGTGGTCGAAGGCCGCCCCGTGCCGTCGGAACACGGTGAAGTCGGTCGCGTCGGTGACGAAGACCGGCCGGAAGGTGCGCGCGGCATCCGACAGCGCCACCAGCTCGCGCACGCAGGCCTCGCGCTGCTGCGGCGTCAGGCCGATCAGCAGCAGCAGGTCCACGGGCGGGTGCTGCGTGGCGCCGTCACCCGTCGTGGCGAGGCCACGGGCCGCCTCGCGACGGGCCGTGGTGGAGGAGCGCCTCGGCGCGCCGCTCGCGAGCGCGCGTGCGCGTCGGCGCAGCCCCATGGGCGCGGCGCGCCGGATCGGCGGCGGCACCGCCCTGACGGCCCGTCGCACGAGGGCGGCGAGCCAGGTGCGCGGGCGTGGCGCGGAGGTCGATCGCGGGACGGTCATGCCACGTGGGTCTCCAGCAGCTCGGGACGGGGCGCGTCGCCACGGGTGGTCGGGCCGGCGGCCGCGCGCGGCACCGACAGCAGCCGCGCGATGAGGGTGGCGGCCTGGGCGGCGCCGTCCCCGGGCGCGCGGGCCTCGCAGCGCGCGCGCAGCCGCTGCTGCACTGCGGGGTCCAGCAGGCGGGCGACGGCCGCGTCCGCCGTGGCGCCGGTGACCTGCGGCAGCTGGAGGACGAGGCCGTCCTCGGCGAGCGCAGCGGCGCGCGTCGCCTGGTCGTCGAGGGAGGTCTCGTGGTTGGGCACCACCAGGCTCGGGACCGCGAAGCGCACCAGCTCGTGCACCGAGTTGTAGCCGGCCGCGGTGACCGCGACGTCGAAGGCGCGGAGGTAGCGGGCCAGCGGGTACCGCGACACCACGGCGGCGCCCGGGGGCGCGCTCAGGGGCTCGAGCGCGATCGGTGACTGGGCCAGGCGCACCTGCGTGCCCTCGCGGGCAAGCAGGGCGCGCGTGAGCAGCGCTGCCGGCGTGGCCACGTCGTTGATGTTGCCGGCCCCCAGCTGCACCAGGGCAGCCGGGCGGTCCGGGTCCAGGCCGAGCTCGGCACGCGCGTGGTCGCGGTCCAGCAGCTCGTCGGGGTCGAGCAGGACGATGGGGTCGACGCGCTGGGCGTCGCCGGCCCCCGCGGTGAGCCCGCGGTCGGCGCCGGCGGCGAGGTCGCCGGGCTCGATCACCGCATCGAAGCGCGACCCCCGCTGCAGCCACTGCGCGCCGAGCCCGGCGCGCCACAGCCCGCGCCGGAGCCAGACGAACCAGCGATCGCGGTGGTGCTCCATGACCTGCAGCAGCCCGTCGTAGGGCACGGTGCCGTCGACGACCACCGCCTGGGGATCGACGCTGGCCAGCAGGTCGTCCAGGCGATCCCGCAGGTAGGCGTTCCAGCGCTCGTGGTCCGCGCCCATGCGCTCCCTCGACGGGATGTGCTCGACGAAGTAGCCCGCCTCGGCCACGATCGCGGCAGCCTGCGACTGCGTGGCGAACACCGGCTCGACGCTCTCGGGCAGCCGGCGCGCCACGGCCATCTGGCGGGTGAGGTGCCCGAGCCCCGACCCGTTGCTGCTGAGCATCAGGACCCGGGCGCGACGCCGCGGCCGCGCGCCAGCGACCGGGACCGTCGCCTGCGGCGGCCCGATGAGCGCGCGGAGCCGGCGCTCGTGGACGGCGTGGTCGAAGCGCTCGTGGACGCGCTGCTGCGCGTGCTCGCCACACGCGCGGCGCAGCACCTCGTCGCCGTGCAGCCGCCGGACGAGGCCCCCGACCTCCTCGGGCTCGGCGTACAGGGCGGCGTCGCCGAAGGTCGCGGCGAAGTGGTGTGGCAGCACCGTGGGCACGCCCGTGGCCAGCGCCTCGAGGACCGAGCGCCCGAACGCCTCGACCCACCGGGGGTGGTGGTAGTACACGTAGGCGTGGAGGGTGCGCAGGAAGCGCTGCGGCGCCATGGAGCCAAACGGCAGGACCTCCCAGCTCGCCGGCAGGCCACCGAGCAGCACCTCCGCCGGCTCGGCGCCGCCCAGCACCCGCACCAGGACGTCGCCCGAGGTCGGGTACACCGCGCGGAGCCCCTCGGCCGTGCTCGGCCACTTCTTCGGGTCCGAGCGGCTGTGCCGGCCGATGACCGGGTGGCGATCGCTGGCCGGGCGGAGCGGCTCGCGACCCCACTCGTCGAGGTCGATGACGTTGTGCCAGTCGTCGGGCTCCAGCGGCAGGGAGGGGTCGGCTGCCGCGACGTTGGCGCGCACCAAGGGCCCGATCGGGGCCCACCGCGCGTCCGGGCCCAGGAGCTCGGCGGCGCGCTCGCGCACCACTGGCGGGTTCCAGTAGCGCTCGCCGCCCTCGGCGTCCGTGGGGCCCTGATTGAGCACGACCATGGCGGACTCGGCTCGCAGCCGGAGTCGATGGGGCTCGGGGGTGTCCAGGACCCGCGGCTGGCGCACCACTGCCAGGCGCGCGCTGATCTCCTCGGTGCTTGGCACGAGGTCGGCGAGCCCGGCTCGCACGCAGGCGAGCACGCGGGGGTTGACGAACCCGGTCCGACGCAGGTGGGGGCCCGGCAGATGGACCAGGGCGGTGCGGTAGCCCGCCCTGGCCTGGGCCTTGATCTCCTCGGCGATGCTCGCCGAGGTGCCACCGCTGTGGCGCAGATCGCTGGCGATCACCACGTCGTAGCGTGCGGCTCCGCCCATCCTCGCTCCTGTCGCGACCTCGTCCGGCTCGTCCGGCCGAGCCCCGCGCGTCGAGGTGCGCCGCGGCCGGCTGGTCGCCACCGCGGGCCGCGCGAGGGCTCAGGGGAGAACCTACGCAGGCCTGATGAACGCCACGCGTCGCCAGGGTGGTCACCGGCCGACATCTGGGTGACGAGGAGATGGCGGCCGGTGGGTCAGCGACGCACCCAGTTGCCGGCCGCGAAGCCGCCGGCGCCGCCACGGCCCTCGACGCTGCCGATGGCGTCGTAGTCGCCCCCGGCCTCGGTGAGCGCCCGCAGGAGGTCGTGCTCGGCCGCGACCCGGTCGGGCGCGCCCGAGTAGGTCGCCAGCTGGCGGCGCAGATGGTGGATCGCCTCTGGCTGGCCGGCCGCGATCTCGTCGGCGACGGTGCGCGCCAGCCCCAGCACCGCGCCCTCCTCGCCGGCCACGCGCTGCACGAGGCCAAGGCGCAGGGCCTCGTCGACCTCGACGGTGCGCCCGGTCAGCACGAGGTCCTTGGCGGTGCCAAGGCCCACGAGCCCCACGAGCTTGGCGGCGCCGACCGGATAGCCGCGCGCGGCCCCCGGGAACCGGAACGACGCGCCCGGCTCGGCCACGCGCAGGTCGCAGGCGGCCGCGAGCTCCGCTCCCCCGCCGACGCACGCGCCGCTCACCGCGGCGACGGTCGGCACGGGGCTGGTCGCCAGCGCCTCGCCGACGGCGGTGAACAGCTCCATCCAGCGGACCCGGCCGGCGTGATCGAGCGGCTCGTGGACGTCGGCGCCCGCCGAGAACGACCCGCCCTCACCAGCCAGGACGATCGCCCGCACCCCCTGGCGGCCAGCGGCGTCCCCGATCGCGTCGAGCAGCTCGGCCAGCAGCTCGGTGCTCAACGCGTTGCGAGCCTGCGGCCGCTGCAGGGTGAGCAGGCGCGCGCGATCCCAGGAGGTGGTCGCCACCAGCGTCATGACGAGAAGCCTACGCCCGGGCCGGGTCGGGCGCCTCGGCCGCGCCCGCGGTGGCATCGGGCGCCTCGGGGACGCCGCCCGCGGCATCGCCCGCGTCGTCCCCCGCGTCATCGACCGCGTCATCGACCGCGTCGTCGTCGCGGCCCACGTCGGCGAGCAGGACGCGACGCTCGCTGGGGGCCTGCACGAGCACGCGGGCGAAGTAGTCGGCCGTGGCCTCGTGGACGCCGACGTCGCGCCCCACCCGCTCGGAGAGGAACCACTTGTGCTCGATGATCTCGTGGAAGACCTCCACGGGCTCGAGCTTGTCGGCGTGCTCGGGCGGGATCGCCTCCACCACCGGCTCGAACACCTGGCTCAGCCACAGGTGCGCGGCCACCTGGTCAGGCATGGAGGAGCCGGTGCGGCGCTCGCGGGACGCCTTGAAGTTGAACAGGTCGTTGAGCAGGCTGCGCGCCTGGTTCTCCTGGGCCTGCAGGCCGGTGAGGGAGTGCAGCCGTCGGGCGTGGTGCCCGGGCTCGGCCACCACCGCGCGCATGCGCAGGCGCCCGTCCTCGCCCTGGCCGACGAACTCGATCTCGTCGACGTCGAAGCCCAGCTCGTTGAGGCGTCGCACGCGGCGGTTGATCTTGTAGCGCTCGTCAGCGCCGATCTCCTCGACGTCGGTCAGCTCCGACCAGATGCGGCCGTAGCGCCGACGGATCTCGCTGGCGAGCTCGACCGGGTCGGGGCCGGTGTCGAGGCCGAGCTCGGCCTGCAGGTCGAGCAGCCCGCCGGCGACGTTCTCCTCGGTGATGGCGAGGTCGTTCTCGCGCTGGCCGTCGGTGAGCTCCTCGTGCCACTCGCCGGTCTCCACGTCGACCACGTAGGCGGTCAGCGCCCCCGCATCGCGGCGGAACAGGACGTTGGACAGCGAGCAGTCGCCCCACGCGAAGCCGATCAGGTGCAGGCGCGCGAGCAGCATCGCCAGCGCGTCCAGCAGGCGCTCGGTGAGGCCCCGGTCGTCGAGCTCGCCGCGGCGGCGCTGGTGCAGCAGGACCGTGCGGTAGGGCAGCGAGTAGTCGAGGAACCGCGTGATCAGCACGTCGTCGAGGCCGCGGCGCTCGACCACGCCGACCGCCTCCACCACGGGGATGCGCTCCATCTGCAGGCGGCGCAGCAGGCCGAACTCGCGCTGGGCGAGGTGGCTGGGCAGCTCCTTGAGCGCGTACAGCGCGCCGTCGTAGTCGACGAACACCACGACGTGGCGGTGCACCCCGCGGGCGACCTCGACCAGGCGCCCGCCCTCCCACTCGTCCAGCGGCTGGCTCCACGGCAGGTCGAGGAAGTCGGGGTGCTCGGGGCGGGTGCGCAGGCGCAGGCCCTCGGCCATGCGTTGCGTGCTCATCGGAGGCTCCGTCCTGGGATCGAGGGGCGCGACCGGCGGGTCGCCG
>PUKE01000312.1 GCA_003550425.1 Nitriliruptoria bacterium
AGCACCGGGCAGCCGCTCGAGCGGATCGCCAAGGACACCGACCGCGACTTCTGGATGAGCGCCGAGGAGGCCGTGGAGTACGGCGCGATCGATCAGGTGGTCAGCAGCGGCGGCATCGGCGTCACCCTGCAGGCCGGTCGCGGCGGCGACGAGCAGGGCTAGCGGCCGCGGCGCCGCCCAGCGGCCGCCGCCTAGCGCTGCTGGCAGCGCGTGCAGTACGTCGTGCCGCGCCCTGCCAGGACCACCCGCGTCAGCGCCCGACCACAGCGCGGGCACGCACGCCCCTGCTGACCGTAGGCCACCAGGAAGTCGGCGTTGCGCCCCGACGCGCCGTTGACCATCTGGTAGTCGCGGAACGTCGTCCCCTCCCGCTCCACCGCGTCAACGAGCACCTCGCGGATCGCCGCGTGCAGTCGCGTGGCGCGCTCGCGGCCGACCCGCCGCGCCCGCGGGTTGATCCGCGCGCGCCACAGCGCCTCGTCGGCGTAGATGTTCCCGACGCCAGCCACGGGTCGTTGGCTGAGCAGGAACGGCTTGATCGGCATGCGGGTCCGCGTCAGCGCGGCGTGCAGCCCCTCGGCGGTGAACGCCGAGGACAGCGGCTCGGGGCCCAGCTGGGCCAGCGTGGGGATCGCGGCGTAGTCGCCCGCGGCCACCACGGCCAGGCGCCCGAAGCGCCGCACGTCGCGGAAGTCCAGCACCGCATCGTCCAGCGTGAGGGTGGCGCGCACGTAGGCGTCGGGCTCCCAGTCGCCCTCGCGAAAGCGCAGCATCCCCGTCATGCCCAGATGGAGCACCAGCTCGAGCCCCCCGTCGAGGGAGGCCAGCAGGAACTTCCCGCGGCGGTGGAGCGCGGCGACGCGTCGGCCGGCGGCGTCCTCGACGGCGACGAACCGCCGCTGCGGCTCGGCGTGCACCGCCAGGATGGTCCGGCCCTCCAGGCGGGGGGCCAGCTGGCGACGCACGCTCTCGACCTCGGGCAGCTCGGGCACGGGCCCATGATGGCGCGCGGCAGGATCACGCGGCCGTCCGAGAGCACTCAGGCGGCGGTGCTGCCCCCGTCCAGCGCGAGCAGCGTCCGTGCGAGGGCCTCGGTGCCCCGCGCGAGGTGCTCGGGGTCGGTCCACTCCTGTGGCGCATGGCTGCGGCCCTCCGCCGAGGGGACGAAGAGCATCCCGATCGGCGCGACGGCTGCGATCATCGCGGCATCGTGACCGGCGCCGCTGGCCATTCGCCGAGGCGTGAGGCCGCCGTCGCGGACCGCCTGCGCGATCGCCTCGCGCACGTCGTCATCGCAGTGGACCGGCGGCTCACGCTCTTGCCACGAGAGGACGGCATCGACCCCGCGCCGCTCAGCCGCCTCGCGGGCGCAGGCCTCCAAGCCCGCTCGCGTGCGATCGAGCCAGCCCTCCTCGGCGCTGCGCAGCTCGATCCCGAGCCGTGCGGCGGCCGGCACGACGTTCAGCGAGCCGGGCTCGACCGTGATGGCTCCGACGGTGCCCAGCCCGTGGGCGTCCGCCGCCGACTCGACCCAGGTGATGAGTGGTGCGGCTGCGCACAGCGCGTCCCGTCGCAGGCGCGTGGGCGTCGTGCCCGCGTGGTCGGGGCGACCCCGCAGCTCCACCGCGCAGCGGTCGATGCCCACGATGCTGTCCACGACGCCGAGGTCGAGCCCCTCGGCCTCGAGGATCGGCCCCTGCTCGATGTGCAGCTCCACGAACGCCGCGATCGACCCCGGCTGCCACCCCAGCCTGGTCGCGGCGGCGGGATCGCCGCCCGCCGCGGCCAGGGCGTCATCGAGCCGGGTCCCCTCGGGGTCTCGCAGCGCCAGGTGGCGCTCCTCCAGCTGCCCGCTGAGGGCGCGACTCCCCACGCAGCTGAGGCCGAACGCGTTGGGCTCCTCCCCCGCGAAGTCGACGACGACGAGGTCGCGCTCGAGGGCCAGCCCCGCCTCTTGCAGCAGGCGCACGACCTCGATCGCGGCCACGACCCCGGCGACGCCATCGAACCGGCCGCCGCCCTCGACCGTGTCGGTGTGGGATCCGGTCATCAGGGCGGGTCGACGCGGGCTCATGCCCGGCCACACCCCGATCACGTTCAGCGCGGCATCGACCGATGCCTCGAGGCCCGCCGCGCGCATGCGCTCGGCGACCCACCCACGGGAGCGCACGAAGGACGGGGAGAGGAACGGTCGGGTCCAGCCGGGCGCGACGGGCTCACGAAGCGCCGACAGCGCATCGATGTCGGTCCAGAGCCTCGCCGGGCTGGCCTGCAACGGCACGGGCACGCTCACCTCGCTCCTCGTGGGGCTGGGGGCTCGGGGCGTGGGCGACGCGCTCGTCGCCCACGATCAGCCCATGGCCCCGGGGATCAGCAGGACGATGCTGGGCACGGCGATCAGGATCGCGAGGACGATGACGTCCCAGGCCACGTAGGGGATCGCGCCGACGTAGACGCGCTTGAGCGGCGTGCCCCGCGGCATGAGGCCCTTGACCACGAACAGCGACATCCCGAACGGCGGGGTCGTCAGCCCGATCTGCAGGGCGACCAGCATCAGGATCCCGAACCAGATCGGGTCGATGCCGAACTCCGCGACCAGCGGCATGAAGAAGGGGAGCGTCACGAGGATCGTGGCGATCTGCTCGAGGAACAGGCCCAGCAGGATGGTGATGCCGAGCATCACCAACAGCACCGACAGCGGGCTGTCGGCGAAGCCGGTGAGGATCTCGATGATCCCGCGGGTGGCCCCGCTGCGGGCCATGACCCGTGAGAACACGTCCGCTCCGGCCACCAGCAGCAGCACCATGCCGGTCGTCTGCCCGGCGCGCTGCAGCGCCTGCCAGGTGCGACCCCACGTGAAGGCCCGGTAGGCCACGCCGAGGACGAGCGCGCCAGCGACGCCCGTGGCCGCGGACTCGGAGGGCGTGGCCACCCCCAGGATGATCAGGCCGATGACCAGGAAGACCAGGAGCCCGAGCGGCAGGACGTAGCGCACCAGCCCCTCCAGCGGGCCGTACGGGACCGGCGGCGCGGTGTTGGCAGCATCCGAGCCGCCATGGCTCCCGGCGAGGCGGGCGCCCGAGCGCGCCTTGGTCTGGTCCGCCGGCGTGCCTCCGAGGAACCGCGCCCAGACGGCGGACACGCCGATGTAGCCGCCAGCCATGACGAGGCCCGGCAGCAGCCCGGCGACCAGGAGCGGGCCGACCGGCACCCCTGCCGTCGCCCCCCAGATGACAGCCAGGGTGCTGGGCGGGATGACGCTGGCCAGGCCACCGGAGGCGAGCACCGATCCCATGGCGAGCCGGTCGTCGTAGCCGTGACGGCGCATCTCCGGCACGAGGCTGGCGGTCAGCACCGCGGTGCTGGCCATGGCCGACCCGGACACGGTGCCGAGCACCGCGCCCGATCCGGTCGCGACGATCGCCAGGCGCCCCGGCAGCGCGCGCAGGCTCTGGTTCAGCGCCGACACGGTCTGCTGCGCGATCCCGTAGCGGAACAGCAGCTCGCCGAGGAGGATGAACAGCGGGACGGGCGCCAGCGTGAACGACGTCAGGCCGTTGAGGATGCTCTGGGTCGTCTGACGCGTCGCGCCCTCGACATCGCCGAAGTAGGCGTAGCCCCCGAACGACACCAGGAGCAGGACGATCGCAACGGGCACGCGCGCCAGGAGCAGCACCGCCGCCGAGGCGATGAAGATCAGGAGGAAGAGCGGCCAATCCACTATCGCACACCTTGTCGCGCTGCCGTCCCAGCCGTGGCCCTCACAGCCCCACGTCCGTCGTCTCGTCCTCGGCGTAGGGCTCCTCGCCGCGCAGCACCCTGGCGATGGTGATCACCTGCCGGACGGCGAGCAGGGCCATGCCCACGGGGATCACCCACATCACGGTCCAGCGCGGCGGCTGCAAGGTGGTCATCATCGCGTGGCCGCGCTCGAGGCTCTCGAGGGTCAGGTAGGCGCTGCCCACCGCGAGCAGCAGGGTGAAGGCCAGCGTGATGCTGGCCGAGAGGAGCTCGGTGACCCGCCACCGCCGTGAGCCCCGCTGGCCGGACAGGACGTCGACCCTGATGTGGCCGTCCTGCGACGCCAGGGGCGCGGCGGCCAGCATCGTCACGAACAGGACGGCGAACTCCGTCCCCTCGAACAGGAACGGCGCGGGGATCTGGAAGGCCTGGCGGAGCACGATCATCGCCAACACCGCGACCGCCATGGCCCCGGTCAGCACCGCCGCGACGTGCCGCACCGACCGCAGGCCGCGGTCGATCGCCTCAAGCGCGCTCATGGCGGACCCGTCTCCTCGCGAACCGCTCGTGCCGCTGCTCGTACGGCCCGATCCGGCTGGGGCAGGCGCCGTGGCCCCTGCCCCAGCCGGCCTGCCGTCCTAGAAGTCGTAGCCCCACAGGTCCTTCAGCTGCTCGGTGCTGGGGTCGGCCTCCAGCGCGGCCTCCCAGGAGGCCTCGTAGGCGGCGTCCAGCCAGGTCTCGCGGGCCTCGCCCTCGAGCTCGATCAGCTCGATGCCGTCCTCGCGACGCTGTGCGAGCTCATCCTCGACGACCTCGTCCCACATCTCCACGATCTCGGGCTCGAGGTCCTCGAGGACCTCGGTCATCACCTGCTGCGTCTCCGCATCGAGCTCGTTCCAGGTGTCCTGGTTCATGAGGAGCTGATACGTCAGGGCCTTGAAGTCGGGATGGATCTCGTAGCTGACGACGTCAGCGAGCCCGAGGGCGTAGACGCCGGCCTTGCCCGCGCCGAAGCCATCGACCGTCCCTCGCTCCATCGCCGTGTAGGTGTCGCCGATGTCCAGGTCGACCATCTCGCCGCCCAGCGCCTGCACCAGGCCGCGGTACTGGGCACCGCCACGGATCTGCCACCCAGTGAAGTCGGGATCCTCGGGGTCGAACTCCTCGCCTCGCTCCCCGAGGTAGAGCATGAACGTCGAGTTGGCGGCGAGCGTGGTACCGAGGTGCTGCAGGTTGATCTCGTCGAAGTACTCCTGCATGATCTCGAACGTGCCGTCGGCGCGCTCCTCGCCGGGCATGGCGTTGCGCATCAGCAGCGCCTCGGCTGCGGGCAGGATGTCGGTGTAGTAGGCCGGGCTGTTGTCGGTCAGGTCGTACTGCCCGGTCGAGACGGCCTCGGTGCTCTCGGTGCTGCCGACCACCTCGGGGCCGCCGACGTAGTCGATCGTGATCCAGGGCGCCTCCTCCTCGAGCGCCTCCACGTACATCCACAGGCCGGCGTGCTCGGCGGCGTCCTCCTCCAGGGCGGTCACCAGCGTCAGCTCGACCGGGTCGGGATCGCCGGCCTCGGCGTCCTCCTCGCCGTCGGGGGCCTCCTCGGCCTCCTCGGCCTCCTCGGCCTCGCATGCCGCGAGCAGGCCAGTGAGCAGCAGGGCCGCCCCTAGGATCAGCATGATGCGATGCACGATCTCCGCCTTCCACTCGATGGTCGTCCAGGGGCCGACGTCGGATGCGATCCCTGGGGCTCTGCGTGGGCTCTGCGTCGCGCTGCCCTCCACCGCTGCATGGACGGGCAGCCCTACTGGCTATGCCTGATGCGGGCGTCCTTCACCACCAACGCGACGTTGCCGGGATCGGCCAGCACGGTCGCGTCGTCCAATGGGTCGCCGTCGATCGCGATGACGTCGGCGGCGTAGCCCGGCTCGAGCCTGCCGAGGCGATGGTCCAGCCCCAGCAGTCGGGCGTTGACGAGCGTGGCAGAGCGCAGGATGGCCAGGGGATCCCGCGCCTCGCTGTGGATCCGGAACTCCTCGCTCTGGTGGGCGCGTGCCGGGCCGAGCAGGTCGGTCCCGAACCCGACCTGCACGCCAGCCCGGTCGGCGATCCGCAGCGAGGCGACTCCCTGGTCGAGGACCTCGCCCACCTTGTCCAGCGCCGTCTGGGGCATGCCGTGCTCGGCACCGATCCGACGGATCATCTCGTAGGTGATCAGGGTCGGCACGAGGAACGCGTCCTCCTCGACGAGCACCTGTGCGGCGGCGTCATCGATGAGGTTGCCGTGCTCGATGGAGCGCACCCCGCAGCGGACGGCACGGCTGATGGCCTCCGGCCCATACGCATGGGCCATGACATAGGTCCCGTGCGCGCGGGCCTCGTCGACCGCGGCCTGGATCTCCTCCAGCGAGTACTGGACCGCCCCGACCTCGTCGAAGGGCGACGCGACGCCACCAGAGGCCATGATCTTGATGTGGTGCGCGCCTTCGCGCAGCTGCTCCCGCGCAGCCCTGCGGACCTCGGCCACCCCGTCGGCGATCCGGCCGAACAGGCCGCTGCTGTGCTCGGTGTGCAGCGCGGAGGTCGGACGCAGATCGCCATGGCCCCCGGTCTGGGACAGCGCCTGCCCGGCCACCCGCAGGCGCGGCCCGTCAATGAGGCCCTCGTCGATGGCCTGGGCCATCCCGCGGTCACAGCCCGCGGCGTCGCGCACGGTGGTGAAGCCGCGCCGCAGGGTGGCCTCCAGCTCGCGCTTGGCCCGCAGGGCCACCAGCGACCGGGGCTCGCGCGTGACCTGCGCGATGTCCATCGAGCTCATCATCGGGTGCACATGGGCGTCGATGAGCCCGGGCAGCACCACGCGCCCCCCGACGTCGTGCTCCTCTCCGAC
Organism: Nitriliruptoria bacterium; assembly: GCA_003550425.1. Lineage (GTDB taxonomy): Bacteria > Actinomycetota > Nitriliruptoria > Euzebyales > Egibacteraceae > PUKE01. The sequence goes on from PUKE01000312.1 coordinate 6,626, forward strand.
GACGGAGGCTCGCGGTCCCACCTCGAGGATCTCGCCGTCGCGCATCGCGACACGGGCCGAGGGGTGGTCGTTCCCGGTGACCAGGTCGAGCACGCGGGCGTTGGTGAGGGTGAGCGACGACACGAGTGCCCTTCGGTCGGGGCGAGCGGGGTCCGAGCGACCGTGAGGCCGACCCTGCTCGGCGTCGGACGTTGACCTGCGGCCAGGATCGGAGGAGCGTACGCAACCGCTCGCCGGGACTCAAAGTTCGACGCGAACGTCCCGAAGCGCTGATCCCTGCCGGGTCTGCCGATCGCCGCGAAGCGCGCGAGATGGGGTGCTTCACGCTTGCCGCCACGGGGGAGACGACGCGCCAGGGGACGGTATAGGGTGCGCCTCACGAGCCGGCAGGCGCTGCGAGGGACCGCAGCGCCTCACCACAGGAGGTGCCCCATGATCGCTGGCGAGACCGTCGCGCCCCCCGCAGCCAACGAGCAGATCAAGGCCTACGCGCCTGGCTCCGCCGAGCGCGCCTCCTTGGAGCAGCGCGTGCGGGAGCTTGAGGGCGACACCGCCGAGGTCAAGAACGTCATCGCCGGTGAGCGCGTGGGTGGCGAGTCCACCTTCACGCGCCTGGCCCCCCATCGCCACGACCTGGAGCTCGCCGAGGTCCACGTGGCCGGCGAGCGGGAGATCCAGCGGGCCATCGAGGCGAGCCTCGCCGCGGCCGACGAGTGGGCGGCCATGCCCCACGCCGACCGCCAGGCCATCTTCCTCAAGGCGGCCGAGCTGATCGCCGGCCCCTGGCGCGACACCATCAACGCGGCCACGATCCTCGGCCAGGGCAAGAGCGTCCACCAGTCGGAGATCGAGGCCGTCGCCGAGCTCTGCGACTTCCTGCGGTTCAACAGCGCGTTCAGCGAGCAGATCCTCGCCGACCAGCCACTGTCGCCCGACGGCGTGTGGAACATGGTCGACTACCGGCCGCTCGAGGGCTTCGTGCTGGCCGTCACCCCGTTCAACTTCACCGCGATCGCCGGCAACCTGCCCACCGCGCCGGCGCTGATGGGCAACGTGGTGCTCTGGAAGCCCTCGGGCAAGCAGGCCCTGGCCGCCCACTACACGATGCAGGTGCTGGAGGAGGCCGGCCTGCCACCAGGGGTCATCAACCTGCTGCACAGCTCCGGGCGGACCACCGCCGACGTGGCGACCCAGCACCGCTCCTTCGCCGGCCTGCACTTCACCGGCTCGATGGAGGCCTTCCAGGGGCTGTACCGCACCGTCGGCGAGCGCATCGACCGCTTCGACACGTTCCCGCGCATCGTCGGCGAGACCGGCGGCAAGGACTTCGTCGTCGCGCACCCCACCGCGGCGGTGGAGCCGCTGGTGGTCGCCCTCGGGCGCGGGGCCTTCGAGTACCAGGGACAGAAGTGCTCGGCGGCCTCACGGGCCTACATCCCCCAGAGCCTGTGGCCGCGGGTGCGCGACGGCCTGATCGACATGGTGAAGTCGCTGACGATGGGCGACGTCGGCGACCTGTCGACGTTCATGGGCGCGGTCATCGACGATGGCGCGTTCGCCAAGCACCGCGACGCCCTCGAGCAGGCCCACCAGGACCCCGACATCGAGGTGCTGGTCGGCGGCAGCACCAACGACGACAACGGCTGGTTCGTGGACCCGACCGTGCTGGTGACCTCCGACCCCAAGCACGACCTCATGCAGCGCGAGCTCTTCGGCCCGATCCTCACGATCTTCGTCTACGACGACGCGCGCTGGTCCGAGACCCTCGAGCTGTGCGACGCCACGAGCCCCTACGGCCTGACCGGCTCGGTGTTCGCCCGCGATCGCGCGGCGATCCAGGAGGCGAGCGCCACGCTGCGCCAGGCGGCCGGCAACTTCTACATCAACGACAAGCCGACCGGCTCGGTGGTCGGCCAGCAGCCCTTCGGCGGCGCCCGCGGGTCGGGCACCAACGACAAGGCGGGCTCGATGTGGAACCTGATCCGCTGGGCCAGCCCCCGCGCGGTCAAGGAGAACTTCGTGCCGCCGACCGACTGGACCTACCCGCACATGGGCTGACGGAGGCCCGACGGCCCGGTGGCCAGTGTTGCGGGGCCACCGGGCCCCTGGGATCCTTGCAGCATCCCAGTCCGCACGTCCGTGCCCCCGACCAGAGAGCCCGTGGCGCCATGACCGCACTCGACCTTCCCCCGTGGACCCCCGCCTCCTGGCGAGAGCTGCCTGCCGCCCAGCAGCCCGACTGGCCCGACCCGGCCGCCCTCGAGGCGGCGCTGGACCAGCTGCGGGGCCTGCCGCCGCTGGTGTTCGCCGGCGAGATCCGGGCGCTGCGCGAGCGGCTGGCCGACGTCGCGGCGGGGCGGGCGTTCCTGCTCCAGGGCGGCGACTGCGCCGAGACCTTCGGTGGCTTCACCGCTGACGCCATCCGCGACAAGCTCAAGGTGCTGCTGCAGATGGCGGTGGTGCTCACCTATGGCGCGGAGCTGCCGGTGGTCAAGGTCGGCCGGATCGCCGGCCAGTTCGCCAAGCCCCGCTCCAAGCCCACCGAGTCGGTCAACGGCACCGAGCTGCCCGCCTACCGCGGGGACGCGGTCAACAGCATCGACTTCGATCCCCAGGCGCGCACGCCCGATCCGCAGCGGCTGGTGCACAGCTACCACCAGGCCGCGGCGACGCTGAACCTCCTGCGGGCCTTCACCCGCGGCGGGTTCGCCGACCTGCAGCGCGTCCACCAGTGGAACCAGGAGTTCGTGGCCAGCAGCCCGCAGGGTCGGCGCTACGCGCGCATCGCCGAGGAGATCGACCGGGCGCTGGCGTTCCTGCGCGCCTGTGGGGTGGACGTCGACCAGGACCCCACGTTCCACACCGTCGACTTCTGGACCTCCCACGAGGCGCTGCTGCTGGGCTACGAGGAGGCGCTGACGCGCCAGGACTCGCTGACCGGGAACTGGTACGACACCTCCGCGCACCTCGTGTGGGTCGGGGCGCGCACCCGCGACCTGGACGGCGCCCACGTCCACTACGCCTCGGGGGTCGGCAACCCGGTCGCGGTGAAGCTCGACCACCGTGCCACGCCCGAGGAGGCCGAGGCGCTCGCCGCCCGACTGAACCCGACCAACGAGCCCGGTCGGCTGACGTTCATCACCCGGGTGGGCGCACGCCACGTCGAGGAGGTGCTGCCGCCGCTGATCCGCGGCGTGCGCGACCGTGGGCTCAACGTCGTGTGGTCCTGCGACCCGATGCACGGCAACACGTTCACCGCGGAGTCGGGGTACAAGACCCGCGACTTCACCGACGTGCTCGCCGAGGTGCGCGGCTTCTTCGACACCCACGCCCAGGAGGGCACCTTCCCCGGCGGGCTGCACATCGAGCTCACCGGCGAGGACGTCACCGAGTGCCTCGGCGGCGCCCAGGAGATCGCCGACCTCGACCTGTCCGACCGCTACGAGTCGGCCTGCGACCCACGGCTCAACAGCAAGCAGGCGCTCGAGCTCGCCTTCCTCGTCAGCGAGATGCTGCAGGACTAGCCCGCCGCGGCGTCAGTAGCGGCACTGGCCGGTCCCCGAGGGCTCGTCGCGGTCGAGGGACTCCTCGACCGGCTCGCGCACCCGCTCGGCGGACAGGGCGTAGCCCTGGGAGGGGTCGGCGGCGTTGGCGGCGAACACCACGCCGGCGACCTCGCCCCCAGCGGTGACGAACGGACCGCCCGAGTCGCCCCGCTCGACGCCCTGCCCGGCGCCGGACAGCGTCAAGACCTGGCGCTGCGCCCCGCCGGCGCCATAGATGTCGCGCCCCACCACGTCGGCGCGCGCGGCGACGGTCATCGGCTTGACGACCATCTCCTGCTGTCCTCCGGGGAAGCCCAGCGTCGCCCCCTCGACCCCTCGCGTGGCGGCCTCGCCGGTCCACGGCAGCGCCGGCGCATCCACGTCGGGGGCGCGCAGCACCGCGAGGTCCAGCGCAGGGTCGAACAGGACCGCCTGCGCCTGGGACTCGCCGGTGGTGGCACGGACCTCGACGCTGTCGGCCCCGGCGATCACGTGGGCGTTGGTCACCACGAAGCCGGGCTCGGTCACGAACCCGCTGCCCGAGGACTGCTGGCCGCACCCGCGAGCGCGCACCTGGACGGTGGAGGGCTGCCCGCTGGCGGCTGCCGCCTGGGCGGCCTCGTCGGAGGTCGCATCGACCGGTGGCGCGGCCACGCCACCCGACAGGCCGCTGACCACCTGCGGGAAGCCCTGGTCGTTCAGGTAGCCGGCCACCCCGCCGACCACGTCCGGCGGCGGCGGCAGCGTCTCGTCGAGGGCGCGGGCCAGCGCCGACCCCTCGATCGCCTGCGCCAAGCGGGGCGAGGGCCCCTGCACGAGCATCCCCGCCAGCAGCCAGACCACGATGATCAGGCCGGCGAGGCCGAGGAGCATGCCGGCGGCGCGGTCGAACCACCCCACGCCGGCGCGGCGCGCCGCGGCCCGCAGGCGCGAGCCGATCACCGCGCCGATCGACTGGCCGATCACCACCGCGGCCAGCACGATCCCGAGGGTGGTCAGGGCGAGCGCGGCGCCGGGCCCCTCCACGACCTGGCGGGCCAGGGCCGGCCCGCCGACCGCGCCCACCAGCAGGCCCACCACCGCGCCACCGAAGACCATCGTCTGGCTCAGCGCGCCGCGCCGGTAGCCGCGCAGCAGCGCGAGCACCGCGAGCAGCCCCACCAGGGCGTCCAGGAGGGTGAGCTCGCGCAGGAGGGCGGTCAGCGCATCGGGCACGGTGGCGTCAGCGTAACCGCACGATGCGACCGTGCGAGGCGTGCAGCACCGCCTTGGCGGCCTCGTGCAGCGCCTCATGATGGCGCCGGAAGTCCCCGACCTCCTCTGCCGAGGGCACCGGCTCCGCGCCGTGCTCGTCGTCCTCCGCCGCGGTCCCGTGGTCGAGGCGCGCGGCGAGGTCGGCGTCGTCCAGGGCAGCGAGCTCGGCGAGCTCGGCGTCCCAGTCGACGTGCTCGGCCTGCTCGCGCAGCCGCAGCACCGGCGCCTGGCGCAGCGCCCGGTCGAGGTCCTGGATCACGGTCAGCACCACGTCGGTGCTGGTCACCACCCCCGGGGTGGTCAGCAGGTGCAGGGCCTGCAGCTTGCGCATCGCCATGGCGGCGACCATGCGCGGCTCGCCGAGCTCTCCCACGGCCGAGTCGATCGTGGCCAGGTCGATCGTCACGCGCCCGGGCACCGCGAACCAGCGCTGGAGCATCGCGAACAGCGCCTCGCACGCGGTGCGGGCGGCCAGGAGCTCGTGGGGCTTGTCGATCTCGTCGGGGGGCTGGCCCATGTCGCCCTCGGTCGGTCGTCGTGCGCAGGCTACCGCCCGCGGCGCCCACATCCTCGGCGGCTGCGCAGTAGCCTGCACCCGCGATGGACGACACCGGCGCGCTGCTCATCACCGTGACCGGGATGGACCGTCCCGGTCTGACCGCGCGGCTGTGCGAGACGCTGGATGCGCAGGGCGCGCGCCTGCTCGACCTCGAGCAGGTCGTCATCCGCGACCGGCTGCTGCTCGGGCTGCTCGTGTCCCCCGGCGTCGAGGTCGAGGCGCTGCAGGCCGCCGTGCTCGCCGTGGGACACGAGCAGGGCGTGGAGGTGACCGTCGAGCCGATGGCCGCCCGGCGCCCTCGCGCGAGCGGCCCGCGCCACTACGTGACGGTGCTCGGCCAACCGCTGCGGGCCTCGGCGCTGGCCGCGCTGACCGGGCGCATCGCCGAGCTCGGCGGCAACATCGACCGCATCACGCGGCTGTCGCGCTACCCGGTGCTGAGCTTCGAGATGCTGGTCTCCCGTGCCGAGGCCGACGCGCTGCGGGTCGGACTGTCCGACGAGGCCTCGCGCCAGGGCGTGGACGTCGCGGTCCAGCCGGCCGACCTCTACCGGCGCGCCAAGCGGCTGGTGTGCTTCGACGTGGACTCCACGCTGGTCCAGGGCGAGGCGATCGAGGCGCTGGCGGCGCGCGCGGGCTGCAGCGACCGGATCACCGCGGCGACGACCGCCGCGATGGCCGGCCAGGCCGACTTCGCCACGAGCCTGCACGAGCGGGTCGCGCTGCTCGCCGGGCTGCCCGCCTCCGCGCTGGACGAGGTGCGCAGCGAGCTGCGGCTCATGCCCGGCGCGCGCACGCTGACGCGCACGCTGAAGCGGCTGGGGTTCCAGCTCGCGGTGGTCAGCGGCGGCTTCACCGCGATCACCGACGAGCTGTGCGAGCGGCTCGACATCGACTTCGCCGCCGCCAACACCCTCGAGGTCGTCGACGGGCACCTGACGGGGCGCGTGGTCGGACCGGTGGTGGATCGCGCCGCCAAGGCCTCGTTCCTCGAGTCGTTCGCGACGCGGGCCGGCGTGCCGCTGTCGCAGACGGTCGCGGTCGGCGATGGCGCCAACGATGCCGACATGCTGCGTCGCGCGGGTCTTGGCATCGCGTTCAACGCCAAGCAGCCGGCCCGCGAGGCCGCCGACACCGCGATCAGCGTGCCCTACCTGGACGCGCTGCTGTTCCTGCTCGGCATCACCCGCGAGGAGATCGAGGCGGCCGACGCCGCCGACGGCACCCCGCTGGGCGACGACTGAGCCACGACGGCCCGGGCACAGGGCCCGGGCCGCTCACGGCGTGCGTGGCGCTGGCGCGCCTACTGCTGGCCGGAGACCGCGCGGGCGGCCTCGACCTCGGAGGTGGCGTCGGCGCTGGGGAGGTTGCCGCTGGCGTCCTCCAGGTGGGCGCGCACGAACCACTGGTACATCTCGAGCTTCTCGGCCTGGCTGATGAGCATGTCCTGGGTCACCAGGTCCAGGTCGTCGGTCTTCTCGATGGCCTTGCGGTGGCTGCGCAGGACGCCGCCGTAGACCTTGTCGAGCGCCGCGAGGTGCTCCTGGGTGGAGGCGCGGCCCAGGGCGTAGTCGTCCCAGTCGCGATCGGCGACCAGCGCGCCCGGCGTGCCCTGCGGCACCCCACCGAGGGTGGCGATGCGCTCGGCGACGTCGTCGCTCATCTCGCGCACGTCGTCGACGTGGTCGTCCAGCATCTCGTGGACGGCCTGGAAGTTCGGCCCCACCACGTTCCAGTGGATGTGCTTGAGGGTCAGGTGCAGGTCGGTGAGCGCGTCCAGGCGGTGCTGGAGCAGGTCGCGCAGCTCGGCGGCGGTCTGGTCGTCCATGCCCGGCACGGTGTAGCCCTTGGCCATGATCGGCGGTCCTCCCTTGCGATCGGTCCATCCCTTGCTGACCGGGACAGCTCATGGTCGGCCTACCCGGACGTGGTCGACAGTATGCGGCCCGCACCGGTGGCGAGCACTGGACCGCTGGTCGTGGCGTCCGGGCTATGCTGCCCGCACGCCCGGCCTGCTCGGCGAGCGGCGCCCGCTGCGCTCGCCTCCGGTGACCGACCGCCTCGAGACCCAGCGGGCAGCGGAGGATCAGCATGAGCACCGACCCCAGCGCCGACCTGTCGCAGCGCGTGGCCACCATGTCCGAGTCGGCCACGCTGGCGGTGAGCGCCAAGGCCAAGGAGCTCCGCGCCGCCGGCGAGGACGTGATCGGCTTCGGCGCCGGCGAGCCGGACTTCCCCACGCCCCAGCACATCGTCGAGGCCGCGCAGGCGGCCTGCGCCGACCCCGCGCTGCACCGCTACTCCCCTGCCGGCGGGATGCCCGAGCTCAAGCAGGCGGTCGTCGACGCGGCGGCCGCGCACACCGGCCTGCAGGCCGAGCCCGCGCAGGTCACGATCGCCAACGGCGGCAAGCACGCCCTCTACAACGTCTTCCAGGCGCTGCTCGACCCGGGCGATGCCGTCCTCATCCCGGCCCCCTACTGGACGAGCTACCCCGAGCAGGTGGCGCTGGCGGGAGGCGAGCCGATCGCGGTGCCCACGACCCTGGAGCAGGGCTACCGGGTGACCGTCGAGCAGCTCGAGGCCGCGCGCACGCCGCACACGAAGGCGATCGTCTTCACCAGCCCCAACAACCCGACCGGCGCGGTCCACCGCCCCGAGGAGATTGCGGCGATCGGTCGCTGGGCCGCCGACGCCGGCCTGTGGGTGATCGCCGACGAGATCTACGAGCACCTCGTCTACGGCGACGTCGCGTTCGCGTCGCTGCCGGTGGTGGCCCCCGAGGCGGCCCCGCGCACCGTGGTCGTCAACGGCGTGGCCAAGACCTTCGCCATGACCGGGTGGCGCGTGGGCTGGACCATCGCGCCGACCGCGCTGGCCAAGGCGATGAGCACCATGCAGTCGCACGCCACCAGCAACGTCGCCAACGTGTCGCAGAAGGCGGCCCTGGCGGCGCTGACGGGGCCGATGGACGAGGTCGCCCGGATGCGCGAGACCTACGACCGGCGGCGCTTCCTCGCCCAGGAGCGGCTGGACGCGATCGACGGCGTCACCTGCCCGCTGCCCGAGGGCGCCTTCTACCTCTACCCCTCGGTCGAGGGGCTGCTGGGCCGCAGCATCGGCGGGCGCACCGTGCGCACCAGCGCCGAGCTCTGCGAGGCCCTGCTGGAGACCGCCAAGGTCGCCATGGTCCCCGGGGAGGCCTTCGGGGCGCCGGGTCACGTGCGCGTGTCCTACGCCCTGGACGAGCACCAGATGCTCACCGGGCTCGACCGCGTGGCGCAGGCCCTGGCCTGACGCGACGCGCCGGCCGGGCATCGGACCCCCTGGCCCGATGCCCGGCTTGTCGGCTAGGCTCCTCCTGCACGCCAGGACTCGACCGCTCCAGCGTCGGCCCCACGGTGGGCGCCGACGGGTCGAGGGCCTGCGCTGACCGACGATGGCGCCATCACAGGCGCGACGGGAGGAAGCAGCAGCGATGGCGGACCTCCGCCTCACCAGCCCCGCGTTCGACACCGGAGAGGACCTGCCCAAGCGCTACTTCGCGGACGACGAGGACGTGTCGCCGCCGCTGGCCTGGGAGGGGGTGCCGCCGGACGCCCGGGAGTTGATCATCCTCTGCGAGGACACCGATCACGAGGAGGGCGTCTTCACCCACTGGGTGGTGTTCGGCATCCCGCCGTCGGTGACCTCGCTGCCCGAGGGCCTGGGACGCACCACGATCGTCACCGAGCCGACCGAGCTCTACCAGGGCCTCAACGAGATGGGCGAGTCGGGCTACTCGGGTCCCCAGCACGAGGAGCGCCCGCACCGCCTGTTCTTCCGGCTGTGGGCGCTGGACGCCGAGCTCGAGGAGCTGCCGCCGGGCGCGAGCGCCGAGGAGGTCCGCGAGGCCGCGGAGGGGCACGTGATCGCGAGCGCCGAGCTGGTGGGCATCGCGCGCTAGCGTCCCGGTCCGGCCGGCCGCCGTCCCGCGGTCGGCGTCCGCGACCGGAAGGCCACACCGTGACCGAGCCGCGCTGGATGCGGCGCTTTCGCGCCGCCCGCGTGTCCCTGCCCACCTGGGGCCTCGAGGCCCCGCAGCGCACCTGCTATGCCACGAACGCGTCCGGGGTGTTCCAGGTCGTGGCCTGGGATCGCGACACGGGCGAGCACCAGCGGCTGACCGACAAGCCGACCGGCGTGCGCGGCGGCGCGGTGACGCCCGATGGCACCCAGGTGGTCTGGTTCGACGATCGGGACGGCGACGAGGTCGGCCGCTACGTCGCGCAGCCCTTCGGGGGTGGTCCCGCGCAGCCGCTGGTCGCCGACGCCCCCGAGGGCTGGTCGGCCGGGCTGAGCCTGCGCCCCGCGCGGATCGCCCTTGGCATCGCCGACCGCGACGCGGGCTTCGTGCTCGGCACCGCCCCGCCAGCCGGGGCGTTCACGCGGCTGTACGCCAGCAGCCAGCCCGCCGACGTGGCCGGCCTGAGCCGGGACGGGGGGCTGCTCGCGGTGTCGCACACCGAGCACGGTGACGTGCTGCACCCGTCGGTGAAGGTGCTCGACGCGGGCGACGGCGCGCTCGTGGCCGAGCTGCACGACGGCGACGGCAACGGCCTCGAGCCCGCCGGCTGGGCGCCGCGAGCCGGCGACGCGCGCCTCGCGCTGCTCGCCGACCGTCACGGGCGCACGCTGCCCGAGGTGTGGGACGTGTCCAGCGGCGCGCGCCGCACCCTCGCCGTGACCGACCTGCCCGGGGAGGTCGGCGTGGCCGACTGGTACCCCGACGGTCGGGCGCTGCTGCTCGCCCACGACCACCTCGGGCGCACCGAGCTGCTGCGCTACGACCTCGACGCCGATCAGTGGGAGCGCCTCGACCTCGCCGAGGGCACCGTCCGCGCGGCGCGCGTGCGGCCCGACGGGACCCTGTGGTACGCCTTCGGGTCCTCGGCCACGCCCTCGCGGATCCACGAGCGGGACGCGAGCGCGCGGGAGCGAGTGCTGCTGACCCCACCGGGCGAGCCGCCCCCGGAGGGCACGCCCTACCGCTCGCTGCACGTGGACAACGGCGAGGGCGGGCAGGTGCACTGCTTCCTCGCCGAGCCCGAGGGCGCCAGCGGCCCGCATCCGCTGGTGGTGGACGTCCACGGTGGCCCGCACGCCCAGACCACCGACAGCTTCGACCCGCAGGTGCAGGCCTGGGTCGACCACGGCTATGCGGTGGTCATGCCCAACTACCGCGGGTCGACGGGCTACGGCAAGGCCTGGGCCGACGCGGTCCAGCACGATCCCGGGCGCCCCGAGGTCGTCGACGCCACGGCTGCCCGCGACGCGCTGGTCGCCCAGGGCGTGGCCGACGCCGACCGCGTGGTCCTGACCGGGGCCTCGTGGGGCGGCTACGTCACGCTGCAGGGCATCGGCACGCGCCCGGACCGGTGGTCGCTGGCCATCGCGGTGGTGCCGGTCGCCGACTACGTGTCGGCGTTCGCCGACGAGTCCCCGGCGCTGCAGGAGTACGACGCGTCGCTGTTCGGCGGCACGCCCGAGGACCTGCCGGAGCGCTACGTCGAGCGCTCGCCGATCACCTACGTGGACCAGGTGCGCGTGCCGGTGCTGATCATCACCGGCGAGAACGACACGCGCTGCCCCAAGCCGCAGGTCGACGCCTACGTCGAGGCCCTCGCCGCCCGTGGCGTGCCCCACCACTACGACGTGTTCGACGCCGGCCACGGGTCGCTGGACTCCGACGAGGTCATCCGCCAGGTGGGCCTGGCGCTGGACTTCGCCGCCACCCACCTCGGCACCGCGCCAGCGCAGCGGCGCGCCGACTGAGCGCTCAGCGCCCCGCGTCGCCGCGCTCGCCGAGCCACGTCAGCGCCACCACCGCCGCGGCGCCCACCAGCGCCAGCGCGGCGGCGAGTGCCGTCTCGGGGTCGGCGGGCGGGGCCTGCAGCGCGCGGTCGCCGGCGATCCAGGGCCACAGGGCACGCAGCGCGCCGATGAGCAGCCCGGTGAGCACCGCCATGGTCCAGTCGTGGGCTCGGGCCAGCAGCCATGTCAGCAGCTTGGCGAAGGAGCCCAGGCCCACCGCCGCGCCCGCCGCGAACGTCGCCAGCAGCGCGAGGTCCAGCTCCCGCAGGGCCGTGCCGACCGCCTGGTACAGCCCCATGGCCTGCAGCAGGAACGCGCCGCTGACCCCCGGCAGGATCATGGCGCAGATCCCGATCGCCGCGCCGACGAACACCACCGGCAGTGCGGGCGCGGCGATCTCGGCGGGCGGCAGGCCGGTCAGCAGGAAGCCCAGCGCCGCGGCGAGGGCGACGACCACGAGGTGAGCGGGCCGCCGCTGCCGCAGCCGCCGCCAGGGCACGCGAATGGACCCGAGCACGAGCCCGAGCAGCAGCGCGGTGACCGGCACGCGCCACGGATGGCCGCTGCTGACGGTCTCGGCCACCGTGATCATCGCCAGGGGGTAGGCCAGGCCGATGCCCGCGACCAGGGGCAGCAGCATGCGCCAGTCGACCTCGGCCAGCCGCGCGCGCACCGCCTGGCCGCGGGCCGCCACGCCCAGCACCACCGCCGCGGCCACGGCGCGGATGGCGATCAGCAGGCGCTCGTAGACCCCGACGATCAGGGCGACCGTGCCGCCCGAGACCCCGGGGACCGCGTCGGCCGCGCCCATCAGCGCGCCGCGCAGCACGTCCCACGGCACGCTGCGCCAGCCCTGGTCGCGGGCCGGGGTGGCGGCGCGGGTGGAGGGATCGCTCACGCGGCGATGCTATCCGGGCGCACGGCCGCGCCGGGCGGGACGGCGGGCAGGGCGATCAGAGGTAGAGGGGGCCGGGCGGCTCGACGTGCGAGCGCAGCCGCCATGCGGCCTGTGTCGTCTGGCACAGCGCGTGGGTGGTCGCCGGCGGCAGCGTGGCCAGGCTCCCACCGTCCAGGCGCTCCTCGACGACCTCGGCGAGGTCGGCGGCCAGCTTGTGCAGGGCCTCGGCGCAGCGCCGCACGCGCTCGCCGGCCGGCGAGCTCGGGTCGAGGAGCGCCCGATCGGTGGCCAGCGCCCGCTGGACGCGCGTCGCGGGGTCGGGCAGCAGCCGGTCCTCCTCCACCCCGACGGCGTCGAGGACCTGCCACGCCGCGGCCACGTGCTCGGTGACGGGATCGAGGGCGCGCTCCCCGTCGCGGTGGGCGGCCAGCGCGTCGAGCAGGCTGACGGGGACCTCGGTCCCCTCGCTGGTGCGCACCCATTGCCCGCCGAGCGCGCGGTCCTCGGGATCGACCCACGCGTAGCGGATCGCGGGCTCCTCGGCCGGGGTGACCTCGCCTGTCGTCATCGGCGCGGAGCCTAGTCGGTCGGCGCGCGCTGCGGAACCGTGACCGTCACACCCTGGCGGTACCCTGCGCCGCGATGACCGCCCCGCTGCCCGACCTGGAGCTGCCCGAGCACGGGCCGGCACCGCTGCGGCTGTCGTTCTCCAAGATCGACGTCTACCAGCGCTGCCCGCTGCAGTACCGGTTCATGGCCGTGGACCGGCTGCCCACCGAGCCCACCCCGGCGCTGTCGTGGGGCAGCAGCGTGCATGCGGCGCTGGAGCGCTGGTGGGACCAGCGGCACCCCGAGCCGCCCCCGGTGAGCGAGCTGCTGGACGGGCTCTATCACGGCTGGGACGACGCGGGCTTCGCCGGCATGGACCGCGAGGAGAAGATCCGCTGGTACCGCCATGCCCAGGAGGTGCTGCGCCGCCACCACGCCCAGCACGCGCCGTCGTTCCGCCCGGCTGCGGCCGTGGAGCAGTGGTTCGACGTCGACGTGGGGCGCGCGGTGCGCGTCCGCGGCTTCATCGACTGCGTGGTGCCCACGAGCGACGGCGGCTTCGGCATCGTCGACTGGAAGACCAGCAAGCGGGCCAAGACCCGCGAGGAGGTCGAGGGCAGCCTGCAGCTGGCGATCTACGCGCTGGCCGCTCGCGAGCTGTACGGCCGCGACCCCGACTGGGTGGCCCTCGAGTTCGTGGTGCCGGGGCTGCGCGTGGCGGTCGAGCGTGACCGCATCGACGTGGACGCGGCGGTCGCCCAGATCCACGAGGTCGCCGACGCGATCCGGGCCGAGCGCTTCGAGCCGCGCCCGAACCGCCTGTGCGGCTGGTGCGAGTTCCGCAGCCTGTGCCCTGCGTGGGAGGGCGAGGACGGGCCGGACGTGCCCGGCCAGGCCGTCCTGGAGCTCCAGCGCCTGCGGCGCCGGCAGCGTCGCGACGCCGACCGCATCGCCGAGCTCGAGGAGATCGTCCGCGAGCGCCTGGGCGAGGAGGCGCTCGTCGAGCTGGAGTGAGGCGGGGCGCGCGGGCGCCGCTCGGTGCCGGCGCGCAGCGGGCGGCCCGGGTCACTCGGCGACGATCCCCAGCGGCGCGAACGTCACCGAGGGGTGATCCTCCTGGGCCCACCGCAGCGCATGCTCGCTGTCGAACAGCGCCAGCCAACGTCCGTGGCGGTCCTGGGCCACCTCGACGCCGCGCTGGCCGCGCAGCGCCCCGGCGGCCTCGCCGTCGACGATCCGCGCGAGCCGCCACGGCGCCGGCTCGAGGGTGACCTCGGCCCCGAACTCGGTGGCGAGCCGGTGGCTTGCCACCTCGAACTGCAGCTGGCCGACGCCAGCGAGGATCGGCTCGCGCTCCCCGTGCTCGGGGCGCCGCAGCACGTGGACCACACCCTCCTCGTCGAGCTGGGTCACCCCGGCGCGGAACTGCTTGTAGGTGCTGGACGCGCGGTTGCGCACCACCACGAAGCGCTCCGGGGCGAAGGTCGGGATCTCCGCGAGCTCCACGCGCCCGTCGGGCGACAGCGTGTCGCCGACCTGGAGCTCGCCGGCGCCGACGACGCCGACGATGTCGCCGGGCAGGGCCTCGTCGGCGGTCTCGCGCTCGTCGGCGAACGCCTGGTGGGCGTGCTTGAGCTGCTGACGGCGGCCGCTGCGCGCCACGGTGACGCTCATGCCGCGCTCGAAGCGGCCGCTGGCCACCCGCACGAACGCCATCCGGTCGCGATGGCGCGGGTTCATGTTCGCCTGCACCTTGAACACCTGGCCCACGAAGGAGCCGTCCACGGGCAGCACGCCGCCCTCACGGGTCGGCTGGGGTCGCGGCGCCGGGGCGAGCGTGCGCACCGCCTGGAGCAGCTCGGCGACCCCGAAGCCCCCGAGGGCCGACCCGAACAGCACCGGGGTCAGGCGCCCCGCCAGGAAGGCCTCCCGGTCCACCGGCTCGGCGGGGTCGGGCTCGCCGTGCTCGGCGTCGAGCAGGGCCACGTCGTCGCGGGCGGCGGCGAGCAGCTGCGCGGGCCAGCCGGGCCCGTCGCCCTCGAGCGGCTCGCGGGGGGCGGGGCGGGTGTCGCTGGCCTCGCGGTCGCGCTCGAAGGCCACCAGCTCGCGCGCCTCGCGGTCGATGACGCCGGCGAAGTCCGGGCCGTCGCCCACCGGCCACGTCAGCGGCACCGGGGTGAGGTCCATCTCGCGGGCGACCTCGTCGAGCAGGCCCAGGGGCTCGAGGGCCGGGCGGTCCATCTTGTTGACGAAGGTGAGGATCGGCAGGCCGCGTCGGCGGGCCACGGCGAAGAGCTTGCGCGTCTGCGCCTCCAGGCCCTTGGCCGCGTCCAAGACCATCACCGCGGCGTCGGCGGCCCACAGGGTGCGGTAGGTGTCCTCGGAGAAGTCGGCGTGGCCCGGGGTGTCCAGGAGGTTGAACCGCACGCCCTCGGCGTCGAAGGCCAGCACCGTGGAGCTCACCGAGATGCCGCGCTGCTGCTCCAGCGCCATCCAGTCCGAGACCGCGGTGCGCGCGGACTTGCGCGACTTGACCTCGCCCGCCTCGCGCACCGCGCCGCCCTGGACGAGCAGGCGCTCGGTGAGCGTCGTCTTGCCCGCGTCGGGGTGGCTGATGATCGCGAACGTCCGACGATCCGCGGCGGGATGCGGGTGGTGGCCGTCGGCCTCGGCGGCCGTCGCGGTGGTGGGCATGGTGGTGGGCTCGCGGTCTCGGTGGGACGGCAGGGGTCGGGCTGGTCGTGGCGTCGGCAGCGGGCTGGGCGCCGGCGGGGTGTCACCGGGGAGTCAGCCGATAAGCCGGATTCTGTGCCTCGCGGGTCGCGAGGCGGCGACCATCCATCTGGGACCGCCGTTGCCGACGGCCTCCTGCGACCGACCTGGCGCTGGGCGGGCCACCTCTTCCGCGGGCGGCGCGGTGGACGCCGCCCGCTGCGCGCCGGCTTGGTCTTGCTCCGGACGGGGGTTGCCTGGCCGCCGGTGTCGCCACCGGCGCCGGTGCGCTCTTACCGCACCCTTTCACCCTTGCCACGCGCTCCGCGCTGCGGAGCCGTTCGGCGGTCTGCTCTCTGTTGCCCGTTCCACGCCTCACGGCGTCTGGGGGTTACCCAGCGTCCTGCCCTATGGAGTCCGGACTTTCCTCGAGCGGGCCTTGGCCCACCCGCGGTCGCCTGGCCGACTCCCCGGTCGACCCCTCCCACGATACCGCAGCGCGGTGCCGGGCATCCGCGGCGCGTCGGTGCGCTCGGGCTCAACTGGCCGCGAGCACGAGCAGGCGATCGCAGTGCGGGCAGCGCGGCAGGCCCTGCTTGGCCTCGGCCTTGATCTCCTCGAGCTCGATCGCGCTGATCTCCAGGAAGCAGCCCTGGCAGGTCCCCTGCTCGAGCGTCGCCACCGCCGTGCCGCCCTGGGTGGCCCGCACCTCCTCGTAGAGCGCGAGCAGCTGGGGCTCCACGTCGGCGGCCAGGCGCTCCCGCTCCTCGCGCTTGGCGGCCAGCTCGCCATCGAGGTCGCCGGCGGCCTCGTCGCGCGCGGCGGTCAGCTCCTTGGCGGCCTCGCGCAGCTCCTGGTGGCGGCTCGTGAGCGACGCGACGCGCTGCTCGAGCTCCTCGATCGACTCCATCGCGGCGAGCAGCTCGTCCTCGTAGTCGCTCTTGCGCTGCCGCAGCGACGACAGCTCGCCCCGCACCGCCTCGACCTGCCGCTCGGTCGACAGCTCGCCCGAGTACAGCCGCGCCTCCTCGGCCTTGCGTCGGGCCTCGAGGTGGCCGATGTCCTGCTCGCGCTTGCGCTGGATGCTGCGCTGGTCCTCGAGCGCGTCCTGGGCGTCGGCGTACTCGGCCGCCACCGCGCGCAGCGTCTCGGCGTTCTCGTCGAGCGACTGCTGCTCGGGGAGGTTGGCGCGGCGCTGCTCGAGCCGTCGGATGCGGCTGTCGACCCGCTGGAGCGCCAGGAGCCGCTGCTGCTGCTCGGGGGTGGCGGCGGTCACCGGTCCTCCTCGTCGTCGGGGTGGTGCGCTCCGGTCACGGGGCGGTAGGTCGCCCACGGCTCGGTGGGCGCCTGGCTGAGCACGACCTGGGCCTGCAGCCCGGCGTGGCGCGCGTCGTCGGTCAGGGCCGCGGCGACCCGCGTCAGCGCCGCGCCCTCGACCGCGCCGTGGCCGGCGTCGACGAGCGCGAGGCCCTGGGTGCGCGCGTCCAGGGTCGGGTGGTGGCGCAGGTCGCCGGTGACGTAGCAGTCCGCCTGCGCGGCTAGCGCGGCGTCGATGAGCCCGTCGCCCGAGCCGCCGAGCGCTGCGATGCGCCGCACCGGCTGGTCGGGGTCGCCGGCGAGCCGCAGGTGTGGCGCGGGCACGTGCGCGGCCACGCGGTCGGCGACCCAGCGCAGCGGTCGTGGCTCGGGCAGGTCGCCCACGCGCCCCAGCCCCTTGCCGCTGGCCGCGTCGGGCACCTCGAGGGGGTAGACGTCGTAGGCCACCTCCTCGTAGGGATGGGCCTCCCACAGCGCGGCCACGACCCGCTCCACGTCGCTCGGGGCGAGCTCGACCTCGAGGCGGTCCTCGGTGACCTCGTTGACCGACCCCACCTGACCCAGGTGCGGGTTGGCCTCCGGCGAGGGCCGGAACGAGCCCGTGCCCTGGACGCGGAACCCGCAGTGGTCGTAGGCGCCGATGACCCCGGCGCCGGCCTCCGACAGCGCGCCGAGCACGCGCAGGGTGTCCTCGACCGGCACGAACGTCACCAGCTTGCGCTTGCCGGGCGCGGCCACGGGCTGCAGCGGTCGCAGCGTCGCCGGGTCGAGCCCCAGCGCGTCGGTGATCGGCTCGGTGGTGCCCGGCGTGCCAGCGTCGAGGTTGGTGTGGGCCGCGTGGACCGACACCCCGGCGCGCGCGGCTGCCAGCGCCAGGCGACCCGGCGCCGAGTCGGGGGTCAGGCGCGCGAGGGGGCGAAACAGCAGCGGATGGTGGGCGAGCACCAGCTCCGCGCCGTGCTGGGCGGCCTCGGCGAGGGTGGCCTCGGTGACGTCGAGGCACACCAGCACGCGATGCACCTCGTCGCGGGGGTCGCCGACCTGCAGCCCCGGCGCGTCCCACGACTGGGCGTCGCGCGCGGGGTAGCGGGCCTCGATCAGGCGGATCCAGTCGGCGACACGGTCGGGGGCGGTGTCAGGCGCGCTCGCGGTCATCGCGGCGACAGCCTATCGGAGCGCGCGGCGCTGGTCGGCTGTCCTGACGCCACCACGGCCACGCACGGGGCCGCAGCCCGACCACCGCGAGGCCCTCACTCGCGTCCGACGGCCGCGAGGGCGGCGAGCCCGTCGAGATCGGCGGCGAGCGCGCGCCGCACCTCCCCTGCCACGCGTCGCCGCACCAGCGCGGCGCCCAGCGGGCCGCGCAGCGCCAGCTCGGCGGTGGCGGCCACGAGCGTGCCGTCCCGCGCGGCGGTCAGCCGGTAGGCGCCGCTGGCCTGCACGCCAGGCAGCGGGCTGGTGCTGCCCGGCGCGCAGGGCGTCAGCGACAGGACCACGCGGTGGGGCGGCTCCCACGCGCGCACCTCCGTGGCGTAGCGCACCGTGAGGCCTGCCCGGCCGGGCAGCGCGCGCTCGGCGGTCAGCCGCGTGCCCGGCCCGCTCGGGCCGGGCGTGTCGCGGCGCACCCAGCGCAGGCCGGCCTGCCAGCGCGGCAGCAGGTCGGGGTCGGCCAGGGCGGCGAAGGCCTCGGACGGTGCGGCGGGCACCCAGCGCTCCACCTCGACCACGAGGGGCCGTGGGTGGGTGGCCTCGCTCACGCTCGTCCCACCCGCACGGTCGAGGGGCCGCACCCGGCGCCGAGAGGAGCCAACGCGGCCGCAGCCTCGGCGCCGGGACGACGCCGGCCCTGGTGGTGGGCGCTGCAGGGCTCGAACCTGCGACCTCCGGCGTGTAAGGCCGGCGCTCTCGCCACCTGAGCTAAGCGCCCGTGACGATGCGCGCCCGGCAGCCCCGATCGCGGGTCGGGCGCGCACCTGGCGACCGCCGCAGGATAGCGCGTCGCCGCGGTGCGTCGGCGCCGTGGCCACGGGACCGCACGGGTGCTCGCTACGCTGCCCGCCCGCCGCGATCCCCGCGCGCGGTGGCGACGATCAGGAGCAGCCATGGCCGAGCACGAGCAGGGCGGCAACGACGGCGACCGGGAGCCCGACGAGGAGGGCGCCTCGCCGCGGGACGAGCCCGCCGACGGCGAGCGTCGCCAGGTCCGCATCCGCCTCGACGAGGAGCAGCGACAGGGCACCTACGCCAACCTCCTGGTGGTGACCCACGGGCCCCACGACTTCACGCTGGACTTCTGCGTGCAACATCCCCCGGACCGGGAGGGTCGATCCCGCGCCGACGTCGTCTCGCGGGTGCGCATCCCCCCGACCCTGGTGGGCAAGGCGATCCGCGCGCTCAACACCAACCTCACGAGCTACGAGGACCGCTACGGCATGGTCCACGACGTCGGGTAGCCGCGCGGCGCCGACGAGGCGCGGCGGCTAGGCGGCGTCGGCCAGCGCCTGACGCGCCTCCTGCACGTCGCGGGCCTCGGGGATCGCGTTGACGGTGGTCCACCGCACGACCCCGTCGCGGTCGAGCACGAACGTGGCGCGCCGGGCCACCCCGAGCTCCTCGTCGAAGACCCCGTAGCGCCGTGCCACCTCGCCATGGGGCCAGAAGTCGCTGAGCAGCGGGAACTCGTAGCCCTGCTGGACGGCGAACTGCGCGAGCGAGAAGGGCGAGTCCACGCTGACCGCGAGCACCTGCACGTCCTCGTTCTGGAACGCCCCGAGGTCGTCGCGCAGCGCGCACAGCTCACCGGTGCACACGCTCGAGAAGGCCAGCGGGAAGAAGACCACGGCCACCGCCTTGCGGTCCCGGTAGTCCGACAGCCGCACCGGCTGGTTGTGCTGGTCGTTGAGCTCGAAGTCCGGTGCGACCTCGCCCTGCTGGACAGCCATCCTCGCCTGACCTCCCTGGTGCGCCCGTGGCCGGCCGCGACGGCGACCGGCCGACCTCCACGCGGCAGCCTACCGCGCGGCCCCCGATAGGCTGCGGGGATGGAC
>PUKE01000234.1 GCA_003550425.1 Nitriliruptoria bacterium
AAGTTTCACGGCACCAGGCCAGAACCCACACAGGATCCCAACCAGCCGATCCCCTCGACGGGGTCATCGCACTGACCTTACTCGGCACGCTGTGCAGTTCTCAAGGTACGGACCCGACGCGATCCCAACGCGGACGTCGGGGAGGCGTCGCCTCCGGCCGCTCGTGATGTGACTCGCTTGCGGCGCGGAGCCCGCCGGAGCCTAGCAGGCGCTCCGGCGTCGTGCTGTGTCCTTGTCATCCCCGCCCCGGAGCGAGCCTGTGGGGTGCTCCCGTGGGCGGACCTGGAAGCCTACCCCGCTGCGCGCCGCGTGCAACCCGCGATGTCGTGCATCGGGCAGCGCGCCAGCCACCCACCCAACGCGCACCCACCCAACGCGCCCGGGCGTCGTGCCGCCCACGCCCTCGGCTCAGGAGCCCTGCGCGCGAGCGCTGGCGGGGTCGTCGTCCAAGGCCACGCGAGCGAAGCGGCGGCGCCCGACCTGCACCACGCTGCCGACCAGCGCGCGCACGTCGATCCCCGCGTCGGCATCGTGCTGACGCTCGCCGTCGATGCGCACCGCCCCCTGGGCGATCATCCGGCGACCCTCGCTGCCCGAGGACGTCAGTCCGGTCGCCCGCAGCAGTGCCGGGAGCGAGTCGAGGTCGGCGGGGACCGCGACCTCGGGCACGTCCTCGGGGATGCGGTGCTCCTTGAACTGCCGGTCGAAGCGCTCCTCGGCGGCCTCGGCCGCGGCGGCGTCGTGGTAGAGGGTGACGATCTCCCGCGCCAGGCGACGCTTGACCTGCGCGGGGTGCAGGTCGCCGCGCTCCAGCCCAGCGGCGATCCGGTCGACCTCGTCGGGGTGCACGTCGGTGACCAGCCGCAGGTACTTCGTCATGAGCTCGTCGCGCACGCGCATCGCCCGCCCGAACTGCTCGGCGGGCTCGTCGGTGACGCCGATCGTGTTGCCGGCAGTCTTCGACATCTTCTCGGACCCGTCGAGCCCCTCGAGCAGGGGCAGCGTGAGGATCGACTGGGGCGCCTGGCCCGCCGCGCCCTGCAGGTCGCGGCCCACCAGCAGGTTGAACGTCTGGTCGGTGCCGCCCAGCTCGACGTCGGCGCGCACCTCCACCGAGTCGTGGCCCTGCAGGAGCGGGTAGAGCAGCTCGCTGACCGCGATCGGCCGCCCGTCGGCGTAGCGCGCGGCGAAGTCGGAGCGCTCGAGCATCTGCGCCACGGTCGCCTGCGAGGCGAGGCGCAGCACGTCGGCCATGGCCAGCGAGCCCAGCCAGTCGGCGTTGTCCACGACCTCGAGGGGCTCGGGCAGCAGCACGCGGCGCACCTGCTCCAGATAGGTGGCGGCGTTGTCCGCCACCTCCTGCGGGGTCAGGCGCGGCCGCGCGGTGGAGCGCCCCGAGGGGTCGCCCACCTGGGCGGTGAAGCCACCGACGATCAGCACGGCCGTGTGGCCGAACCGCTGGAAGTCGCGCAGCTTGCGCAGCACCACGGTGTGCCCCAGGTGCACGTCCGGGCTCGTGGGATCCATCCCGAACTTCACGCGCAGCGGCGGGCGGTCGCCGCGCGCGGCCTCGGTCACGGCGCGCTCGAACTCCTCGGCGGGCACGACCTCCTCCACGCCGTCGAGGAGGACGCGCAGCTGCTCGGCAGGGGTGCTCATGGCCGGCAAGCCTACTGCCCGGGTGCCCGGTCGCGGTCGGTGCCCGGCGGCGGCGCGTGGGGGCTGCGGGCGTAGCGGGACACGAACCGACTGCCCTCGGCGTGGAAGCGCCAGGGCCAGTCGGCGGCGCGACTGACCCCCACCCGGGGGCCGCGCACGATCGCGGGCCGCGCGCCGTCGTCGCGGAGCACCACCGGCGGGTCGTCGGCGCACAGGTCGGCGGCGGTGTGGTCGCCGTCGACCGCCAGCGCCTGGGTCAGCCGCCCCGGCCCGCGCAGGAGGTCGCGGTCGCGGGTGCGGGCGCCGCGCTGAGCGCGCAGGACCTCCAGGCCCTCCAAGGGCTCGGCGGCGCGCAGGAGCACGCCCTGGGCCTCGCCGTCGGGGCCGGTCGCGACGTTGAGGCACCAGTGCACCCCGTAGACCCGGTAGACGTAGGCGTGGCCGGGCGGGCCGAACAGCGGCGCGTTGCGGGCGGTGCGCCCGCGGTGGGCGTGGCAGGAGGGGTCGTCGCCGGTGTAGGCCTCGGTCTCCACGATCCGCGCCCGCACCCACGTGCCCTCGGGGGTCCGGCGCTCCAGGAGCACCCCGACCAGCGCGGGGGCGACCTCCAGCGCGTGGCGCGCGAACCACGCGCGGGACAGTCGCGTGCCAGCCGCGTCGGCCTCGCTCATCCCAGGCGCTCCCGCTTGTCGGCGACGAGGCGGCGGACCCGCTCGAGGGGCTGGCAGGTCAGCACCTGCGCGGGCGAGGCCCAGGCGCGCTGGGCGTAGGTCGCGCCCCAGTCGGCGTTGGCGAGCTCGTCGGGCGCGTGCGCGTCGGTGCTGATCACCAGCCAGACCCCCGCGGTCACGGCGCGACGGGCCAGCTCGGCGGGCAGGTCCAGGCGCGAGGGGCTCGCGTTGAGCTCGAGGGCCGTCCCCGTCTCCGCGCACGCCTCGAGGATGGCCCCGAGCTCGATCTCGTAGCCCGGCCGCTGCCCCAGGCGTCGGCCGGTCGGGTGCCCGATCGCGTTCACGAAGGGGTTGGCGATCGCCGCGAGGATCCGATCGGTCTGGGTGGCCGCGTCGTGCTCCAGGCCCGTGTGGATCGCCGCGACGCACCAGTCGAAGGCCGCGAGGACGTCGGCGTCGAAGTCCACCGCCCCCTGCGCGAGGATGTTGAGCTCGACGCCGTCGAGCACCGCGAGGCCCGTGGTCTCGCGCGCGGCGGCGATGGCCTCGCGCCGGCGCGCGAAGCCCGCGGCGTCCAGGCCCACCTGGGGCAGGCCGGCGGCGTGGTCGGTCACCGCCCAGTAGGCCAGGCCGCGGTCGGCGGCGGCCGCGGCCATCGTGCCCAGCGAGGCGCGGCCGTCCCCGGACCAGTCGGAGTGGCCGTGCAGGTCGCCGCACAGGTCGGTGGGCCGCACGAGCCGGGGCAGCGTCGGCGTCCGTCCGCCCGCGGTGTCGGCGGCCTCGACCTCGCCGGCGTCCTCGCGCAGCGTCGGGGCGATCCAGGCCAGGTCCAGGGCCGCGTGCACCTCCTCCTCGGCGCGGCTGGCCACGACGGCCCCGTCGTCGCGGCGGGACAGGCCGTACTCGTTCAGCGTCAGCCCGCGGCGCAGCGCGCGCTCGCGGATGCGGACGTTGTGCGCCTTGGAGCCGGTGAAGTACACGAGCGCCGCGCCCCACGCGTCCGGGGCGACGACGCGCAGGTCGGCCTGCAGCCCGCGTCGGGTGACCACGCTGCTCTTGCGGTCGCCGGCGACGAGCACCTCGTCGACCAGGTCCAGCGCGCGGAACGCCGCGTGGATCGGTGCCGGGTCGGCCTCGGTGGCCACGAGGACGTCCACGTCGCCGACCGTCTCCCGCAGGCGGCGCAGGCTGCCCGCGCAGGCGACGCGCGCGACGTCCTCGCGGGCGGCCAGCGCCGCGCGCAGCTCCTGCGCGATCGACCAGGCGGTGGCGATCGGCAGCCGCTGCGCGTCGAGCGCCTCCAGGCGCTCCAGCCCCGCGCGCAGGCGCGCCTCGCTGCGCGCCCCGAGCCCGGGCAGCGTCCGGACCGCCCCGGTCGCCAGCGCCGCGCGCAGCTCATCGAGGGAGCCCACGCCGAGCTCGTCGTGCAGCCGCCGCGCCGTCGCCGGCCCCACGCCGGGCACGCGCGTCAGCGCGCGCACCCCCTCGGGGATGCGCTGGCGCAGCTCGTCGAGCAGGGCGATGCGGCCGGTGTCGAGGTGCTCGGCGACGCGCTCGGCGGTCGAGCCGCCAAGGCCCTTGACCGTGGTGAGCTCCTCGCGGGGCAGCCGCGCCAGGTCGACGTCGGCGGCTCGGATCGCCTCGGCCGCGCGCTGATAGGCGCGCACCCGGAAGCGGTCCTGCCCGTCCAGCTCGAGCAGCTCGGCGATCTCCTCGAGGCAGCGGGCGAGCGTGGCGTTGCTCGCAGCCATCACCGCCAACCTAGGGCGAGCGCGGCCCGAGGGTCGTGGCTCGCGGCGCGCCAGGGCGCCTCATCCCTTGACCACCGCGACCGGGTCGAGGCGCACCACGCGCCGTGACAGGCCTGCCTCCTCGCACACGGCGACCACGTCGTCGGCCGACTTGTAGGCCCCCGGCGCCTCCTCGGCCAGGCCCTTGCGCGAGGCCGCGCGCACGCGGATGCCGCGCGCCTCCAGCTCGGCGCGCAGCGTCTGGCCCTTCCAGGCCTTCCGCGCCTGCGCGCGGCTGCGGGCCCGGCCGGCGCCGTGGCAGGTGGAGGCGAAGGCCTCGCCGCCGCGCCCGGCCAGCAGCCACGAGCTGGTGCCCATCGAGCCGGGCACGGGGGCGGGCTGCCCGACGTCGCGGTAGGGCTCGGGCACCGCGGCGTGGCCTGGTGGCAGCGCGAGGGTCGCGCCCTTGCGGTGCACGCACAGCGCGCGGGTCGCGCCGTCGACCTCGTGGTCCTCCAAGGAGGCGAGGTTGTGCGAGACGTCGGCGACGACGCGCGCGTCGGCCACGCCCAGCGCCTCGCGTGCCGCGCGGCGCACGCCCTCGGTCAGCACCTGGCGGTTGGCGCGGCCGAAGTTGGCCGCGGCCGCCATCGCACCCAGGTAGGCGCGCCCCGGCCTCGAGTCGACCGGCGCGCAGGCGAGCTGGCGATCGGGCACCCGGATCCCATGGGCGTCCATGGCCGCGCCCATCTCGTCGACGTGGTCGCTGCAGACCTGATGGCCAAGGCCCCGCGAGCCGGTGTGCAGCAGCACCACCAGCTGGTCGGGCTCGAGGCCGAAGGACCGGGCGGCGTCGGCATCGACGACCTCGGCCACGACCTGGGCCTCGGCGAAGTGGTTGCCCCCGCCGAGGCTGCCCATCTGCGCGGCGCCGCGGCGACGGGCGACCGACCCGACCGCCGCGGGGTCGGCGTCGGCGACGCGGCCGCCGTGCTCGATGACCGCGAGGTCGGCGTCATGGCCCCAGCCGTGGGCCACCGCCTGCGCCGCGCCCTCGCGCAGGATCGCGTCCAGCTCGTCGGGGCCGAGGGTCCACAGCCCACCCGGGCCGGTGCCGCGGGGGATGTGGCGGGCCAGCCCGTCGGCCAGCCGATCGACGGCGGCGTCGTCGAGATCGCCGCGCGCGATCGGCAGGGCGACGACCCGCACGCCGCAGGAGATGTCGAAGCCGACGCCGCCGGGCGAGACGACCCCTCCGGCCGCGACGTCGGTGGCGGCCACCCCGCCGATCGGGAACCCGTAGCCGAGGTGCAGGTCGGGCATCGCGTAGGAGGCGCGCACGATCCCCGGCAGCGTCGCCACGTTGGCGACCTGGCCGAGGGTGCCGCCGCCGTCGTCGGGCAGCATCGCCTCGTCGGCGAGGACGACCCCGGGCACGCGCATCGCGCCGGTGGCCGCGATCTCGAAGCGCACCGAGCCGGTGCGGGTGAGGGTCGGGGGCGTGGCGCTCACGTCGGCTCCTCTCGCGTGGGCTCCCCTGCGATGATGGCGGCTGATGGCAGCGGCGCGCTACGACCTGTCCGAGCACTCCGGCGACCTGGCGATCGCGGTGCGCGGCCCCGACGAGGCCGCGTGCCTGGCCGCGGCGGTGCGTGGCCTGGCCGCCGCGGTCGGCGAGGTCACGCCACAGGCCACGCGTGCGCACCAGCCGATCGTCGTGACCGGCTCCACCCCGACGCGACGGCTGGTGGCGCTGCTGCAGGAGGCGATCGCCGCGCTGGACGCCGACGGGCTGCTCGCGGTCGACCTGCGCGATCCCCGCGTGGCGCAGCACCGTCTGGCGGGCTCGCTGGTGGTGGTGGCGCTGACCGACGTGGAGGCGACCGGGCCACCCCCGAAGGCGGTGACCTGGCACGAGGCGCACCTCGCGCCGGACCCGGAGGGGCACGGCTGGCGCGGTCGCGTGGTGGTCGACCTCTAGGGCTGCCCTGCCGCCGGGCCGTGCGGCAGCCCTCAGGCCTCGGCCTCGGCCTCGAGGTCCAGCGGCAGCGGCGGCTGCCTGGCCTCCACGGGATCGGCGTCCAGGCGCTGGCGCAGCAGGGCGAGCTGGGCGCGCACCCGCGCCGGCGCGGGGCCGAGCACCGCGTCGCGGCGCTCCAGGGCCTGCGCGGGGTCCAGCAGCGCCTCGGCGTCGTCGAGCTCGAACAGCTCGCTGCCGACCTCGTGGGGCTCGGCGTCCTCGAGGGTGCGCCCCTCGCGCTCGAGGCGGGCCACGAGCTCCCCGACGCGCTCGTGGGCCGCCCGGAAGGGCACCCCGGCCCGGACCAGGGCCTCGGCCAGGTCGGTGGCCAGCGCGCCGCCACCGGCCGCGGTCGCGGCCAGCCGCTCCCGATCGAACGCCAGCGAGGCCACGGTGCCCGACAGGGCGGGCAGCACCAGCTCCAGCGCGTCGACGGCGTCGAGCACCGGCGCCTTGTCCTCCTGCAGGTCACGGTCGTAGGTCAGCGGCAGGCCCTTGAGCGTGGTCAGCAGCGCCACCAGGTCACCGATCACCCGTCCGGTCTTGCCGCGGGCGAGCTCGGCGACGTCGGGGTTGCGCTTCTGGGGCATGATCGAGCTGCCGGTGGAGAACGCGTCGCCGACGCGGGCCCAGCCGAACTCCTCGCTGGCCCACAGCACGATCTCCTCGGCCAGCCGCGACACGTGGACCGCGAGCATGGCCGCGGCCGACAGCAGCTCCACCGCGAAGTCGCGGTCGGCGACCGCGTCCATCGCGTTGGGGGCAATCCCGCGATAGCCCAGCGCCGCGGCGTAGCGGGCAGGGTCCAGCGGCAGGGTCAGCCCGGCCAGCGCGCCGGCGCCGAGCACCGAGGTGGCCAGCGTCCGCTCGCGGGCGTCGACCAGGCGGCCGACGTCGCGGTCCAGCGCCCAGGCGTGGGCGAGCAGGTGCTGGCCGAGGGTGGTCGGCTGGGCCCGCTGGAGGTGGGTGTAGCCCGGGCACAGCCAGTCGGCCGTCGCCTCGGCCTGGTCGGCCAGCGCCCGCTGGAGGCCGCGGGTGCGGGCGATGAGGCTGGTGGCCGCCTCGGCGCACCACAGGCGCAGGTCGTTGGCGATCTGGTCGTTGCGGCTGCGCCCCGCCCGCAGGCGACCGCCGACGTCCCCACGCAGCTCGATGAGGCGGCGCTCCACCGCGCCGTGCAGGTCCTCGTCGGTGTCGCGCCAGGGGAAGCGGCCCTCCTCCAGCTCGGTGGCGATCGCGGTCAGCCCGCTGCGGATCGCGTCGTGCTCGGCGGGCTCGAGCAGCCCGACCCGCGCGAGCTCGTCGGCATGGGCCCGGCTGCCCGCGAGGTCCTCGCGCCACAGGCGCTGGTCCACGTCGGTGGACACCCCGAGCCGCCAGGCCGCCTCGTCGGGGGCCTCGTCGAAGCGTCCGCCCCACAAGCGTCCCTGCGTCACCAGCGCCTCCTGTCGTGCGTGCTCGCGGTCGGTCAGGCCGCCGAGCTGCCGCCCTCGGCCGTCGTGGCGGAGCCCTCCTCGAGGCCCTCGCGCCGCGCGGCGCCCGGGCCCTGCAGGTCGGCCCACACCTTGGTCGGCAGGCCCCACAGGCGCACGAAGCCCTCGGCCTGGCTCTGGTCGAACTGGTCGCCCTCGTCGTAGGTGGCGAGGTCGGGGACGTAGAGCCCGCGGTCGCTGCGCCGGCCCACCACGCTCGCATGGCCCTTGAACAGCTTCATGCGGACCTCGCCCTCGACGTAGGGCTGGCTGGTGGCCACGAAGGCGTCGATCGCCGCCTTCAGCGGGGTGTACCAGAGCCCGTTGTAGATGAGCTGGGCGTAGCGGCCCTCGAGGGCCCGCTTCTCCTGGGCGAGCTCCTGCTCGAGGCACAGGTCCTCGAGGTCGCGGTGGGCGGTGAGCAGGGTCATCGCCCCGGGGCACTCGTAGATCTCGCGGCTCTTGATGCCGACCAGCCGGTCCTCGAGCATGTCGATGCGCCCGACCCCGTGGGCGCCGGCGCGCCGGTCGACCTCGGCGATCAGGTCCACGAGCGGCAGCTCGCGCCCGTCGACGGCCACCGGCAGGCCCTCGTGGAAGGCCAGCGTGAGCTCCTCGGGCTCGTCGGGGGTGTCGGCCAGCGCCGCCGAGCGCTGGAACACGTCCTCGGGCGGCTCGATCCAGGGGTCCTCCAGCACCCCGCACTCCGCGGTGCGGCCCCACAGGTTCTCGTCGATGGAGTACGGGCTCGACCGCGTGATCGGCAACGGGATGCTGCGCTCCTCGGCCCAGGCGATCGCGGCGTCGCGCGACAGGCCCCACTCGCGGATGGGCGCCTCCACCTTGAGGTCGGGGGCGATGGCCATCGCCGTCACCTCGAAGCGGACCTGGTCGTTGCCCTTGCCGGTGCTGCCGTGGGCGATCGCCTGGGCCCCGGTCTCGCGGGCCACCCGCACCAGATGGCGCGTGATCACCGGCCGCGACAGGGCGCTGACGAGCGGGTACTTGCCCATGTACAGCGAGTTGGCGGCGATCGCCGGAGCGACGAAGTCCTCGGCGAACTCGCGCTTGGCGTCGACCACGACGCTCTCGACGGCGCCGCAGTCCAGCGCCCGCTGGTGGACGCGGTCGAGCTCGCCGGGCTCGGCCTGGCCGACGTCGATGGCGCAGGCGATCGTGTCGTAGCCCTTGTGCTCGGCGAGCCACTGGATGGCCACCGAGGTGTCCAGCCCACCGGAGTAGGCGAGCACGAGGCGGGGGTTGGCGGTCATGAGCGAGGTCCTTCCTTGAGGGCGTGCAAGCGGTCGGCGACCGCACGTCCGCTGGTGGTCTCGGCGGCGACGACGAGGAGCGTGTCGTCGCCCTGGACGGTGGCGAGCACCCCGTCGAGCGCGGCGCCGTCGATGGCGCTGGCGACCGTGCCGGCGGCGCCGGGCGGGGTGCGCAGCACGGCGAGGTTGCCGGAGTGGTCGATCCGCTGGACGAACTGGCGCAGCAGCTGGGGCAGGCCGCCGGGCTCGGGCAGCGCGTAGCTGGCGGTCCCGTCGGCACCGCGCACCTTGGCGATGCCGAGCTCGTCGAGGTCCCGGCTCACGGTGGCCTGCGTGGCGGCGATGCCACGCCGGGCCAGGGCGTCCACGAGGTCGCCCTGGCTGGCGGCGCGCTGCGTGGCCACGATCTCGCGCAGCAGCGACTGCCGGCGCTCGCGCTCGGAGCCCGTCACGGCGGCGGTCACGCGCGAGGCTCGGGGTCGGGCAGCGCGCCGGCCACCCAGGCCAGGGCCGCGGCGGCGGTCGGCAGCCGGTTGTCGGCCTCCTGCCAGGCGGCGCTGCGCGGCCCGTCGAGCACCGCGGCGGTGATCTCCTCGCCGCGATGGGCGGGCAGGCAGTGCAGCGCCACCGCCTCGGGGGCCGCGCGGTCGAGCAGCGCGTCGTCGACGGTGTAGCCGGCGAAGGCGCGCTCGCGCTCCTGCGCCTGCTCCTCCTGGCCCATGGAGGCCCACACGTCGGTGGCCACCGCGACGGCCTCGGCCACCGCCCAGCCGGGATCGTGCCCGACCTCGACGGCCCCGCCGCCGTCCGCTGCGGCGCGCTGCGCGGCGGCGAGCGCCCGCGCGTCCGGCTCGTAGCCGGAGGGACAGGCCAGGCGCACGCGCATGCCGAGCATCCCAGCCGCGGTGGCCAGCGACACCGCCACGTTGTTGCCGTCGCCGATCCAGGCGAGGGATCGTCCCGCCAGGGCACCGACGCGCTCGCGAACCGTGAGGAGGTCGGCGAGGGCCTGGAGCGGGTGCTCGGCGTCGGACAGGAGGTTGATCACCGGCACGCTGCCGTGGGCCACGAGCCCGTCGAGGCGCTCCTGGCCGAAGGTGCGCACGCACAGCGCGTCGAGGTAGCCCGACAGCACCCGGGCGGTGTCGGCGATCGGCTCGCCGCGACCCAGCTGGAGCTCGCCGGCCGACAGCACGACGGGATGGCCGCCCAGGGCCGCCACGGCCACCTCGGTGGACACGCGCGTGCGCGTCGAGGGCTTCTCGAAGAGCAGGCCCACGTGCTGGCCGGCCAGGGGCTGGCCGAGGGCGTCGCGGTCGGCCTTGAAGGCGGCGGCCGCGTCGAGCAGGGCCGACAGCTGCGCGGCCGAGAGGTCGGCGACGGCCAGCAGGTGGCGCGGGTGGTGGTGGCTCATGGCTCCTCCGGGGTGGTGGCATCGGGGTGGGAGGCGTGCGCCGCGACGTCGTCCAGCGCCGCGGTCAGGCGGGCCAGGCCCTCGTCGACCTCGTGGTCGGTCACGACCAGCGGCGGCGCCAGGCGCACCGCGTCGGGGGCGACCGCGTTGACGAGCAGCCCGCGCGCCAGCGCCCGCGCGGTCACCTCGGCGGCGTGGGGCCCGGTCAGCGCGAGCGCCTGGAGCAGGCCTTGGCCACGGGCATGATCGCAGTCGTCACGCTGCGCGGCGAGGTCGTCGAGCCCGGCGCGCAGCCGCGCGCCCCGCTGCGCCGCGCCGGCCACGAGCCCATCGCGCTCGCAGACGTCGAGCACGGTGCAGGCCGCCGCGGCGACCACCGGCCCGCCGCCGAAGGTCGTGGCGTGGTCCCCGGGGCCGAAGGCGGCCGCTGCCTCGCCGCGCGCCACGATCGCCCCGATCGGCAGCCCGTTGCCGAGGCCCTTGGCCAGGCACACCACGTCGGGCTCCAGCTCGGTGCCCTGGAAGCCGTACCAGTGGCCCAGGCGCCCCACGCCGGTCTGGACCTCGTCGGCCACCAGCAGCGCGTCGTGGCGGGCACAGGCCTCGGCGGCCGCGGCGCGCACGTCGGCCGACAGCGGGCGCACGCCGCCCTCCCCCTGCACCACCTCGAGCCACACCGCGCACACGTCGTCGTCGACCGCGTCGGCGAGGGCCTGCGGGTCGTCGTGGGGCACGTGGGTGACCCAGTCCCCGAGGGGCTGGAAGGGCGCGTGCTTGCCGGGGTCGCCGGTGGTGGCGAGCGTCGCCAGCGTGCGGCCGTGGAAGCCGCCGTCCAGGGCCACCACGCGCGTCTTGCCCGGGTCGCGCTGCCGTCCGTGGCGACGGGCGAGCTTGAGCGCCGCCTCGTTGGCCTCGGCGCCCGAGTTGCACAGGAACGCCTTGGCGTCGGGCCAGCCCAGGGTGCGCTGGAGGCGCTCGGCGAGCGCGACCTGCGGCTCGGTGTAGTAGAGGTTCGAGGTGTGGACGAGCCGTGCGGCCTGGGACGCCACCGTCGCGGCGACCTCGGGGTGGGCGTGGCCGAGGTTGACCACCGACAGCCCAGACAGGAAGTCGAGCAGGGTGCGGCCCTCGGCGTCGGACACCCAGACGCCGTGGCCCTCCTCGAGCGCCACCGGCTGGCGACGGTAGACCGGCAGCAGCGCGGCGGCCTCGCGCGCGGCCAGCGCCTCCGTGGCGGGGCCGCCGACGGCGGCGGTCTGGTCCTCGGTCGCCTGCGTCACGTCGCCTCCGATCCCGGCGCGGTGATCATGGTCCCGATGCCCTCGTCGGTGAAGATCTCGAGCAGCAGGGCGTGCTCGATGCGGCCGTCGAGCAGGTGGGCCTGGCCGACCCCGCCGTGCAGGGCGGCCAGCAGGCTGTCGACCTTCGGGGCCATGCCGGTGGCCAGCGCCCCCGCGGCGCGCATCTGCTCGAGGTGCGCCACCGTCGTGGTCGACAGGAGCGTCTCGGCGTCGGTGCCGAAGTGCTCGTAGAGGCCGCTCACGTTGGTCAGGTAGATCAGCTTGTCGGCGTCGAGGGCCGTGGCGATCGCGCCAGCCACCGCGTCGGCGTTGACGTTGTAGTCCGCGCCGTCGGGCCCGCGACCGAGCCCGGCGACCACCGGGACGGTCCAGTCGGCCAGGAGCGTGCGCAGCACCCCGGGGTCCACGGCGCTGACCTCGCCGACGCGACCGAGCTCGGCGTCGGCGGGCTCCACGGTGATCAGGTCCCCGTCGGTGCCAGCGACGCCGACGGCGCTCGCGCCATGCGAGGCGATGAGGCCGACGAGCGCCGGGTTGATCTGGCCGAGCAGCACCATGCGCACGACCTCGAGCGTGGCGGCGTCGGTCACGCGCCGACCGTCCACGAACTGCGCCGACAGGCCCAGGCGCTCCGACAGCGAGGAGATCTGCGGGCCCCCGCCGTGGACGAGCACCACGTCGATGCCCACCGAGCGCAGCAGGGCCACGTCGGCCGCGAACGAGGCGGCGAGGTCCTCGCCCTGGGCCGAGCCGTCGCCGGGCATCGCGTTGCCGCCGTACTTGATCACCACGGTGCGCCCGGCCCAGCGCGTCATCCACGGCAGGGCCTCGCGCAGCACGCGCGCCTTGTCCTGGGCGGCCTTGGTCCGGTCGGTCAGCGCCGCGGGCTCGGGGTTCACGGTCGTGCTCCTCGCTGGGTCGTGCGGGCGGGCGCGCTCGGGCGAGCGCCCTAGCGAGCGCCCTAGGTCGTGTACTCGGCGTTGATGCTGATGTAGCCGTGGGTCAGGTCGCAGGTCAGGACGGTGGCCCGCCCCTCGCCCAGGCCGAGGTCGACGGTCAGGTGCACGTCGGGACCGCGCAGCGCGGCCGCGGCCTGGCCGGCATCGAAGCTCGCGGCGGCGCCGAAGCGGCACACCGTCACCGCGCCGAAGCGGACGTCGAGGCGCTCGGGCACCACGCGCGGCACCCGCGGGCCCGTGGCCTGGTCGCCGCTGCCGATCGTCGGCTCGCCGCCGGGCGCCGTGCCGCGCGGTGCGTGCGCGCGCAGCCCCGTCGCGCCCGCCCCGGCGGCGCCCACGGCCGCCAGGACGCGACCCCAGTTGGGGTCGCCGCCGGCCACCGCGGTGCGCACGAGGTCGCTGCCCGCCACCGCGCGCGCCACGACCTCGGCGTCGGCGTCGGTCTCGGCACCGACCGCGTGGACATGGAGCGTGCGGGTGGCCCCCTCGCCGTCGCGCACGATCTGCTCCGCCAGCGCGCCGCAGACGTGCTCCAGCCCGGCCACGAGCGCGCCGAGCGCGGGTGGGGCGTGCTGCTCGCCGGTGGCCAGCAGCACCACGGCGTCGTTGGTCGACTGGCACCCGTCCACGCTGATCCGCCCGAAGGTGCGCGCCACGACGTCCGACAGCACCGAGGCCAGCGTCGGGTGGCGCAGGTCGGCGTCGGTGGTGATCACCGCGAGCATGGTCGCCATCGCCGGGTCGATCATGCCCGACCCCTTCGCGAGGCCCCCGACGGTGGCGGTGCCGGCGGGATCGGCGACGGTCACCGCCGCCTCCTTGGCCCAGGTGTCGGTGGTGCGGATGGCCTCGGCGGCGCGGCGCGCGCCGTCGGCGTCGGGCGCGGCGTCGGCGACCAGCGCCGGGATGCCCGCGAGCAGCGTCTCGCGCGGGATCGGCTGGCCGATCACCCCGGTGGAGGCCACGAGCACCTCCTCGGGCGCGCAGCCCAGGCGCTCGGCGAGCGCCACGGCCGACGCCCGCGCCGTGTCCGCGCCGTCGGGCCCGGTGCAGGCGTTGGCGGAGCCAGCGTTGAGCAGGATCGCCCGCCCCCGCCCCTCGGTCGCGGCGAGATGGCGCCGGGTCAGGTGCACCGGCGCGGCCGCGACCGCGTTGGTGGTCTGCACCGCGCCGGCGGCCACGGTGCGCGGCGCGGCGACGACGGCCAGGTCGGGGCGCCCCGAGGGCTTCAGGCCGGCCGCCAGGCCGCCGGCGGCGATGCCCTCCACCGCGCACACGCCGCCTGCCGTGGGCGTCAGGGTCGTGGCCTCGGGCACGGTGGCGCCGAAGGCGTTGGCCGCCTCGCCGGCGCCGCGCACCGGACCGTGCTCGCTCATGGGTACACCCCCGCCACCGGCAGGCCGCTCGCCTCGGGCAGGCCCAGGCGCACGTTGGCGGCCTGGATCGCCTGGCTGGCCGCGCCCTTGAGCAGGTTGTCGAGGGCGCAGGCCGCCACCACGCGCCCGGCCTCCTCGTCGACCGCGGCCGCGAGGTGCGCGCCGGCGCTGCCGACCACGTGGGCGGTGTGGGGCCAGGCGCCCGGCTCCAGCACGTGCACCAGCGGCTCGTCGGCGTAGCGGGCCACCAGCGCGTCGCGTGGCGCGGCCGGGTCGACCCCGTCGGCGAGGTCGGCCACGACGGTGCACAGCTGCCCGCGGCTGGTGGGCGCGAGATGCGGGGCGAAGCTGACGCGCGGGGTGCGCCCGGACAGGTCCGCGCAGCGCGCGGCGATCTCGGGGCGGTGGCGGTGGCTCGGCAGGCCGTAGGGGGCGGCGTTGCCGAACGCGTGGGAGGCGTGCAGGTCCTCGCGCTGCTTGCGGCCCGCCCCGCTCGTGCCGCTGAGGCCCGACACCACGACGGTGTCGGGGTCGATGAGCCCCAGCAGCGGCGCGAGGGCGAGCAGCGTGGCCGTCGGGTAGCAGCCGGGACCGGCGATCAGCGCGGCGTCGGCGAGGTCGTCGCGGAACAGCTCGGGCAGCCCGTAGGGCGCTGGCGTGCGCTCGGGGCAGGGATGGGGCTGGCCGTAGTGCCTGGCGAAGGCCGCCGCGTCCAGGCGGAACGCCCCGGACAGGTCGACCACCAGCTGGCCGCGATCCACCAGGGTGGGGGCCAGCTCGAGGCTGGGCCCGTGCGGGGTGGCGAGGAGGACCAGCTCGCAGCCGGCCAGCGCCTCGGGCGTGCTCGGGGCGAGGACCATCGCCCCGGCCTCGAGCCCCGTCAGGCTCGGCAGCGAGTCGTCGAGCCGTCGACCCGCCTGCTCCCCGCCGGTGACCACCGCGACCGACAGCGCCGGGTGGTCGGCCAGCAGCCGCACCAGCTCCGCGCCGCCATAGCCCGACGCGCCGACGACCCCGACCGGGATCGTCGTGGCGCCCCGATCCGCGTCCGCGACCTGCTCCTGCCTGCGCTCACCCACGGTGGCTCCGCCCTTGGTCCGGCCTGCCCTGGTGCGACGTGCGACCACGCGCTGCTATTCACTACAGCGCATAACCATACAGCCGGGTGGGGCGGTCGGCAACCGCGTCAGCGCCGCAGGGACCCTCCCAGCCGAGCGCGGACCCGCTCCTCGATCGCGTCGATGACCGCCGCGCCGTCGGCGTCGGTGAGCTGGCGCTCGGCGCTCTCCAGGCGCAGCCGGTAGGCGAGGCTCTTCGCGCCCTCGCCGACCTGGGCGCCGCGGAAGACGTCGAACAGGCTGGCCTCGGCCAGCAGGGCGCCCGCACCATCGCGCACCGCGGCCTCGACCTGCGCCGCCGGCACGTCCTCGGCGACCACGACCGCCACGTCGATCCGCAGCGCCGGCAGCGGCGAGGGGGTCGCGAGCTCGGGGGCGACGACGCCGTCGGCGACCAGCCGGTCCAGCCGCACCTCGCCGGCCAGCGCGCGCGGGGGCAGGTCGAAGGCCTCGACCACGCGCGGGTGCAGCTCGCCGACCACGCCGAGCTCGATGCCGCCCAGGCCCAGCCGCGCCGCACGGCCCGGGTGGTAGGGCGCCTCGTCGGTGGGGCGCACGTCCAGCGCCTCGCGCCCGAGGGCGCTGCGCAGGGCGTCGATGGCGCCGAGCAGGTCGTAGACGTCGGCGGGCCGGCCCTCGTCGTCGAACCGGTCCGCCCGGAAGCGTCCGGTGGCCACGAGGCCGAGGTGCAGCGGCTCGGCGGGCAGCGCGAAGCCGTCCTCGCCGGGGCCGAGCGGCGCCCCGGGCTCGGCCGGCGTGGGCGGCAGGAACACGCGACCGACCTCGAACACCGCGACGTCGCGCAGCTGTCGGGCGACGTTGCGGCGGACCGCCTTGAGCATCCCCGGCAGCAGCGAGGTGCGCAGCGCCGCCTCGTCCTTGGACAGCGGGTTGACGAGCGCGATGAGCTCGCGGCGCGCGTCGTCGTCGGGCAGGCGCAGCGCGGCCACGTCGTCGTCGGCCACGAACGGCAGCGTCAGCAGCTCGGTCCACCCGGCGCCCGACAGCGCCCGGCGGGCCACGCGCTCCCCGGCCTCGGCGGGCAGCCGGCCACCGACGCGCCCGGCGGAGGGCACCGACTCGGGGATCTGCTCGTAGCCGTGCAGCCGCGCGAGCTCCTCGACCAGGTCGGCGGGGATCGTGAGGTCGGGGCGGTAGTCGGGCGGCACCACCGGCAGCGCGCCGGACTCCGGGTCGGGCTCGCCGACCTCGCAGCCGATGGACGCGAGCAGCCGACGCTGGGCCAGGTCGGGCAGGTCGATGCCGAGCAGCGAGCGGGCGCGCGCGGGGACCAGGGGGATCGTCACCGGCTCCGGCGGCGCCGGGTAGGCATCGCTGCCCGCGGTCACCCGGCCACCGGAGAACTCGGCGATCAGCTGCGCGGCCCGGTCGGCGGCCGCGGCGACGGTCTGCGGCGGCACGGTCTTCTCGAAGCGCTGCGAGGCCTCGGTGAGCAGCTGGTGCCGACGCGCCGTGCGCAGCACGCTGCGGGGGTCGAAGGCGGCGGTCTCCAGCGCGATGGTCGTGGTGGCCTCGTCGACCTCGGTGCGCGCGCCACCCATGACGCCGGCGAACCCCACGGGGCCCGCGTCGTCGACGATCAGCAGGTCGTCGGGGTCGCAGGCCCGCTCGACCTCGTCGAGGGTGACCAGGGACTCGCCCTCATGGGCGCGCCGCACGCCGAGCCGTCCGCCGACCAGCCGCTGCGCGTCGTAGGCGTGACAGGGGTGGCCGGTCTCCAGCATCGCGAGGTTCGTCGCGTCCACGACCGCCGAGATCGGGCGCATGCCGGCGGCCACCAGGCGCGCCTGGGCCCAGGCGGGCGAGGCGCGCCGCGCGTCGACGCCCTCGATCCGGCGCACCGTGAACCGGGGGCAGGCCTGGGGGTCGGCGAGGTCCACGCGCACGCCGGGGTCGACCTCGGGCGCCGGCGGGGCGCTCGGCAGGCGCAGGGGCGCCCCGGTCAGGGCCGCGACGTCGCGGGCCACGCCCGACAGCGACAGCCCGTAGCCCCGGTCGGGCGTGACCTCGAGCACCAGGACCGCGTCGTCGAGCGCGAGCCACTCGGCGAGGTCCACCCCCAGCGGCGCGTCGCCGTCGAGCACCCAGATGCCCGCGTGGTCGTCGCCGAGGCCGAGCTCGGCGAGGCTGGCCAGCATGCCCTCCGAGGTCTGCCCGAACAGCGTCTTGCGGCCGATCTCCAGGGGCCCGGACGGCGTGGGGAGGCGCGCGCCGGGCAGGGCGGCCGGCACCCGGTCGCCGGCGTCGAAGTTCGCCGCGCCAGCGATCATCTGATAGGTCGCGCGACCGTCGGTGACGAGGGCGCGGTGCAGCTTGTCGCTGCCCTCGACCGGCTCGCGCGACTGCACCTCGGCCACGACCACGCCACGGATCCCGGCGGTGGGATGGGCGACGTGGTCGACCTCGAGGCCGCCCATGGTCAGCAGGTGGGCCAGCTCGTCGGGCCCCTGGTCGAGGTCGACGAGCTCTCGCAGCCAGCTCAGCGGCACGCGCATCAGGTGTGGCTCCCGGGCTCGGGGTGGACAGGACGGGGCTCGCAGGGGGTGCGGGTCGCGACGGCGGGCACGTCGGTCATGGCGACACGGTGGTCTGGGCCGACAGGAACCGCAGGTCGCCATCGACGAACTGGCGGATGTCGGTGACGCCGTGGCGCATCATCGCCAGGCGCTCGGGGCCCATGCCAAAGGCGAAGCCCTGCCAGGCCTCCGGGTCGACGCCGCAAGCGGCGAGCACGTTGGGGTGGACCATGCCGGCGCCGAGCAGCTCCATCCAGCGCCCGTCGTAGTAGGCGTCGACCTCGCAGGACGGCTCGGTGAACTGGAAGTGGTGCGGGCGCAGCCGGATCGGCACCTCGGGGCCGAGCAGGGAGCGCACCGCCGCGGCCAGCGTGCCCCGCAGGTCGGCGAAGGAGAGCTCGCGGTCGACCGCGAGGCCCTCGATCTGGTGGAACGCCGGCAGGTGGGTGGCATCGGCCACGTCCGAGCGGTACACGCGCCCGGGCACGACGATGTAGACCGGCGGCTCCTGGGCGCGCAGCACCCGCGCCTGCACCGGCGAGGTGTGGGTGCGCAGCAGCATCGGCGTGATGCCGACCTGGTCCGGCTCGGCGCCCAGCCCCTGGACGTAGAGGGTGTCCATCAGGCCCCGCGCGGGATGGTCCGCGGGGATGTTCAGCGCCTCGAAGTTGTGCCACTCGCTCTCGACCTCGGGGCCGGTCACCGGGGGGTAGCCCAGGCCGGTGAAGGTGTCGAGCAGCGCGTCGATGGTCTCGCGCACCGGGTGGAGCGCGCCCCGCGGCGGCGTGCGCGGCGGCAGCGTCACGTCGACCGCCTCGGCGGCCAGCTGCACGCGGTCGCGCTCGGCCTCGAGCTCCTCGCGGCGCGCTGCCTCGGCCTCGGCCAGCGTCTGGCGCGCCTCGTTCAGGGCGCGCCCGACCTCCCGGCGCGCCGCGTCGTCGAGCGCGCCGAGGCCCCGCTGGAGCCCGGCCAGCGCGCTGCGCTTGCCGAGGTGGACGCGCTTGGCCTCGTCGAGCGCCTCGAGGTCGCCCGCCGCGGCCAGGGCGGCGAGGCCCGCGTCGCGAGCGGCGACGACGTCATCGACGGTGGGTGGGTCGTGATCAGCCATGGCTCGGTCCGCTCGGTCTCGGTCGGCTGGTGGCGGTCGGGTGCTGCGGGTCGGGCGGGCCGCCCTGGGCGGGCAGCGGGCGGGCAGTGGGCGACGCCTCACGGGCCTCGCGCGTCGCCGGCGATCGGCAGGGTGAGGCACAGCACCGCGCCGCCAGAGCTCGGCTCCTCCTCCACCCAGATGCGCCCGCGATGGGCCTCCACGATGCCGCGCACGACGTAGAGCCCCAACCCGCTGCCGCGCCGAGGGTCCTCGTGGCCGCGGACGAACTTGCCGAACACCCGCGGGCGGTCGGCCGGCGCGATCCCTGGCCCCTCGTCGGCGACGCGCACGAGGATGTCGGATCGTCCCGCCGCGCGCACGCCGAGGGTCACCGTGCCCGCCCCATGGGTGAGGGCGTTGTCGACCAGGCTGGCCAGCGCCTGGTCGAGGCGGTCGGGATCGGCGAGGGCCGGCGGCAGGTCCGGCTCGGCGTCCACGCGCATGCGCTGGACGCCGTCGAGCCCGCGACGGTCGACGAGGTCGCGCAGGACGGCCTCCACGTCGACGGGCTCCAGGGCGAGCGGCAGGCCGCCGGCGTCGATGCGGCTCGCGTCGACGACCTCGTCGAGCAGGCGCGCGATGCGCTCGCCGTCGGTGCCGATCAGCGACAGCAGGTAGCGCCGGCGGTCAGGGCTCGCCTCGCCGCCCAGCGCCTGGAGCTGGCTGGCCACGCCCCGGATCGTGGTGACCGGACCGCGCAGCTCGTTGGCCACGGTCGCCACGAGGTCCGACTGCGCGGCCTCGTGGGCGCGGCGGCGATCGGGTCGCAGGACCAGCACCACGCCGCCCTCGGCGCGCGCATGGCTCGCCGTGGCCAGCACGGGACGATCCCCGTCGGCGGTGGCGAGCCACAGCGGCGTCTCTGGGGTCCGGGCATGCAGGGCCGGGTCCCCGCGGCGCTCGCGCGCACACGCCCACCAGTCCTGGCCCCGCGCATCCACCAGCGGCAGGGCGTCCTCGGCGGGATGGCCGACGGGGTCGGCGCGCAGCAGGCGACGCAGCCGCTCGTTGGCGGTGACCACGGTCCCGTCGGCGGCGACCACCGCGACGGGGTCGGGCAGCTCCTCGAGGACGGCGGCGGGATCGCTCATGGGTCGTCAGTGTGGCAGCGGGTCCGGCGGGGTCGCGAGGCCACGCTGCCGTGCCGCCTCGAACAGCACGACCCCAGCGGCCACCGGCAGGCTCAGCGACTCGGCGCGCCCGCGCTGGGGCACCGCGACCACGTGGTCGCAGGCCGCCACGACCGCGCGCGACAGGCCGTGCGCCTCGCTGCCGAGCACGAGCGCGGTCGGGCGGCGCAGGTCCGCCGCGTGATGTGCGGTCGCGGCCGTGTGATCGCAGGCCACGAGGGCGAGCCCCTGCTGCCTGGCGGCCTCGGCGACCTCCTCCCAGGCGCCACGTCCGACCGGCAGGTGGAACAGGCTGCCCGCAGCGGCGCGGATC
This sequence comes from Nitriliruptoria bacterium, assembly GCA_003550425.1. Taxonomy (GTDB): domain Bacteria; phylum Actinomycetota; class Nitriliruptoria; order Euzebyales; family Egibacteraceae; genus PUKE01. The sequence continues at coordinate 20,122 of PUKE01000234.1, forward strand.
GCCTTGGGGTTGGCCGGGTCGACCGCGTGGTCGGCGAGCAGCACGGCGTCGGCACCGGCGGCGTCGGCGGTCCGCACGACCGTGCCGACGTTGCCGGGGTCACTGGCCGCCACGCACACGACGGCGAGCGTGGCCTCGTCCAGCGCCGTCGCTGGGTCGACGGGCGCGAGCACGGCGACCCCGACCATCCCCTGCGGTCCGCGCGTGGCGGCCATCGCCTCCAGCACGTGGTCGGCGACGGGCTGCACGGTGGCGCCCGCCTGATGCGCCGCGGCGAGCAGGTCGGGATGGCGCTGTGCGGCGTCGTGGGTGTGCCACAGCACGCGCAGCGCCCCCGCCTCCACGGCGGCCGCGATGGCGCCCGGCGCCTCCACGAGCGCCTCCCCGTCCGCGCCGCCGCGGGCCAGGCGACGCGCGCGAGCGACCGCCGGGTTGCGGGTGCTGGTCAGCACGATGACGCCCCCGGTGCTCCCCGAGGGGAGCGAGCGGCGCGAGCGCCGGTCAGCGGGACCCGGCGCCGACGGGCTCGTCAGCGCCCTGCTGCTCCTTGGCGAGGGCGACGATCGCGCGGAACGCCTGCGGGTCCCGGACGGCGAGGTCGGCGAGCTGCTTGCGGTCGAGTCGGACGCCCGCGGCCTTCAGGCCCGCCATGAGGCGGCTGTAGCTCAGCCCCTCGGCGCGGGCCGCGGCGTTGATCCGGGCGATCCACAGCCGGCGGAAGTCGCGCTTGCGCTGACGGCGGTCCCGGAACGCATAGCGCTGCGCGTGGCCGACCGCCTCCTTGGCGGTGCGGAACCGACGGCTGCGCGCTCCGCGGAACCCGCGGGCGCGGTCGAGGATGGTGCGGCGGCGCTTGCGGCTCTGGACCGCGCGCTTCACGCGAGCCATGAGGCTCCTCCTGGTCGTTGCGGCTGATCGGCGGCGCGGGCGTGCGCGGCCGGCGAGGCGGCGAGGCCGGGGCGGGCTACCGGCCCAGCAGCGTGCGGATCTGCTTGGCGTCCTCGCCCTCGAGCTGGGCCGGGCGCGACAGCCGGCGCTTGCGCTTTGGCGACTTGTGCTCCAGCAGGTGGCTGGCGCCCTCGCGCTTGTGCATGACCTTGCCGTTGCGGGTCACGCGGAAGCGCTTCTTCGCGCCGCTGTGGATCTTCTGCTTGGGCATGGCTGGTCCTCGCGCACAGGCCGCGACTGGTTGCGGCAGCCGCGGCCGGATCGGTGGCGGATGGGTGGTGGGTCGCCAGACCGGCGGGCGCGCAGCGCAGGACGCCGCGCGCCGGCGGGCCAGCCTAGCGCACCCGGCTGGCGAGCGCGCCCCGGGCTGGAGGCGCGCCCGGGCTGGCGGCGCGCCGCGCTGGCGGCCGCGCCCGGGCCCGCTAGCGTCCCGGCACCCAGAGGCGGTCGGTCAACCGCTGGTCGCCGCCCTGGTCGCCCTGCGAGGCCTGGGTGCCCTGCCCCTGGGCGGCCTGGGACTGGCCCGCCTGGCCCTGCGACTCGCCCGCGGGCTGCTCCCCCGGCGCGCCACCGCCCTGCTCGGCCTGCACCTGGGCGGTCTGCAGCTGCTGCACCGCCTGGCTCATCTGCTGGTAGACCTCGTCGGGCAGGCTCGGCTTGACGGCGTCGGCCATGCCGGCGAGGCCATCGATCAGGACCCTGGCGTCGGACTGGCCGAGCTTGACCTGGGCCCCGGTCGCCAGCAGGTTGAACGCCTGGGCCACCACCTCCGAGGGGTCGGCCTGGCGCATCTGCTCCATGTAGGCCTGGAGCTCCTCCTCGCTCGGCCCACCGGCCTGCTGGGGATCGCTCATCGCTCGCACTCCTCACGTCGACGCGGGTCAGCCCGCGATGCTATCGGCTCGCCGACCGCCAGCAGCGCGCGCGGCGATCGCGTCGCGCCTCACCCCAGGCCCGTCGCCTGGAGATACGCCGCGATCAGGGGCTCGCCGGCCAGCACCGCGACCAGCGAGCCCGCCGCGAGCCACGGGCCGAACGGGATCTCGTCGCGGCGTCCGCGACGCCCGACCGCCAGCAGCGCCAGCGCCACCGCCCCGCCGAGCAGGAAGGCCGCGAACAGGCCCAGCACCAGATGGTCCCAGCCCAGGAAGCCGAGGCCAAGGCCCAGGAACGCCGCGAGCTTCACGTCCCCCAGGCCCATGCCGCGCGGGCTGATGAGCGCCAGGGCCAGCAGTGCCGCGAAGGCGGTGACGCCGCCGAGCAGCGTCCGCAGCGCCTGTCCGGGGTCGCCGCCCAGCAGCGCCGCGCCGACCAGCAACAGCGCGAGCACCGGCGTCAGCGGGTAGGTCAGGCGGTTCGGGATCCGCTTGTGGTCCAGGTCGATGACCGACAGCACCAGCAGCGTCCACGCGAACAGCAGGTAGGCCGGCAGCGCGCTGGACCAGCCGATCCGCCAGGCCACCAGCGCGAACAAGGTCGCGCCGGCGAGCTCGACCAGCGGATAGCGCAGCGGGATGCGCCAGGCGCACGTCCGGCAGCGGCCGCGCAGCGCCAGCCACGACACCACCGGGACGTTGTCCACCACGCGCAGCGGCGTCGCGCACGACGGGCACGCGCTGCGCGGCCGCACCACCGACGCGCCATGGGGCACGCGCGCGATGACGACGTTCGCGAAGCTCCCGAGCACCAGCCCGAGGACCGCGCTCGCCACCACCAGCGCGGCGGTGGGGGTCACGCCGCCCGCCGCCCGCGCATCGCCCGACCCGCTCGCGTCAGGCCACGCCGGCGGCGATCAGGATGGCCAGCACCGCCGCGAGCGCGACCAGCGTCGCCAGGCCCACCGTCACACCGACGCGGTACGCCGGATCCCCGCCCTCGTCCTCACCGGGCCCTGCCGCGCCCTCGGGCTGACCGGGCCCTGCCGCGCCCTCGTCCTCACCGGGCCCTGCCGCGCCCTCGTCCTCACCGGGCCCTGCAGCGCCCTCGTCCTCACCGGGCCCTGCAGCGCCCTCGTCCTGGGGCGCCTGCTCGTCGGCCTGGGTGGGCGCGCTGCCCTGGGACTCGTCGGCGTTCACGGCGCCTCCTGCGCTCACGGGGCTGGGCACGGGGTGGTCGGGGCGTCACCCACCGTTGCGGATGGCCTTGCACTCCGGGCACACGGGGTACTTGGCCGGGTCGCGCTCAGGGACCCAGCGCTTGCCGCAGAGGGCCTCCACCTCCTCGCCCATCACGCGCGCCTCGGTGATGGCCGCCTCGGCGTTGCGGCCGGGCGTGCGCACGATGTGGGCGAAGCGCTCGTGGTCGCCGCCACCAGCCTGCGGCTGGGGCGTGGTGTCGGTGCGCTCGGCGGTGCGTGTCGCGGTGCTCATGGGGCCTCCCACACGGACATGGGGCTCGCATCGTAGCGGAGCGGCGCGGCCCCTCGCCGGTCGCGGCCACGGGGGGCTGGGGACCGGGCAGGGCCGGGACGAGGCGGTGCGGCGCTCACAGCTCCCGCAGCAGCCGCGCGGTCTCCAGCGCGGCCCGCGCGGCCTCGGCGCCCTGGTTGCCGCGCTTGCCGCCGGCCCGGTCCACGGCCTGCTCGTAGGTCTCGGTGGTCAGCACCCCGAAGCTCACCGGCACGCCGGTGTCGGTGGCGACCTTGCCCAGCGAGGCCGCCTCCCCGGCGACGTAGTCGAAGTGCGCGGTCTGCCCGCGGATGACCGCGCCGAGGGCCACGACCGCGTCCACGCGGCCAGAGCCGGCCAGCCGCTGGGCGACCACCGGCATCTCCCACGAGCCCGGCACCCAGCACAGGGTCAGGTCGTCGTCGGCCACGCCGTGGCGGCGCAGCTCGCTGCGGGCGCCGTCGACCAGCCAGGTCGTGATCCGCTCGTTGAAGCGGGCGGCCACGAGGCCGATCCGCAGCCCCGCGCCGTCCAGGCTGCCCTCGATGGTGCGCATGGCGTCAGCCCCTTCCCTCGTCGGCGGTGGATCCGGTGTGCGGCTCGGCGGTGCGCGGTGGTGGCCACGCCCCCTGCGGTGACGGCGCGGCGGCCTGGCCATCGCCGGCCACGCGTCGCCCGTCGAGGCCGGGCAGGTCGTGGCCCATCCGATCGCGCTTGGCGCGCAGGTAGCGCAGGTTCTCGGCGGTCGGCGTGGTCTCGATCGGCACGCGCTCCACGATCTCGAGGCCATAGCCCTCGAGGCCAGCGCGCTTGGCCGGGTTGTTGGTGAGCAGCCGGAGCGTCGACAGGCCGAGGTCGACCAGGATCTGCGCCCCCGTGCCGTAGTCGCGGTCGTCGACGGGCAGCCCGAGCTCGACGTTGGCGTCGACGGTGTCCGAGCCGTTGTCCTGCAGCCGATAGGCCTCGAGCTTGTGCATGATGCCGATGCCGCGGCCCTCGTGCCCGCGGATGTAGACGACCACGCCCTCGCCGTGCTCGGCGACCTGGCGCAGCGCGTCCTCGAGCTGGGTGCCGCAGTCGCAGCGCAGCGAGCCGAACACGTCGCCGGTGAGGCACTCGGAGTGCATGCGCACCAGCACGTCGGGCTTGCCCTCGACCTCGCCCTTGACCAGGGCGACGTGCTGCTGTCCGTCCATCTCCGACTCGTAGCCCACCGCGGTGAACGGGCCGAAGGCCGTGGGGATCGTCGCCTCGGCGACCCGGCGCACCAGGCGCTCGTGGCGCCGGCGGTAGGCGATGAGGTCGGCGATGGAGACCACGGGCAGGTCATGCTGCGCCGCGAAGGCCTGCAGCTGCGGCAACCGGGCCATCGACCCGTCGTCGTTGACGATCTCGCAGATCAGGCCGGCCTGCGACCGGCCGGCGAGCCGCGCGAGGTCGACGGCGGCCTCGGTGTGGCCCGCGCGGCGCAGGACCCCGCCGGGCTGGTAGCGCAGCGGGAACACGTGGCCGGGTCGGGCGAGGTCGTCGGGACCGGTGGCCTCGTCGACCAGCGCCCGGACGGTGCGGGCCCGGTCGGCGGCGGAGATGCCGGTCTCGACGCCGTCCTTGGCGTCGACCGACACCGTGAAGGCCGTGCCCTTGGGGTCGGTGTTGTCGCGGACCATCAGCGGCAGGTCCAGCGCGTCGAGGCGCTCGCCCGTCATCGGGACGCAGACGAGCCCGGAGGTGTGGCGCACGTAGAAGGCCAGCGCCTCGGGGGTGGCGGCGTCGGCGGCCATGACGAGGTCTCCCTCGTTCTCGCGGTCGGCATCGTCGACCACGATGGCCATGCCGCCACGGGCGATCCGCTCGATGGCCTCCTCGATCGGCGCCAGCGGCTCGGAGGACGCGGTCATCACTGCTCCTCGGGGACGTAGGGGGAGTCGGGGCGGCCGGCGAGCAGCCGCTCGACGTACTTGGCGACGACGTCGGCCTCGGCGTTGACCGCCTGGCCGGGCGCGAGGCGACCCAGGGTGGTCACCTTCAGCGTGTGCGGGATGAGGCCGACGGCGAAGGCGTCGTCGGTGACGTCGGCCACGGTCAGCGAGACGCCGGCCAGCGTGATGGAGCCCTTCTCGACCACGTACGGCGAGAGCGAGGCGGGCAGGTCGAACCAGACCAGCTGCCACTCCTCGTGCTCCTCGATGGCCCGCACGGTGCACACCCCGTCGACGTGGCCCTGCACGAGATGGCCTCCCAGCCGGTCGTCGGCGCGCAGCGCCCGCTCGAGGTTGACCTGGTCGCCGGTGGTGCGCTCGCCGAGGCTGGTGCGCGCCAGCGTCTCGCCCATCAGGTCCGAGGAGAACGCCACCGCGTTGCCGTCCTCGTCGTGCTGCAGGTCGGTGATCGACAGGCAGCAGCCCTCCACGCTGATCGAGTCGCCGATGCGCGCGTCCGCAAGGACGTCGCGGCAGGCCACGGTCAGGTGGGCGGGCTGCTCGGCGGTGATCGCGGTGAGCGTGCCCATCTCCTCGACGATGCCGGTGAACATCAGGGGGCCTCCTGGGTCGGGGTCGGGGTGAGCGCGGGGGACGCGCCGTTGGTGGCGCGGGCGG
>PUKE01000011.1 GCA_003550425.1 Nitriliruptoria bacterium
CACGTGCACCTTGGGCTCTTCGGGCGCTTCCGTCGCTTCCGCGCGGCCAGCGAGCCCGAGCCCTCGCCGGCCACGCGCCTGCGGCTGCGCGGCGACGGGGTGGTGCTGCACCTGTCAGGGCCGAGCGCCTGCGAGCTGCTGGACGCCGAGGCGGAGGCGGCGCTGCGCGCGCGGCTCGGCCCCGACCCGCTGCGCGGCGACGCCGACCCGGAGCGGTTCGTCGCGGCGCTGGCTCGTCGGCGCGCGCCGATCGGCCAGGTCCTGCTGGACCAGGCCGTCGTGGCGGGGGTGGGCAACGTCTACCGGGCCGAGGTGCTGCACCGCGCCGGCATCGACCCCTTCCGGCCTGCCCGCGCGCTGACCCCCGAGGAGGCCCAGGCGCTGTGGGACGACCTGGTGGTGCTGCTGCGCGCCGGCGAGCGCAGCGGGCGCATCGTCACCGTGGACGGCGCGAGCCGGGACGGCGGCGAGCGCGTGCACGCCTACCGGCGCGCGGGCGAGCCCTGCACCCGCTGCGGCCAGGCGATCACGAGCGCGCGGCTGGCCGGCCGCACGATCTTCTCCTGCCCGTCCTGCCAGCGTTGACGCGGGCGCCGCGCGCCTCGGGCGCGGCCGGGCGGGGGCGTCAGCGGTCCGGCCCCAGCCAGGACAGCAGCGTGCGGACCCCGAAGCCGGTCCCGCCCTCGGGCAGGTGGCCCCAGCCCATGCCCGGCGCCAGCCAGGCCGCGGGGAGGTCGGCGTGGACCCAGGGCACCTCGCCGACGAAGCGCCGCAGGTACAGGGCCGCGAGGATCGCGTCGGATCCGGGGTCGCCGTCGGGGCCGTCGCCGACCTGGCGGTGGTCGGCGACCTCGCTGCGCAGGAACCGATCGAGCTCGGGCCACAGCGGCAGCGGCCACAGCCGCTCGCCGCTGTCGCGTCCGGCCTGGCGCACCGCGCCCAGAAGCCCCTCGTCGTCGCCGAGCAGGGCGCCGGCGTAGGCGCCGACCGCGCGGGCGGCGCTGCCGGTGAGCGTGGCGAGGTCGACGATCGCGTCGGGCTCGGTGCCCGCGGCCAGGGCGAGGGCGTCGGCGAGGATCAGCCGTCCCTCGGCATCGGTGTCGACGATCTCGGTGGTCGAGCCGTCGGGGTGGGACACGACGTCACCGGGCCGGTAGGCGCTCGCGCCGGGCAGGTTCTCCACCAGCGGCAGCCACGCGTCCACCGTGACCCGCACGCCCAGGTCGGCGAGCGCCGTGCAGGCGCCGGCCACGGCCGCGGCGCCCGCCATGTCGCACTTCATGGACTGCAGGCCGGCGCGGTCCTTCAGCGACAGCCCTCCGGAGTCGAAGGTGACGCCCTTGCCGACCAGCGCCACGCGGCCGGTGCTGCCACGCGGGGCGTAGCGCAGCCGCACCATCCGGGGCTCGTGCTGCGAGCCGCCGCCGACCGCCAGCGTGGCGTGGCAGCCGCGCTCGGCGAGCTCGGCGGGCCCCCACACCGTCGCCTCGAGGTCGGGGCAGGCGGCGACGATCGCTTCGGCCAGCGCCGCCGGGGCCTTGTCGGCCGGCGGGGTGCTCACGAGCTCTCGGGCGGTGATCGTCGCGCGGGCGCCGAGGGTCGCGCGCTCGAGGGCCTGGTCGGCCTCGGCGCGCCGGCTGGAGGGCACCAGGATCGTGGCCTCGGCGAGCGCGGGCGCCTGCGGATCGGGGTCGCGGCGCCAGCGCTGGTCGGCGTGGGCACCGAGCAGCAGGCCCTCGCCCACCGCCTGGGCGCTCGTCGCGGTCGGATGGACCTGGGCCAGGGTGGTGGCCAGCGAGCCGGCGTCGGGCACCGCGCGCACCGCCGTGGCGGCCGCGTCGCGCAGGGCCGTGGCGTCCGCGTCGATCATGCGGCCGAGCCCGACCAGGAGCACCGAGCGTGCCGGCAGGTCCGGCGCGGCCAGGCGCAGGGTCTGACCCACGTCGCCACGGAAGCGGTGCGAGACCGGGACGCCGTCCAGGCCCAGGGCGGTGAGCACCGCGCCGGCCCCGGGCCCCTCGATCTCGCCCTTGAAGGCCGGGGCCACGAGGACGTCGACCTCCTGGGCGCGCAGGTCGCCGGCGGCGGCGCGCAGGGTTGGCGGGGGGGTGGAGGGCGCCATCAGCAGGCCTCGTCGGGATCGGGGAGCCCGTCGTCGCCGACCGGGCCGTCGAGCTCGGCACGCGCCCGCACCGACGGGTCGGTCGGCCCGACCGCGTGCCAGTCGCAGCCGCCCTCGCACCGGCGCAGGCACGCGCTCGGCACGCGCACGGCCGCGTCGAAGGGCAGCAGCTGCCCGCAGTGCGCGCAGCGATAGGTGGTGCCGGGCTCGACCATCGCGCGGATCGTAGCCGCCGACGGGCGCAGCGAGCGGCGCTAGTCGAGGATCCGCTTGCTCACGGGCCGCGGGCCGTCCATCTCGTAGACGATCGGCACGCCGGTGGGGATCTCCAGGCGCGTGACGGCCTCGTCGTCCAGGTCGTCGAGGTCCTTGGCGATCGAGCGCAGGCTGTTGCCGTGCGCGCTGACCAGGACCACGTCGTGCTCCTCCAGGGCGGGCAGGATGCGATCGCGGAAGAACGGCAGGGTGCGGTTGGCGGTGTCCTTCAGCGACTCGCCGCCCGGCGGTGGCACGTCGTAGCTGCGCCGCCAGATGTGGACCTGCTCCTCGCCGAACTCCTCCGCCGTCTGGGCCTTGTCGCGGCCGGTCAGCGCGCCGTAGAAGCGCTCGTTGAGCTCCCAGGCCTGCTCCTGGGGCAGGTCGCCCTGGCCGAGCTCGGAGAGCACGATCTCGCCGGTCTCGATCGCGCGCACGAGCGTGGAGGTGAACGCCTTGTCGACGCGGATCCCCTCGGCGGCGAGCCGCTTGCCGCCCTGACGGGCCTCCTCGCGTCCCTTCTCGGACAGGGGCACGTCGACCCAGCCGGTGAACAGGTTCCGGGCGTTCCAGTCGGACTGGCCGTGGCGGACCAGGATGAGCGTGCTCATGACAGCCTCGCAGGGGTCACGGGGGACAGCGATCGCCTCGGAGGCTAGCAGGCGAGGCTGCTGGCTCGGTTGCGAGGCCGGCCTCGCCGCGGTGACCAGCGCCCGCTGGCGTCGACGGGCAGGCGCCTGGGCTACCGTCCGCCGCGTGAGCCCCGAGCCCTCGCCCCCGCGCGCGGCGACCGCGCTGCTGGTCGACCGGACCTTCGGCCCCTGGTTCTGGGGCAACCTGGCCTCCAACAGCGGCAACTGGCTGTACAACGTCACCGCGGCGGTGGTCGTCTACGACCTGACCGGCTCGGCGGTGATGGTGGGCACCGTCAGCGTCGCGCAGTTCGCGGCGCTCGCGCTGCTGAGCCCGTGGGCGGGGGCCTTGTCGGACCGGGTGGACCGCAAGCGGCTGCTCCTGGGCGCCCAGGCCTTCGCCTTCGCCAGCGCGACCGCCCTGGCGGTCACGACCCTGCTCCTGGGGGTGGATGGGCTGCCCGGCGCGTGGCCGATCATCCTGGCCACGCTGGGCATCGGGCTCGGCGTGGCGTTCACCGGGCCGGCCCAACAGGCCCTCGTCCCGGCGCTGGTGCCCGACGCCGACCTGGAGAGCGCGATCACCCTGACCTCGCTCACGTTCAACGTGGGGCGAGCGCTGGGCCCGGGCGCCGCCGGCGTGGTGCTGGCCACCCTCGGCCCGGAGGCGGCGTTCGCGATCAACGCGGCCACGTTCGTGGCGCTGCTCGTGGCCCTGCTCGCCATCCGCCCGCAGGCTCGGCCACCGCAGGACCCCGAGGCGGATCGCACGGTCCGCGCGGGGCTGGCCCACGTGCGTCGGGACCCGGCGCTGCTGTGGCTGCTCGGCGGGGTCGCCGCGGTGGGCTTCGCCACCGACCCGATCAACACGCTCGCGCCGCCCCTGGCCGCCGAGCTCGACGCCGAGGGTGACCTCGTGGCCTTCCTGGTCAGCGCGTTCGGGGTGGGGGCGGCGGCCACCGCGCTGGGCGCGGGTCGGCTGCAGCGGGACCTCGGTCGCCTGACCACCGCGGCGCTCGGCGGCGGGCTGCTGGCCGCGGGCCTGGCGGTGGCAGGGGCGGCGCCGACCGGCCCGATCGCCATCGCGGGGTTCACGGTGATGGGCTGCGGGTTCGTGCTGGGGCTCACCAGCCTCACGAGCGTGCTGCAGCGGCGCGTGCCCGAGGCGCTGCGCGGGCGCATCATGGCGCTGTGGACCGTGGCGTTCCTCGGCAACCGCCCCATCGCGGCCCTCGTGGACGGCGCGGTGGCCGACTGGCTGGGCGTGCGCCCGGCCATGGGCGTCCCGCTCGTCGTGGCGCTGCTCGGCGCTGGCGCGGCGCTGCGCCTGCGCGCCCAGGGCGCCGAGCCTGACCCGGCGCCGACCGACCCCGCACCCACCGACCCCGCTGCCGCCGACCGCGCGCCGGCCGACCGACCCGGAGACGAGCCCCCGTGAGACCCCCCTTCACCCCCGACGCGATCGTGTTCGACCTCGACGGGCTGCTGGTGGACACCGAGCCCCGCTGGGAGGCGGCCGAGCGCCGGCTCATCGCCGACCTCGGCGGCACCTGGGATCCCGCGGTGCGCCAGCAGCTGCTCGGCGTCGGGCCCGAGACCTCCGCGCGCATCCTGGCGCAGCACCTCGGCGTGGCCGACGAGGGGATGGTGGCGCGCCGCCTGCTCGTGGCCGCGCTGGAGGAGTTCCGCCGCGGCGTGCGGGCGCTCGCCGGCGCGCAGGAGCTCCTCACGGCGCTGCAGGGCCGGGTGCCCACGGCCGTGGCGACGAACTCGCGTCGGGTGCTCGCCGACACCGCCATGGCCGGGGCGGGCCTCGACGGGCTGGTCGACGCGCTCGTGTGCGTCGAGGACGTCGACGAGCCCAAGCCCGCCCCCGACCCGTATCGTCGCGCCTGCGCCGAGCTGGGGGGCGAGCCGACCCGGTCGCTGGCCTTCGAGGACTCACCGCCGGGCATCGCCGCCGCCGTGGCGGCTGGCCTGTGGACCGTCGCCGTCCCGAGCGTCCCCGGGGCGAGCGTCGACGGCGCCCACGCGCTCCTGGAGAGCCTGGAGGCCGTCGACGTCGCCGCGCTCGTCCCCAGCGCGGGGCGGCCCGACGGCTGAGCCGGCAGATCGCCCGCTATCCTGCCGGATTCGGTGCGACCTGTCCCTGCCACCGAGGAGCCGCCCATGTCCGTCCGCACCTTCATCGGCGTCATCGCCCTGGTGGCGATCGTCGCCGCCGCCGCGGCGGTGCCGGTGCTCGTCCCGCCGGTCGAGGACCGCCAGCCAACCCAGACCGTCACCGTGATCCCCCTGAACGGTCAGATCGCCGAGGGGGTCGCAGGGCTCGGCGGGACGCTGATCTCGCCGGCGACGGTGCGCCAGCGGCTGGAGGCCGCGAGCGCCGATCCCCGCGTGGGCGCGGTGGTGCTGCGCGTCAACAGCCCGGGCGGCAGCGTCGCCGCCTCCCAGGAGATCGTCGAGCTGATCGAGGACCACCCCGATCCGGTGGTGGTCTCGATGGGCGACCAGGCCGCGTCCGGTGGCTACTACATCAGCCTCGGCGCCGAGCGCATCGTGGCCCAGCCGGGCACCATCACCGGCAGCATCGGCGTGATCTCCCAGGCCATCGACGTCTCCGAGCTGCTCGAGGACCTCGGGATCGAGATCGAGACCCTGGCCGAGGGCGAGCTCAAGGACGCGCTCGGGTTCGAGGGCCTCGACGACGACGGCCGCGCGATGCTCGAGGCGATCAACGCCGATGCCTACGAGCAGTTCGTCGCCGCCGTGGCCGAGGGGCGCGACCTGTCCGAGGCCGAGGCGCGCGACCTCGCCGACGGCTCGATCGTCTCGGGCGAGGAGGCGCTGGAGCGCGACCTCGTCGACGACCTCGGCGGCGTCGACGAGGCCGTGGAGCAGGCGGCCGAGCTGGCCGGCATCGACGACCCGGTCGTGGTCGAGGACCGCCCGGGCCTGTTCGACGGGCTCCTGCCCACCGGCCTGGAGGGCACCATCGGCCGCCTCCTCGGCGAGGAGCCCGCGGATCCCGTGACGCCCGCGGATCCCGGGACCCCCGGTGACGGCGCGGCCCCCGAGGACCTCGACGTGGACGGCCTCGACCTCGAGGAGCGCCTGGTGCTCGAGCTGCTGCGCGACGCCGGCACCCCGCAGTACCTGCGTCCGGCCGAGGGGAGCGGATCATGAGCCAGACCCCACCACCCCACGACCCTGACACCCCCGCCTCCGAGCCCGAGGGTGAGCCCCGGGCGGGATCCGGGGGTGAGCCCCGGGCAGGATCCGAGGGTGAGCCCCGGGCGGGATCCGAGGGTGAGCCCCGGGCGGGATCCGAGGGTGAGCCCCGGGCGGGATCCGAGGGTGCGCAGGCCCAGGGGGGCGTCGCGGTGCCGCAGGCGCCGCAGGCGCCCCACGAGGAGCCGGCGCCGGGTCCATCCGATGCGGGCACGGCCCAGGCCCCACCGGATGCTGGTCAGGGGCCGGGCAGCGGGGAGCCACGGGTGCCGCGCGGGCTGCTCGACAGCGCCGTCGGCGTGCTCATCAGCCCTCGGAAGACCCTGCGGAGCCTCGCGGCGCACCCGCGCATGGCGTGGGCCTTCGTGGTCGTGGTGGTCCTCTCGGCGCTGTCGACGATCGCCGAGGGTCCGGGCGCGGACCCCACGGCCGGGGTGCCCGGGGCGCCAGCGGCTCCGGACGGTGCGGCGGCCGCCCTCTACGTGACGCGCATCGTGGGCGGCGCGCTGCTGGCCGCCGGGCTGCTCGCGGCGGGGGCGGCGATCGTGCATGCCCTGGCCCGGCTGCTCGGCGGCGCCGGGGAGTTCCGCGCCACCGTGACCGTGCTGGGCTTCGCCACGGTGCCGAGCGCGCTGGCGATCCCCGCGCAGCTCCTGCCCGCCCTCCCGTTGGACGCGCTCGTCGCCGGCACCCTTGGCGGGCTGATCAGCGTGGGCCTGTTCGTCTGGGTCGTGATCCTGCTGGTGCTCGGCGTGCGAACAGCGCATCGTGTGAGCGCCGGTCGTGCGTTCGCTGCCCTCGTGCTGCCGTTCGTCGTGCTCGGGGTCGGCTCCCTGGTCCTGATCATCGGGCTCGCGGTGGCGCTGGTGGGCGCGTTCGCGTGAGGTCACGCCACTCGAGATGAACCGACCGTGATCGGCGCGAACGGCGCCGATCACGGTCGTCGGAGGTGCTGGCGGTCGCAGAGCACCGCCCGACATGCGCTCGGCGCACATTGGGGGA
>PUKE01000137.1 GCA_003550425.1 Nitriliruptoria bacterium
CGGCCAGGTCGACGACCTCTACGGCGATGCACCGATGTGCTTCAGCTGCGGGGTGCAGATGGTCCGCGCCGGGTCGTGCCACGTCTGCCAGAGCTGCGGCAGCACCAGCGGCTGCTCGTGATGACGACGGCCACACTGACATCCCGGGGTTTGGCCACGTTCTGTCAGTGCGCGGCCACCGGGATGTCAGTGCGCGGCCGGCACTGACACCTCGTGCGCTCGTGAAGGGCGCCGAGAGCTAGTCCGGCCGCGCACACGATGGACGCCCCTTGGCGGATGCCAGGGGGCGTCGGTCGTGGTCAGGGGGAGCGCGGCGTGGCCGCGGTGCTGGAGGGCGGCACCCCGTGACCGGCGGGACATCATGGACCGCGGGCTCAGTGCCCGCGGCCCCACGCCCGAGACGTCGCGTCGGAGTTGGGACGTCCACAGCGATGACCCGCAGCGTTGCCCAGCGGCTGGTGCGCGACGACGCCATGCCGGCCTGGTGGCCGCTTGCGGGGGCGCTGCTCGGCGTGGGGGTCATGCTCGCCGACCGCTCTACCCCACCTGGCGTGTACCAGATCGCGCCCGCCGCGCTGCTGGCGCTCGTTGCCGCTTTGGTGTTCGCCTCGGCGCGCTCGGCGGCGACCGCGCTCGACGCCGCTGGCGATCGCGCGGCCGTCCTGCGTGCTCGGGTCGCTGCGCAGGTCGCGACGCCGTGGGCGTGGGCACATCTGGCGGTGGTCGGCCTCATCGCGATGGCTGGGGGCGTCGCGCTGGTCGTCGGGTGGGGCGCATCGACTGCGGCGGCCCTGCTCGGCGCCGCAATCGCCTCGCTGGCGATCTTGGCCTATCGGGCCGTGGAGGTAGCCGCCGCCCGCGACTGCGACAGCGTGCCGCCGCGCCCTTGAGCCGGGGATCAACCTCAATGCCGTTCAGGCTGGACCCACCGGGACGTTCTTGTGAGCGCTGGCGCGTGTGGACATCTACTGACGATACGGGCATGCCGGGCGCAATCGGGTGAGGGGCCCTCGCCAGCTGTCGAGTCGGCTCGTTGGCGGCCGATGGTGGATTCCCGGCTGCTGGGGCTGCAGGGTCGGCGGCCCCGGCCGCGTAAGGAGGTGGGTTGTGCGCGACGCAAGGCTGCTGGTCGCGGTTGTGGCGGCGTTGTTGCTGCTCGTCAGCGCCTGCGCAGGCGAGGGGGTGGAAGGGGAGGCCTCCGCCGAGGAGTCCACTGAGCTGGACGGTGAAGACGCCGATGGCGCCGACCAGATCGGCGAGGATCATCCCGACGACACGGTCGATCGAGACGAGCTGGGGACTGGGGGCCACCACAGGAGGACCCGATCGCACGCGATGACGACCCCGGCGAGCACGAGGACACCGAGGTGACCGAGGAAGCGCACGTGGTCCTCACCGACCCGGACGCCTCGCTTGAGGAACAACTCGCCGCGCTTGAGCACTGGGGCCCAGAGGACCCGGCACAAGACGTCACTGTGGCCGTCGGACTGACACTCGGATGGCCGTTGACACGTGATGTGAACCGTCAGGCCGGTGGCACCGGATCCGTCAAGTCGGTGTCACCGGTCCGTCAAGCGAGTGTCAGTGGATCTGTCAATAGTGACACGCCGCGGCGGCCGGGCGTGGGCCGCCGCGGCGTGGCGAGGCGATAGGTAGGTGAGGTCCCTGCGCCAGGCCGCTCGAGAGCCGTTCACCCTGTTCCTAGACGAGTCAGTACGAGACGATGTACTGGTCGTAGGGGGTGTCATCGTGAGTCAGCAGGGCTTGGCTCTCGTGCGGGAGCGGTGGCGTGCGCTGAAGCTGCGGTTCGGCTTGGAAGTCAGCGACGAACTGAAGCACAACATCCCTTCGCAGCGCGAGACACGCGAGGTGCTTGAACGCAACGGCTGGCCCCAACGATTGCGGGTGCCAGCCATGCTGCGTGTGATAGCGGATTTGCCCGTGTACGTCGTGGTGGCGGTGCGGTTCGACGAGCCTCGAGACGACGACAACCACCAGCCACTGGACTACTACCTGGACGCGATGATCTGGTGCGCCCTTCGGCTAGGCAACCACGCCCAGCGCGGTGAGATCGCCTACGAGGGGCCCCATCAGGTGGTCGTGGACCATCCGTCCCCGCCCGCCGATGTCTCCGATCGCCCCATGTCGCAGCGGTTGCGCCGCATCTACGAGAACAGCCCTGGCACCGCGGCATTCGCTCACTACAGCGAGCGCTGGGAGAACTCGAAGATGACCTTGCGGGGGCAGCCTGTCCCCTCGCTGTCATCGTTGGGCCTCGCGCCCGATCTCTACGCCAGCTGCTCGCAGTGCTCCGAGGCGCTGCAGATTGCCGATGTCGTCACCGGTGCTGCCCGTGATTGCGCGCATTCTGTCGCAATGGAGCATCGCGCCGGACGTCGGATGGTCGGCAGCTACCAGTTGGACAACTGGCAGATCATCCATCTGCGGCTGCGCCGTGGCCCGAATGGGGCTATCAGTCGCTTCGGCGTCGGGGTGTTCCCGAACGAGCGCCCCGAGGAGCAAGAGGTCAGTCGGGTGCTCGGGTCGCCGCCGGGCTCCTGGGCGGCTGCGGCGTAGCTACCCCATCAAGGAAGTGGACGCGCCCCGGCTGCAGGGCTTCGGGTATCGGGAGCCTCGTCGTCGGGGAACAAGCTCGTCACCGTGTCCTGGCTGACCTGTGGCGGTTCCCCTTCGAGGATCCCGGCGTGGAGGAGGCGGGCGAGGGCGACGTGTTCGTTGTTGGTGAGCCGTTGGGTGTCGAGCTCGCCGTCGCGTAGGGCGCGGTACAGCAGTTCAGCAGCGGTTCGGGGGAGCTGTCGGCGGGTGTGCTCGGCGCGGATCGTGTCGGGGACTGCGCGCCTCGCACCACCGATGACGAGCGCGTGTTGCTCGGCCAGGTCATCGACAAGCTCAACGAGCGGTTCTCCACCAACTTCACCGACGCCGACGCGGTGAAGTTCGAGTCGCTGGCCGCCGACCTCTCCGACGACCCTGCGCTGCAAGAGCAAGCCGCCGCCAACGACCTCGACCACTTCCAGCACGCCTTCGACGAGCGGTTCACCGAGGCGGTCGTGGAGTGGATGAAGGACAGCGAGGACCTCGCCGTCCGCCTGCTCGACGACCCCGAGTTCGCCGACATCGCCAAGGCCGCGCTCGTGCGCATCGTCCACCGCCAAGCTGCCGAGCGCCACGCCACGCAAGCCACCGACTCCTAGTGAGGCCCCCAGAGCGCGGGTGCGGTCGAAGGGCGATGCGACCGAGCGTGTGAGGCCCCGCCCGGGCCTGCGGCGCGCAAGCCGGGCGCGCCGCATCTTCGACCCTCACGAGCGCCGCCGCTGGTCCGGGTCACCGTCCACCCTCACGGCGCCGGCGGCGTGGGGGCACCAGGACAACACCGCGCCCCCTCACTCATCGACTAGACAGCTTCGTCGTCCGCGAGCACCCGGGAGGGAGTGCGACGGTTCATGGGTCGCGGAACGCTACGGGGGCAGGCGGCCGCCACACCACGCGGTGAAGAGCTAGGCGTCGCCGCTGGCTGTGCTCGACGGCCCAGCGATGGTGGAGCAGCTGCGCTGCCCTGTGTGCGTCGATGTTTTGGCAGTCGGCCTCGGTGAGCGACGCTTGCTGTGCCGCGGCTGCTTCAACGAGAAGCCAAGTGTCCGCGCGGTCACTTGGTCGCCCTGCCCATGCCTTGAGCACGATCGCGGCCGCGACGTCGGGCACAGCGATGAGACCTTCTCCCATGTGCGCTCCCTCTGTGGAGAGCGTTCTTGTCATGACCATCATCGGGGGCCGTCGAAGGCAGAAGCGGATCGCGGGGAACTCGTCGACGCTGAACATGCCGACGGGCCGGTTGTGACGGGCACCGCTCTTGTCAGACGGCCCGATGAGGTCGATCGCGACAGCCCCGCTCTCGCTTGCGCGCGCGATGCGACTGCCGTCGACCTTGTCGTACCCGCGAGAGTGAACGAGACGGGACGGGGCGGCGGCCGGGTCGCCGAGCACGTTGGTGGGAGCTGCAAGATCGGCCTCTTTGGTCCCACGAAGATCCGGCAGGTCGGCCAGTGCGAGGTGTATGCCGACCATGTGCCCGCCGATGACGCGATAGCGCTCCCAGTCGTCGATCACCTGGGAGAGATCAAGCAGCGCCAGGAGTCCGGCCTCCTCGGCGCGGCTGGTGGCCCGCACCTCGATGTGAGCAGTCATGCTGACCGTGGCCCGGCTCTCTCGGTGCGTCGTATAGCCGTGATCAGCGCGGCCAGCTGCTCCTCGCGACGGCGATCGTCAGGCGTGAGCGCGGCGATGTCGGCGAGCGCGGTCGCCGGGTGGGCGAGTAGTCGCTCACCGATGGGGGTCGGCGCCTTCCGCGCCAGCGCGCGGCTCAGCGAGTCGGTGTCGAGCACCACGACTGCGGTAGCGGTCTCCGGGGAGTCGGCCGCGACGAACTCCGGGGGCGTGCCGGCGATCCGCCGTGAGCGAACCGTCGCCAGCTGAGGGCTCGTCCATGGAGCATGGACATCGCCTGCGAGCTCTCCCCCGATGATGGCGGGGGGCTCGCCCGGCTTGCGGTGCGCGTCGAGGTGCTCGGACAGGCGGGCGGCTTGCTCCCAGGGCGACGCGTCATTGAACAGGTACAGCGCCCACCCCGTGGTGTGTGGCTCGCCGGCGAGCCACCGCAGGAGCGCCGTCTCGGGGTCGGGCGGCTCGACCTCGGCGAGGATCTGGGTGACTCGGCCGCGGGTCACACCGAGCATGTCTGCCCACTCCTGGTGGTAGCGGCCGGGGTGGGTGGCCATGAGCAGCGCGAGCCATGAAGCTACCGGCGTCGGGGGGTTCGCCAGGAGGGGGTCGACAGCCGCAGGCTCCGTCCGCTCAGGGCCGTCGGGCAGCGTGTAGCGGCCATCGGAGAGGGCGACGGCGACGCCTCGGTCCTCGGCGAGCCTCATCGCCCTGGGGGACGAGCTAAGGCATGAGATCAGGCACCCGGGGGAGGAACGTGGAACGTCAGCGGGCCGCAACGTCCGCTGCCAGCGGCGAATACGCCGCGGAGGCCGCCCGGCGACCTGGAGTGTCGGGCCGCGCGCGTCCAGCGCGAGCTCTATGCCGTCGCGAACCATCGTCGTGGGCCACATCACCTCTCCATGTTAGCAGTGACAGCCGAGAGTGTCAGCGCTAACGTGGACGGTGCGGGTCAACTGGGGTGCGGCAACCAGGGCGACCGATGAGGGTTGGGCCTGTGTGCCCGGGAGCCCAGTGCCGGGGCGGGCGTCCCGATCGGGGACATCGTCACGCGGGAGGCCCTCACGAATGCACAAGATGTCACTGTGGCCGTCGGACTGACACTCGAATGGCCGTTCACACGTGATGAGGATCGCCACAGTGACATCCCGGGGTTTGGCCACGTTCTGTCAGTGCGTGGCCACCGGGATGTCAGTGCGCGGCCAGCACTGACACCTCGTGCGCTCGTGAAGGGCGCGGGGGAGGCGGGCCGCGCGCACGATGGACGCCCCTTGGCGGATGCCAGGGGGCGTCGGTCGTGGTCAGGGGGAGGGCGTCGTGGCCGCGGGCAGCAGCGTGGCTGGCGGTCGAGCTGGCCTGCGCGGCCTGGCAGAGCCCCCGAGGCGACCAGGTGCAGAGCCGGCTACGTCTCGCGGTGGTGGGACACCGTGTACAAGATCTCCGCCAGAGGCCTCAGATCGCCGCGGTGCGCGCTGTACCGGAGGCCCGTGCTGTACAAGGAGATCACCCCAGCGATGTCATTATCGGGCTGTCTGGGACGATGCCGTAGACCACGGTGCGCGCACACCGCCTCGGATCTGCTTGGCACACAAGGGGACCTCCGGGGAGGGGGTGACGCACCCCGCCCGGTGAAGGGCGCAGAAGAGAGAAGGCGTTGGGCTGCGGGCTCGGGCTGATGTACAGGCGGTGACGCGCCCCGCCCGGTGAAGGGCGCAGAAGAGGGTGAGCCGTCTGCTCTGACCACTGAGCTACGGGCCCGGTGACGCACCCCGCCCGGTGAAGGGCGCAGAAGAGGAGGAGGTCCTCGCAATGCCGGTGACGCCGACCCAGTTCCGCGCCAGCGACGTGGTCACGATTCTGCTTGTGGCCTTCACCGCTGGCGCGCTGGTGGGCTACTTCGACGTCGTGACGCATCCGGTCAGCAGCGGCCTGCTCACTGGCCTGGCCGTCGCTGCGGTCGTCGTGCTGATCGCTCGCCGACGCCGACGTGCAGACTCACCGGACGCGCGATGAGCGCGGACACCGGAGATGCCCGGCGCGGAGGTTGCTCCGGCAGCACTCGGCGACGGCTGCCTGGACGGTGGTCAGGCGAGGCCGCACGCGGTGTGGGGACGCTCACGCCGCTGTTGGTCCCCGCGGCATGCCGGGGATCCGCTGGAAGCCCCCTGTGATTGCGTGGGGCTGAAGTTGCTGGCTGGCGAGTCGCTGGCTGGCGAGGGGCTCGGCAGGCAAGGGGCGAGTGGCACAGCCCTTCCTGCTGATGGGGCGGGCCTGCGTTGCCGGGATGGACATGTCGGGCACACTCTGGTGTCCCCGGTGCCATGCCATGGAGGAGAAGAGGATGCTGCCCAGTCCGAAGTCGGGGTTGATGAAGTCCTCCGCCGAGGGCCTGGGCCGCGCGAACCAGGACGAGAACGCCCGCGACTTGCGGGGCTCTCGGCGGCGCGAGGCCATCATCTTGACGACCGTGATCGCGCTGGTCTTCGTCGGATTGGCCCTGGTCGAGCTGCTGGGTTGAGCCGGCGGCGGCCTCGGTCAGCGGCCCCTGTGATGGCGTGGGGATGAGGTCGCTGGCTGGCGAGGAGCTCGGCAGGCGAGGCGCGAGTGGCACAGGCCTGCCGACAGACGGGCAGCGCTGGGTTGCCAGGAGGACAAGTCGGGCACACCGCGGTACAGCGGCTGCTGTGCGATGGAGGAAGCGTGTCAGCGCAGGGCGCTGCCACTACGAGCGCATTGAAGGGAAGGTGTCGCATATACCGTGCCTATCTACGCAATAGGCTCAATGTTGCCAGGAGCCCTCGAACACGTCGCAGGCGCGGTGTTGGGCGTCCTCGCCCTTCTTATGCTGATTGCCGGCGGGCTCTGGGCTGCGAAGCATCTGTACCTGGGCTATCGCCGTGTGAGAGCGCAGGCCGACCAAGCATTCGCCCCTGGGCACCCACACGAGCGTGTTAGTGAGCGCTCGGGGCC
>PUKE01000147.1 GCA_003550425.1 Nitriliruptoria bacterium
CCACCCTGAGCATGACCGACGCCGGGCGTGACGTGGCCCCCGACCACATCGCCCAGCAGGTCGTCGAGGAGGCCCAGAAGGAGTCGAGCTGACCGCGCCGGACGACGGCGAGGCGGGCCGGCTGCCCTCCGAGGGCGTCGGCCCGTGGGCCGACCCGCTCGACCCCGAGTCGCTGCGTCAGGCCGGGCACGCCCTCGTCGACTGGCTCGCCGACCATTGGGACCGGCTGGAGGACCTGCCGGTCGCCCCGGACGTGGAGCCCGGCTGGGTTCGCGACCAGCTCCCCGCGCAGCCGCCGGAGCACCCCGAGCCCCATGCCGCGGTGCTCGCTGACCTCGACCGCGTGATCGTGCCGGCGCTCACCCAGTGGCAGCATCCGGGCTTCTTCGGCTACTTCCCCGCCAACACCTCCGGGCCCAGCGCCCTGGCCGACCTCGTCGCCGCGGGCCTCGGCGTCCAGGGCATGCTCTGGTCGACCTCGCCGGCGGCCACCGAGCTGGAGACCCACGTCCTGGACTGGCTCGCCCAGCTGCTCGGCCTCCCCGAGCGCTTCCGGGGCCGCGGGGTCATCCAGGACACCGCCTCCTCGGCGACCCTGTGCGCACTGCTCGCCGCTCGCGAGCGCGCCGCCGCCGCGGGGGCGGCGCTGACGGTGGTGGCCTCACAGGAGGCGCACAGCTCGGTCGACAAGGCCGTGGCGATCGCGGGACTGGACCCCGGGGCGATCGTCCGGGTGCCGTGCGACGCGCGCGGCCGCCTCGACGCCGCGGCGCTCGACGAGGTCCTCGCCGGCCTGGACGGGCCGGTGTTCCTCGTGGCCACCGTCGGCACGACCTCCACCGGGGCGGTCGACCCGCTCGAGGCGATCGGCGGCGCGATCACCGGACGGGACGTGTGGCTGCACGTCGACGGCGCCTGGGCGGGCACGGCGGCGGTGTGCCCGGAGCTGCGCTGGGTGGGGGAGGGGCTGGGGGCCGCCGACAGCTACGTCACCAACCCTCACAAGTGGCTGCTCACCGCCATCGACTGCTCGGCGCTGTGGATCGCCGACCCGACCTGGCTGCAGCGCGCGCTGGCGATCACCCCCGAGTACCTGCGCGATGCCGCCAGCGCGTCCGGCGCGGTCATCGACTACCGCGACTGGCAGGTGGGGCTCGGCCGGCGCTTCCGCGCCCTGAAGCTCTGGTTCGTGCTGCGGATGATCGGCGCGCAGGGGCTGCGGGCCCACGTGCGTCGCCACGTCGCGCTCGGCGAGGACCTCGGCGCCCGCGTCCGGGCGCATCCCCGGCTCGAGCTCGTGGCCCCCGTCGAGCTCGCGCTGGTGTGCCTGGCCCACCGCGACGGCGACGCCGCGACCCAGCGCCTCCTCGACGCGGTCAACGCGGCCCCGGACCTGCTGGCCACCCACACGCGGATGGGGGGACGGCTCGTGCTGCGCGTGGCGATCGGGGGCGTGCGCACCGAGCAGCGCCACGTCGACCGCCTGTGGGAGGTCCTGGCGCGCGCGGCCTGACCGGCTCCCGACCACGCGGGAGGCATTGACGGCGAGGCGCCCGCCATCGCACCCTGCGCGCGGGAGGTGAGCGCATGTCGATCCCCGTGTCGGTGCTGCTCGAGCGCAAGGGCCGCCGCGTGGCCACCATCCATCCCGACGCGACCTTGGCCGATGCCGCCGCCGAGCTGGCGCGCCACGACGTCGGCGCGCTCGTGGTGGCCCCCGACGGGGCCGAGGTGCACGGCGTGGTCTCCGAGCGCGACCTGGCGCGCGCGCTGGCGCGGCTGGGCTCGGCCTGCGGCGACGAGCCGGTGCGCGCGGTGATGGCCGAGGAGGTCGTCGCCTGCGGTCCGGACACCACCGTCGACCAGCTCAGCGCGCTCATGACGCAGCAGCGCGTGCGCCACGTGCCAGTGCTCGAGGCCGGGATGCTCGCCGGCATCGTGTCGATCGGCGACGTGGTCAAGTCGCGGATGGACGAGCTGGAGGTCGAGGCGGCCTCCCTCGCCTCCTACGTGTACGGCCGCTGACGGCCGCCTCGCGCGCGGCTCAGGCCAGGACGCGCCGGTAGAGGTCGGCGGTCCGCGCGGCGATCGCCTCCCAGGCGAAGTGCTCGACGACGCGACGCCGCCCGGCCGCGCCGAGGTCGGCGGCCCGGTCGCGGTCGGTCAGCAGCGGCGACAGGGCCGCCGCGAGGTCCCGGGCGAAGGCCTCGGGATCGCGGGGGCTGCCGTAGGGGTCGTCGCCCTGGGCGAAGGGCACCAGGTGGCCGGTCTCGCCCTCGACCACGATCTCGGGGATGCCGCCCACGGCGCTGGCGACCACGGCGGTGCCGGTGGCCATCGCCTCCACGTTGACCAGGCCGAAGGGCTCGTAGACGCTCGGACAGGCGAACACGTCGGCGGCCGACAGCAGCGCGACGATCTCGGTGCGCGGCAGCATCTGGTCGATCCACACCACGCGCACGTGCCCGTCGGCGCGCAGGCGCTCGACGCGCTCGACGACCTCGCGGCCGATCTCGGGGGTGTCGGGCTGGCCGGCGCACAGCAGCAGCTGGGTGCCCTCGGGCAGGTGCCGGGCCGCGTCCAGCAGGTGCGGCACCCCCTTCTGGCGCGTGATCCGCCCCACGAAGGCCACGGTCGGGCGCTCGGGGTCCACGTCGTGGCGGGCGAGGACGGTCGGGTCGTGCAGGGGGCGGTAGGCCTCGGCGTCGATCCCGTTGTGGATCACCTCGACCCGGTCGGGATCGACCTGCGGATAGCAGCGCAGGACGTCCTCGCGCATCCCCGACGACACCGCGATGACCGCGTCGGCGCCCTCCACGGCGGTGCGCTCGGCGAAGGACGACAGGGCGTAGCCCCCGCCGAGCTGCTCGGCCTTCCACGGTCGCAGGGGCTCCAGCGAGTGGCTGGTGACCACGTGGGGGATGTCGTAGGTGAGCTTGGCCAGGTGCCCACCGAGGTTGGCGTACCAGGTGTGGCTGTGGACCACGTCGGAGGCCTCGGCGGCGGCGGCCTGGGCGAGCGACACCGAGAACCAGCCCAGCGCGCTGCGGTGGGAGGCCTCGCCCGACAGCGCCTCCCACGGGTTGGACACCGAGGCCACCAGTCGGTCGTTGCGTGGGCCGCCGGCGCAGTGGACCGCCACCTCGACCTCGTAGGCCAGGGCGCGGGCGAGGTGCTCGACGTGCACGCCGGCCCCGCCGTAGACCTCTGGGGGGTACTCGCGCGTCAGCAGCCCGACCTTCATGGCTCCACCACCTCGTTCTTGCCGAGCACCACCACCCCGCCGTCGCTGACGGTGAAGCGCTCGCGGTCGCGCTCGGGGTCGACGCCGATCTCCGCCCCGGGTGGGATGACCACGTTCTTGTCCACGATCGCGTTGCGCACCGTGGCGTGGCGTCCCACGCGCACGTCGCTCATCAGCACCGAGCCCTCGACGGTGGCGTAGGAGTGGACGTAGACCCCGGGGGCCAGCACCGAGCCGCGGACGGTGCCGCCGCTGACCACCGCGCCGCCGCAGACCATCGAGTCCGTCGCGGTGCCCACGCGGCCCGGCTCGTCGTGGACGAACTTCGCGGGGGGCGCGGGGTCGCGGCTGGTCAGGATCGGCCACCGGTCGTTGTAGAGGTTGAACACCGGGTGGACCGAGATCAGGTCGAGGTGCGCGTCGTAGTAGGAGTCGAGCGTGCCGACGTCGCGCCAGTAGGCGTGGTCGCGCTCGGTGGCCCCCGGCACGCGGTTGCGCGTGAAGTCGTAGACCGCCGCCTCGCCCTTGTCGACCATGGCCGGGATGATGTCGCCGCCGAGGTCGTGCCCCGACTCCTCGTCGCCGGCGTCGGCGGTGACGGCCTCGACGAGCGCCTCGGTGGAGAACACGTAGTTGCCCATCGAGGCGTAGACCTGATCGGGGGCGTCGGGCAGCCCGACCGGGTCGCTCGGCTTCTCGCGGAAGCGCTCGATGCGCGTCCCCGAGGCGTCCGGCTCGATCACGCCGAACTGGTCGGCGGTCTCGATCGGCTGGCGGATGCCGGCGACCGTGACGCCCGCGCCCTGCTCGATGTGGTAGTCGAGCATCTGCCGCGGGTCCATCCGGTAGATGTGGTCGGCGCCGAAGACCACCACGTGGTCCGGGCGCTCGTCGTTGATGAGGTTGAGGTTCTGGAAGATCGCATCGGCCGAGCCGGCGAACCAGTGCTTGCCCCGCCGCATCTGCGCCGGCACCGGCGCCACGTAGTGGCGCAGCAGTGGGCTCATGCGCCACGTCTGGGCGATGTGGCGGTCCAGGCTGTGGCTCTTGTACTGGGTGAGCACCACGATGCGCAGGAAGCCCGCGTGCACGAGGTTGGACAGGACGAAGTCGATGAGGCGGTACTCACCGCCGAAGGGCACCGCGGGCTTGGCCCGGTCGTGGGTCAGCGGCATGAGCCGCTTCCCCTCGCCGCCGGCGAGGACCATCGAGAGCACCTGAGGCTGTTCCATGAGCGGCACCCTACCGGAGCCCCAGGAGGTTGTCGCGCCCGCTCCCGCCCGGTTCGCGAGGTCGTGCGCTGCCCCGATGTGCCACCCGCGGCGGGCGCCGCCATACTGCTGCCCATGAGCGATGCGCCGACCCGAACCCAGCTGTCCGAGGATCAGCTGCCCACCCACTGGGTGAACCTGATCCCGCACCTTCCCGAGCCGCCGCCGCCGGTGCTGCACCCGGCGACGCAGGAGCCGATCACCCCCGACGACCTTGCGCCGCTGTTCCCGCCCGCGCTGGTGGCCCAGGAGGCCTCCGACGAGCCGCGGATCCCGATCCCCGAGCCGGTCCGCGACGTCTACCGCCTGTGGCGGCCCACGCCGCTGCACCGCGCCCACCGGCTCGAGCAGGCGCTCGGCACGCCGGCCCGCATCTACTACAAGTACGAGGGCGGAAGCCCCGCGGGCTCCCACAAGCCCAACACCGCCGTGGCCCAGGCGCACGCCAACGCCGAGGCCGGCGTGCAGCGCCTGACCACCGAGACCGGCGCTGGGCAGTGGGGCAGCGCGCTGGCCTTCGCCTGCGCCCAGTTCGGCCTGACCTGCGAGGTCTGGCAGGTGCGCGCCAGCTTCGAGCAGAAGCCCTATCGCGGCTCGATGATGCGGGTCTTCGGCGGCACGGTGCACCCGAGCCCCTCGGACCGCACCGAGGCGGGTCGGGCGGTCCTGGCCAAGGAGCCCGACCACCCGGGCAGCCTGGGCATCGCGATCAGCGAGGCGGTCGAGGCCGCCGCGGCCGACGACGTCACCCGCTACGCGCTGGGCAGCGTGCTCAACCACGTCCTGCTCCACCAGACGGTGATCGGGCAGGAGGCCCAAGCCCAGCTCGCCGCGATCGGCGAGGAGCCCGACGTCCTGATCGGCTGCACCGGCGGGGGCTCGAACTTCGCGGGCCTGGCGTTCCCGTTCCTGGCCGATCGCCTCGATCGCGGCGGGCAGGGACCGCGGATCCTGGCCGTGGAGCCCGCCGCCTGCCCGACGCTGACGCGCGGCCGCTACGCCTACGACTACGGCGACACCGCCGGCCTGACGCCGCTGATGAAGATGCACACCCTCGGCCACGACTTCGTGCCGGACGCGATCCACGCGGGCGGGCTGCGCTACCACGGCATGAGCCCGCTGCTGTCCCACGTCGTCGAGCTGGGGCTCATCGAGCCGCGCGCCTACCAGCAGTCCGACTCGTTCGCCGCAGGCCTCGCCTTCGCGCGCACCGAGGGCATCGTGCCGGCGCCGGAGCCGACCCACGCCCTGGCCAGCGCGATCGAGGAGGCCACGCGCTGCGCCGAGACCGGCGAGGAGCGCGTGATCCTCACCGCCCTGTGCGGCCATGGGCACTTCGACATGGCGGCCTACGACGCCTACCTGGCCGGGCACCTCGAGGACCGTGGCCACGACCAGACCGCGCTGGAGGCCGCCCTGTCGGCGCTGCCCGCGGTGGACCGCTGAGGCGCGTGGTGCGGGGCGCGGCGCACGTCGGTGCGTCGCGCCCCGCACCACGCCCTGCGGGATCGCTTCGCGCACGAGCGACGGCCCCTCACCTGGGAGGGGGAGCAGGTGAGGGGCCGTCGGTGGCGGTGTTGGCCGCTGCCCGAGAGTTTAGCAGTCTTTCACAACCGTGGCCACCACGTGGCCGGGATCGTTGGCGTCAGCCGGCGAAGCGCCGCAGCCGCAGCGAGTTGGAGACCACGCTGACGCTGGAGACGGCCATCGCCGCGCCGGCGATCATCGGGTTCAGCAGGCCCACCGCGGCCAGCGGGATCGCCGCGGTGTTGTAGAAGAAGGCCCAGAACAGGTTCTGGCGGATCACCTTGTAGGTCTGCTGCGACAGCCGGATGGCGGTGACCACGCCCTGCAGGTCGCCACGCATCAGCGTGAGGTCGCTGGACTCGATGGCCACGTCGGTGCCGGTGCCGATCGCCACGCCGAGGTCGGCGGCCACGAGGGCGGGGGCGTCGTTGACGCCGTCGCCGACCATGGCCACGATCTCGCCCTCGGCCTGCAGGCGCTCGACCTCGGCCTGCTTGTCGGCGGGCAGGACCTCGGCGAGCACCCGGTCGATGCCGACCTGGTCGGCGATGGCCCGCGCGGTGGTCTGGGTGTCGCCGGTGAGCATCGCCACCGACAGGCCCAGGCCGTGCAGGGCCTCGACGACCTCGGCCGCGCCCTCCTTGAGCGTGTCGGCCACGGCGACCGCGCCGCGCGCGGCGCCGTCCCAGCCGACCAGCACCACCGTGGTGCCCTGGGCCTCGAGCCGCTCGGCGGCCGTCTCCAGCCGCTCGGGGACGATCACGCCGCTCTCGGCGAGCAGCTTGCGCCGCCCGACGGTCACCCAGGTGCCCTCCACCTGGGCTCGCACGCCGTGGCCCGACACCGCGGTGAAGCCCTCGGCGGGGGGCAGGTCGCCGGCCTCGGCGCGAGCATGGGCGGTGATCGCCTGGCCGATGGGGTGCTCGCTGTCGGCCTCGACCGCGCCGGCCCGGCGCAGCACCGTGCCAGGGTCGGTCTCGCCGTCGGTGGCCACCTCGGTGACCTGCATCTCGCCGCGCGTGAGCGTGCCGGTCTTGTCGAACACCACGGTGGTGGCCTGACGGCTGCGCTCGAGCACGTCGATCTGCTTGATGAGCACGC
>PUKE01000099.1 GCA_003550425.1 Nitriliruptoria bacterium
CTCCTACGAGGACGACGTCCCCGAGGAGTGGGAGGAGTTCATCGCGATCAACCGCGAGTGGTTCTCCGATGAGGTCACCGGCCTCGGTGAGCCCGGTGGCGCGGCCCAGGTGGGCCCCCAGCCCATCGACCACCCCAAGGTGGCCGAGTGGGAGTGATCGCTCCCTGAGCCGCGGCGGCGCCACGCGCGTCGCCGCGCTCGCCCCGGCGGTCGCCCCGCCCGCGATCACGCCGTGGAGCGTGCCGGTGAGGGCGGGGAGGGGCGGGGGCGCGCTCGCGCGCCCCGATCGCGGTCGGCGAGGTAGTCCACGACCCCTCGGATCACCTCGCCGGACATCAGCAGCGACAGGTGGCCGGTGTCGCGCAGCGCCAGGTTGGTCGCGGCGAGCGCGGGATGGCTCAACCGCCCGCTGGCGGCCGGCGTCACCATCGCATCCAGGTCGGCGGCGAAGGCGATCCAGCGCGTCGACGTCGGCCGCGCCGTCTCCTGCAGTCGCCGCATCACCGCGGAGCTTGGGTGCAGGTCCCGCGCGGCCGGGCCCGGCCCGAGCCATGCCGTGTAGGTCCCCCGGTGCGGGGTGCCCAGCGTGATGACGGTGTCGACCACGCCCGCATCTGCGCGCAGCTGGGTGTAGTAGCGCGCCACGATGCCGCCCATCGAGTGGCCCACGAGCATCACCTGGTCGCTGCCCGCGGCCGCGCGCACCCGATCGACCTCGATGGCGAGCAGCTCGGCCAGCTCGGGGACGTCGTGGCGCAGCGGGTTGTAGTTCAGCCCGTGGACCGAGCGGAACCCGGCGCGTCGCAGCGCGCGGCCGAGCACCAGGAACGCGCTGCGGTTGTGGACGTAGCCGTGCACCAGCAGCACCGGGATCCGCGCCGTGGCCGGGTCGGCGCGCAGCGCGGGGTGCACCGGCTCGCGGTCAGGCTCGACCGAGGGCTCGCTCTGGCGTGCCGGCTGGCTGATCCCCAGGGGGTAGGCGGCCAGATGGGCGCCGATGACCGCGAGCTCGCGGGCGGTGCCGGCGTAGGCCGCGGGCCGCAGGAGCGCGCGCGCGGTGGCCCGCAGCTGCCGCGTGAGCAGGCTGCGCTGATCGAGGCGTTGGCGTGACGGCTCCGTCATGAGGGCCCCGGCGTCGGCGGGACGAGTCTACGGCGCTGGCCACCCCCGTCAGTCGAGGCAGACCGGCGCACGCTGCTCCCCGGTGGGCTCGGGGGCCGTGGCCGCCTCGGGGGCCACGTGCACCCGCTCGTCGTGCACGCGCACCGGCAGCACCGCCAGCGACGACCCCGAGCCGCCCTCGCGAGCGCCGTCGAGGCCCCACACGCGCCCGTCCTCGCCCTCGAGGCGCCCCGAGGGCTCGCACCACACGACGCGGGTCGTCGGCGCCGCGAAGGCGTGCAGGCCCCCGCCGGCGCGCAGCACCAGGACCTCGTCGTCGGCGGCGTCGGTGCGCAGCACCTGGCCGCGCTCGAGCTCGGCGAGGCCCGCCACGGGCTCCTCGTCCGGCGTGGGGCCGCCCGGGAGGCCCAGCAGGAACGCGGCGCCGGCGACGACCACCACCAGCCCGGTGACGATCGCGGCGATCGCCCACTGCAGGCCCAGCGGCTCGCGCAGGATGATCTTGCGGGCCCGCCGCGCCGCGCGGTCGGGGAGGTAGCCGGGAGGCCCGAACTCGGGGGCCGTGCGCTGGCCGTCGCCGGGGGTGTCGGCGCGGTCGCCCCCGGTGGCGTCGGGCCCGTCCTCGGCGGAAGGCATCACGGGGCAAGGCTGCCCCGTCGCCGCGGCCCCCGCAGCCGCGCGCCCAGGCGCCCGCCAGTCGCGCGCGTTGGCGGTCCGCGCCGGGCCTCCGGTATGCTCCCGCCGCCGTCAGCGCGGTGCCGCGGGCGGGAGCCCGGCCGTGCCCCGGCGCACCAACCGGAAGGAGCCGACCACGTGGCTGTGCGCGTGCTCGTGGCCAAGCCCGGGCTCGACGGCCACGACCGCGGTGCCAAGGTCGTGGCGCGTGCGCTGCGCGACGGCGGCATGGAGGTCGTCTACACGGGGCTGCACCAGACGCCCGAGCAGATCGTCGAGGCAGCCCTCGAGGAGGACGTCCAGTGCGTGGGGCTCTCGCTCCACTCCGGGGCCCACCTCACGCTCTTCCCGCGCGTGGTGGAGCTGCTCGCCGAGCGGGGCGCCGAGGACGTGGTCGTCTTCGGCGGCGGCATCATCCCCGAGGAGGACGTCCCCGCGCTGAAGGCCCAAGGGGTCGCGGAGGTCTTCACCCCCGGCACCCCGACCGAGGACATCGTCGCGTGGGTGCGTGCGCACGTCCCCGAGCGCGCCTAGCCGCGCGACCCGCATCCGTCCCAAGGAGCGTCCCGTGGATCTGATGGAGTACCAGGGCAAGGACCTGTTCCGCCGTCACGGCGTGCCCACCGCCCCCCAGGGGGCGATCGCCACCACCCCCGAGGAGGCCGAGCGGCTCGCCGCCGACGTCGGCGTGCCGGTCATGGTCAAGGCGCAGGTGCTGGCCGGCGGGCGGGGCAAGGCCGGCGGGGTCAAGTACTGCCCCGACGCAGCCAGTGCGCGCGAGCGCGCCGGCGACATCCTCGGCCTGGAGATCAAGGGGCACCCCGTCGAGAAGGTGCTGGTCGAGCCGGCCAGCGACATCGCCCAGGAGTACTACCTCTCGGTGCTCTACGACCGGGTGTCCAAGGGCTACAAGGTGATCGCCAGCGTCGAGGGCGGCGTCGAGATCGAGGAGGTCAACGCGCGCACGCCCGAGCGGGTCATCAAGCGCGACATCGACCCCACCAAGGGCCTGGACCGCGACGCGGCGACCGAGATCGTCGACGCGGCCGGCTTCCCGCCCGAGGCGCGCGAGCAGACCATCGACCTGCTGCGCACCCTCTACCAGGGCTTCGTCGCCGCGGACGCGACCCTGTTCGAGATCAACCCCCTGATCCTGACCGAGCAGGGCGACGTGATCGCCCTGGACTCCAAGGTGTCGATCGACGGCAACGCGCTGTTCCGCCAGGAGGACCTGGCGCAGCAGCAGGAGACCGGTGGCGGCGAGCCCCTCGAGGTCGAGGCCAAGCGCAAGGGCCTGCAGTACGTCAAGCTCGATGGCGACATCGGCGTGATGGGCAACGGCGCGGGCCTGGTGATGTCCACGCTCGACGTGGTCTCCGAGGTCGGCGGGCGTCCCGCGAACTTCCTCGACGCCGGCGGCGGCGCCAGCGCGGAGAGCATGGCGGTCGGCATCGAGTTCGTGCTCTCCGATCCCGACGTGGACGTGATGCTGATCAACATCTTCGGCGGCATCACGCGCTGCGACGACGTCGCGCGGGCGGTCCTCGGGGCGCTGGAGCAGATCGGCGACCCGCGGCAGACCCTCGTGGTGCGCCTCGACGGCACCAACGCCGAGGAGGGGCGGGCGATGCTCGAGCAGGCCGGCAACCCCAAGGTCGTGGCCGGCACCGGCATGATCGACGCGGCCCGCCAGGCCGTCGCCACGATCGCCTGATCGCTCGCCGCAGCGTCGCGCAGACACCCACCCAGCCGTGAGCAAGGAGCGTCAGCAGTGAGCATCCTCATCGACGAGAGCACCCGCGTGGTGGTCCAGGGCATCGGCAAGCAGGGCACCTTCCACGCGCAGCGCAACCAGGCCTACGGGACCCAGGTCGTGGCCGGCGTCCATCCCAAGAAGGGCGGGACCACCTGGGAGGAGCTGGGGGTGCCGGTGTTCGCCACCGTGGGCGAGGCGGTGGCCGAGACCGGCGCGACCGCCTCGATGATCATGGTGCCGGCCCCCTTCACCAAGCAGGCCATCCTCGACGCGGCCGAGGCCGGCGTCGAGGTCATCGTCACCATCACCGAGGGCATGCCGGTCCACGACATGGCCGAGGTCTACAACACCCTCTACCCGCGCCGCGACGACGGGACCTTCGACAAGTCCCGCGGCCCGGTCCTGATCGGGCCGAACTGCCCGGGGATCATCTCGCCGGGCAAGAGCAGCGTCGGGATCATCCCCACCGAGGTCACCAGCCCGGGCAACGTCGGTCTCGTGTCCCGCTCGGGCACGCTGACCTACCAGATCATGCACGAGCTCCACCAGGCCGGCATCGGCATCTCGACCTGCGTGGGCATCGGCGGCGACCCGATCATCGGCAGCGACTTCCTCGACATCATCCCGCGGCTGGCCGAGGACCCCGAGACGGACGCGATCGTCTTCGTCGGCGAGATCGGTGGGACCGAGGAGCAGAAGGTCGGCCAGTGGATCGCCGAGCACATCCCCGACACCCCCGTGGTGTCCTACGTGGCCGGCTTCACCGCGCCGCCGGGCAAGCAGATGGGCCACGCCGGCGCGATCGTGAAGGAGGGCTCCGAGGGCGGCGAGACCGCGGCCGAGAAGAAGGCCGACCTCGAGGCCCTGGGCATCAAGGTGGGCGTCAACCCCAGCGACACCGCCCAGCGCATGATCGAGGCGCTGCGCGGCTGACGGGCGCGTCGTCCCGGTGGCCCCGGCGGCGGGGCAGGGGTCACCGGGTCGCCCGAGGCGTCGGGCGGGTGCCGCGGGGCGCTCGGCGCCGCGCGGAGGCCTAGGCGGGCAGCACGAACTGCCAGATGGCGAGGTAGTGCGTGACGCTCGCGGCGACCACGAGCAGGTGGAACACCTCGTGGAAGCCAAGCACGCGCGGGGCGGGATCGGGGCGGCGGCGCGCGTAGACGACCGCGCCCACGGTGTAGAGCACGCCTCCCAGCGCGATCAGGCCGAGCCCCTCCAGGGGCAGCGCCCGTGCGAGCTCGGCCATGGGCAGCACGGCGAGCCAGCCCAGGGCCAGGTAGCCGAGCGCGCTGGCCCAGCGCGGGGCTCGCAGGGGCGACGCGGCGATCGCCGAGCCGATGATCGCCACGGTCCAGGCCACGACCAGGCTCCAGGTGCGCCAGCCGCCTGACAGGGCGAAGAACGCCACGGGGGTGAACGTGCCGGCGATGAACAGCGGGATCATCGCCACGTCGAAGCGGCTCATGACGTAGCGCGCCCGAGCCGACCACGACGGCACGTGGTACAGGGCGCTGATCAGGTAGAGCCCCACGAGGGTCGCGCCGAACACGCCGAGCGCGAGGCGGTGCGCGGGCTGCTCGGCGAGCACGAGCAGCCACACCGCCCCGAGGGCGGCGACCGGCACGGTGGCGGCGTGGATCCAGCCGCGCAGCAGGGGCTTGCGCGGCTGGTCGACGGCGGTGGCCGAGGACATGGTGCTCCGGATCGCTCGCGTGGCGGCGGGACGACGCCCCGGGCAGTCGGGCGGCCGGCATGGCCCTGCGACGCCCACGGGCATGCGGGATGGTACCCGTTGCGGCGGGGGCGCGAACGCCGACCCCGCGCCCGCGGGGCGCTCGCGGGCTTGCCGCGCGGATCACGAGGGGGCAGCATCGCGGGTGTCCCGCCGCGCGGGAGGGCGCGGCCGGCCGGTCGGCCAGCCCTCCCCGCCCCTCACAGGAGCCCGTGATGCACCGCGAGCACGCCGCGGCAGGCCGGGTGGTCGCCCTGGCCAGTGGCTCGGGCTCGAACGTGCAGGCGCTGCTGGACGCGCAGCCGCCCGTGCCGCTCGTGGCCACGGTGACCGACCGCCCGCAGGCGCGGGTGCGCGAGCGGATGGCCGCCGTGGGCCTGCCCGCCGACGTCGTCGCCCCCGCCGACCACCCGGACCGGGCCTCGTGGGAGGATGCGCTGACGCGCGCGGTCGCGGCCCACGAGCCCGACGTGGTGGTGCTGGCGGGGTTCATGCGGATCCTGTCGGGGGCCTTCGTGGCGCGCTGGCCGGTGCTGAACGTGCACCCCTCGCTGCTGCCCGCCTTCCCCGGCGCCCACGCCGTGGCCGACGCGCTCGCCCATGGCGTGCGGCTGTCGGGCGCGACGGTGCACTTCGCGGCCGAGGAGGTGGACGCCGGGCCCATCGTGGCCCAGCAGGCGGTGCCGGTGACGCCCGAGGACACCGTCGAGGCGCTGCACGCGCGCATCCAGGCCGTCGAGCACGCGCTGCTGCCCCGCGTGGTGCGCTGGCAGCTCGCCGGCCGCCTGCGCGTGGTGGGCCGCCACGTCCACGTCGACCCCGACCCCTCCGACCCCGACCCCTCCGACCCCGACCCCTCCGACCCCCACGACGAGCGCCACCCGAGGAGCCCATGACCCCCTCCGACCCCGCCGCCCGCCACGCCGCCGACGCCGTGCTGCCGGTGCGCCGCGCGCTGGTCAGCGTCGCCGACAAGACCGGGCTGGAGGAGCTCGCCCGTGGGCTCGCCGCCCGCGGCGTGGAGCTGGTGTCCACCGGCTCCACCGCCGCGGCGATCCGCCACGCTGGCGTCGCGGTGACCGACGTGGCGGAGGTCACCGGCTTCCCCGAGATCCTCGGCGGTCGCGTGAAGACCCTGCACCCGGCGATCCATGCGGGGCTGCTCGCCGACCGCGAGCAGGACGCGCACCTCGCGACGCTCGCCGAGCACGGCATCGGGCTGATCGACCTGGTCGTGGCCAACCTCTACCGCTTCGAGGAGGCCGTGGCCGCCGAGGCCGACCCTGCCACGGCGATCGAGCACATCGACATCGGCGGCCCCTCGCTGCTGCGCGCTGCGGCGAAGAACCACGCCCACTGCGGCGTGGTGGTGCGTCCCGAGGACCACCACGCCGTGCTGGAGGAGCTGGACGCCCACGGTGGGCTGACGCTCGCCACCCGTCGGCGGATGGCCGAGCGCGCCTTCGCGCGGGTGGCCGCCTACGACGCGGCCATCGTGCGCTGGCTCCAGCGCGACGAGGGCTTCCCGGAGGTGCTCGCGGAGACGCGCGAGAAGGCCGCCGACCTGCGCTACGGCGAGAACCCGCACCAGGGCGCGGCGCTGTATCGCGATCCCGAGCCGTGGGGCGTCGGCGCCGCGCGGCTGCTGCACGGCAAGCAGCCCAGCGCCACGAACCTGCTGGACGCCGACGCGGCCTGGGGGCTGGTCCGCGACCTCGACCCGCCGGCCGTGGCGATCATCAAGCACACCAACCCGGC
>PUKE01000034.1 GCA_003550425.1 Nitriliruptoria bacterium
CTCTATCGCCAGCACCGGCTCGTCGCGCTCAACGAGGTGGGGGTGGACCCCACGCGCTTCGGGTGGACCGCCGAGGCGCTCCATGCCGCCAACCGGGAGCGGGCGCGACGGCACCCCGCCGGCATGCTCACCACCGCCACGCACGACACCAAGCGGGGCGAGGACGTGCGGCTGCGCGTGGCCGCCCTCACCGAGGTGGCCGACGCGTGGAGCGGCCTGGTGCGGCGCTGGCGCGCCGAGCATGCGTCGCTGGTGACCGCCACGCCGGCTGGCCCCGCGCCTGCCCCGTCCGACCAGCACGTGGCCTACCAGACGCTGGTGGGGGTGTGGGCGCCGGCACCGGCGCGCGCCACCACCGACGCGCTCGCGACCCGCGTCGGCGACGCTATCGTCAAGGGCGCGCGCGAGGCCGGGCAGCGCACCACCTGGACCGACCCCGACGCGGCCTACGAGGCCGCCCTGCGCCGCTTCGTGACCGCGCTGCTGGACGACGCGGAGGTGCGAGCGGACCTCGACGCGCTGGCGGCGACCGCCGGGGAGATCGCGCAGGTCGCGTCGCTCGCACAGACCCTCCTGCGGGCCACGAGCCCCGGGGTGCCCGACACCTACCAGGGCACCGAGGGCTGGGAGGACCACCTGGTCGACCCGGACAACCGTCGCCCGGTCGACCTCGACCTCGCCGCGCGCGAGCGCGCCGCTGCCGACGCCGCCGACGCGGCCGACCTGCTCGCGGGACGCGCCGACGGGCGGATCAAGCGCCGCGTGCTGACGCGGGCGCTGCGCGCGCGGCGCGCGCAGCCGGGCTGCGTGGGGCCCGAGGGCGCCTATGAGCCGCTCGCGGTCGGCGGGCGCCTCGCCGACCACGTCGTCGCCTTCGCCCGTCGGGCTCCGGACGGGCAGGCGCTGCTCGTCGTCGCGCCGCGCCTGCCCGGGGCGGTGATGCGCGCCGCGGCCACGACCGAGGTGGTCACGCGCCTGGGGATCGCCCCGCTGCGCCCGCCGGTGGGCGATGACTGGGCCGGGACGGACCTCGCGCTGCCCGCCGACCTCGCCGGGGTCGCCTGGCACGACGTGCTCGCCGACCGCGAGGTCGCCCCTGGGCAGCGCCTGCCCCTGCCGCAGGTCCTGGGGGCGCTGCCCGTGGCGCTGCTGGTGCCGGCCTGACGCGGCGGGCGCGTCAGGCCGGCGCGGGCCGCCAGAGGACCGCGCAGCGCGCGGGCAGCGTGAGCGCGGCGCCGGCCCAGCGCGCCTCGGCCCCGCTGCCGCCGTAGCGCGGCGCCTCGGTGGACAGCGCCGGTTCCCACGCCGCCGGCGTGGCCCGACCGGGCACGGACGGCAGGTCGTCGCGCCAGCGCACGGTGAGCGTGCGAGCCCGCTCGGCGAGGTTGGCGGTGATCAGCACCGGCGGTGCCTGCGGATGGCCGCGTCGGCACGCCAGCGCGTCGTCGTCGACCCAGGCGAGGTCCACCAGCGGTCGCGGGCCCGCGTGCAGGGCGGGCTCGGCCGCGCGCAGGGCCAGCAGGTCGGTCCACAGCGCGGTCCGCGCACGTCCCTCGGGCGCCTCGGCCTGCGACCAGTCGAGCGTGGAGGCCTCCAGCGTGGCGGGGTCGGCAGGGTCGGGGATGGCGTCGGGATCGTCCGCGTCGAACCCCGGATTGCCCGCCATCTCCTCGCGCCGCCCCGCCCGCACGCCGGCCACCAGATCGGGGTCGTCGAAGCCGACGAAGAACTGCCAGGGCTGCGTCGCGCCGTGCTCCTCGCCCATGAAGAGCATCGGGGTGTGGGGCGCAGCGACGAGCAGCGCGATGGCCGCGCGCACGGCCGCCGGGTGGGCGAGGGTCGTGATGCGCTCGCCGCGCGCGCGGTTGCCGATCTGGTCGTGGTTCTGCAGGCAGCCCACCAGCCGATGGCCGGGCACCGCGGGCGGCAGCGGGGCGCCCGGGGTCCGCCCACGGAAGGGCGCGGGGCGCGTCCCGTCGTGCACGAACCCGCGCCGATACGCCGCCGCCACGTCGGGCAGGCCGCGCGAGTCGCCCAGGTAGGTCTGGCGCTCGCCGGTGAGGGCGACGTGCAGGCCGTGGTGCAGCTCGTCGGCCCAGACGCCGTCCATGCCGAGCCCGTGGTCGTCGCGACCGGCGAGCTCGCGTGGATCGTTGCGCTCGCTCTCGGCGATCAGCGTGGCGGGACGACCCCGAGCGCGCGCGACGCCGTCGGCCGCGTCGCGCAGCGCGCCCTGCACGTGCACCGCGCTCGTGTCGAGCAGGGCGTGGACGGCGTCGAGGCGCAGGCCGTCGAGGTCCATCGCCCCGAGCCACCACCGCACGTTGTCGCACAGCAGCGCGCGGACCGCGTCGCTGCCGGGACCGTCGAGGTTCATGGCCGCGCCCCAGCTCCCGGCCTGGTGCTCGGCGGTGTAGGGCCCGAAGTCGGGGAGCCAGTTGCCCGAGGGCCCCAGGTGGTTGTGCACCACGTCGAGCAGGACCGCGAGGCCGGTGCGGTGGGCCGCCGCGACGAAGCGGGCGAGGGCCTCGGGGCCGCCGTAGGCGCGGTGGGTGGCGAACCACAGGACCCCGTCGTAGCCCCAGCCGCGGTCGCCATCGAAGGCGGCGACCGGCATCAGCTCGACGTGGGTCACGCCGAGGCGCGCCAGCCGGGGCAGGTGGGCGATGGCGGCGTCGAGCGTGCCCTCGGCCGTGAAGGTGCCGAGGTGCAGCTCGTAGACGGCCGCGCGCTCGAGGGTGGGCGCGGAGGGCGTCAGCGGCGCCCGCTCCAAGCGGCGCGGGTCCACCACCGCCGAGCGCTCGTGGACGCCGTCGGGCTGGGCCCTGCTGGCGGGGTCGGGACGCACCTCGCCATCATCGAGGCGGAAGCCGTAGCGATCGCCGTGGGTCGCCGGGACGGTGGTTTGCCACCAGCCGGGCGCGCTGGGCGCGAGCGGGTGGTCGCCGTCGTCCAGCGCCAGGCTCGGCCGCGTGCTGCGAGGGGCCCAGACGCGGAAGGTGGTGCGACCGTCGGGGTGGACCAGGGGGCCGTGCTGGCTCGGCTCGCCCGTGCTCACAGGATCCGGCGGCCGGTGATCTCGTCGGTGGGCAGGCGCACCCAGCGGTCGCGCTGGCCTGGCGCCCAGGTCGACAGCCCGAGCCGCGACAGCCGCTGCAGGGACGCCTCGTCGGTGACCTCCTCGGGCACCCCGCGCACCAGGACGCTCCAGCCCTCCCGCCAGGCGTGGTCCAGGTGGTCGACCTCGAAGGCCACCGGGCGCCCGGCGTGCACGGCGCCCAGGACCTCGCCCTCCCCGGTGCGCAGCACCACGGCGTCCTCGTGGAGCTGGAAGTTCAGGGGCAGCACGAGGGGACGGCCCTCGTCATCGACGAAGCCCATGCGCCCCACGCGGACGTTGCCGGCCTGCAACAGGCGTCGGCACTCGCTCGCATCGAGCTCTTGAAGGGTCTGCAGCGGCTCCATCCAGCCTCCTCGCGTCGGAGCCTCGCGCGGGTCGGCGCGTCAGCCGTTGCGCTCCTCGCGGCGCTCGGCGAGGTAGGCGGCCGCCTCGGCACGCCGCGCGACCTCGAGCTTGCGCAGGATCGCCGACACGTAGTTCTTCACCGTCTTCTCGGCGAGGTGGATGTGCTCGCCGATCTGGCGGTTGGTGAGGCCCTGGGCGATGAGGTCGAGGATCCGGGCCTCGGTGGGCGTCAGCCGCGCCAGACGGGGGTCCTCGGACTCCCGTGGGTTGCGCACGCGCTCGAGCACCCTGGCGGTCACGGCCGGATCGAGCAGCGACTCGCCGCGCGCCACGCGCCGCACCGCGTCGACGAGGTCGCTGCCGCGCACCTGCTTGAGCACGAAGCCCGAGGCGCCGGCCATGATCGAGTCGAACAGGGCCTGGTCGTCGGAGTAGGACGTCAGCATCAGCACCGCGATGTCGGGATCGCGGTCGCGGATGTCACGGCACGCCTCGACGCCGCTGCGGTCGGGCAGGCGCACGTCGAGGACGACGACCTGGGGAGAGAAGGTGTGCGCGCGGCGCACGGCCTCGTCGGCGTTGCCGGCCTCGGCGACGACCTGCAGGTCGGCCTGGGCGTCGAGCATGGCCCGCAGGCCCTGGCGCACGACCTCGTGATCATCGACCAGGAGGATCCTGGTCTCCTCCGCTGCGGTGTCCTCGGAGCTCACGGGGTGCTGGCCTCCTGCTCGATGGGGATCGACAGGCGCACGGCGGTCCCGGCGCCCGGCTGCGAGTCAATGGTCAGGTCGGCGCCGAGGGCGTCGGCGCGCTCGCGCATGTTCGCCAGCCCGTGGCCCACGCGCGAGCGGTCGTCGGCCTCGAAGCCGACCCCGTCGTCGCGGACCGCCAGCTCCAGGCGCGCGCCCTCGCGCACCGCGCGGATGTGCACGCTCGAGGCCTGCGCGTGGCGCGCGGCGTTGGACAGCGACTCGCGCACCACCTGGAGGGCGTCGGCGACCACGTCGATCGGCACCTCCGCGTCGATGTCGGGCGGCACCTCGAGGCTGGGGCGGATCAGCGCGTTGACCTCGTACTCGCGGGCCAGCTCGGTGACGCCGGCGCTCAGGCCCAGCGAGGCCGCCTGCTGGGGCCGCAGGCGGAAGATCGCGGCGCGCAGCTCGCGGATGGCCCCGTCCAGCCCGTCGACGGCGCTGCCGAGGCGCTCGTCGATGTCGCTGGCCTCCTCGGGCAGCAGCGTGCGCGCCGCCTCCAGCCCCATGCCGATGGAGAACAGCCACTGGATGACGCCATCGTGCAGCTCGCGCGAGATGCGCTCGCGCTCGTCGGCCACGGCGAGCTCCCGCAGGCGCTGCGACAGCGTGGCGGTCTCGATGGCCGCGCCCGCCTGGGCGGCCAGCACCTCGATGAGCTCCTCGTCGACCGCGTCGAAGCCCCCGGGCTTGTCGGTCAGGTAGAGGTTGCCGAAGGTGCGGCCGTGGGAGGTGACCGACGTGCCGAGGAACGAGCCCATCGCCGGGTGGTCGGGGGGGAAGCCGCTCGCGGCGGGGTGCGAGGAGAGGTCGTCGAGCCGCAGCGTCTGAGGATCGCGGATCAGCACCCCGAGCAGGCCCTTGCCGGTAGGGTAGTGCCCGATGCGACGGACGGTGTCCTCGTCGACGCCGTGGTGGAAGAAGCGGGCGATGTGGTCGTCCTCGCCGAGGACCCCGAGCGCGGCGTAGCGCGCACCGGTCACCTCGACCGCCGAGCGCACGATCGTGTCGAGCGTCGTGTCGAGCTCGAGCGCGCCGGCCAGCGCCCTGGCCGCGTCGCCGAGCGCAGCGAGACGATCCTCCAACGTGGTCACACCGCGCAGCCTAGCGGTGCGCGCGCGCACGTCCATGCCGGCGCCGCGGTCCCGCGGCGCCGGACAGGCCAGGCGGCGCCCGCTAGCGGGCGCTCGCCGAGGAGGCGTCGGTGCGCTGGACGCCCTCGAGCTCCACGGCCATCACGCCGTCGAGGTCGATGAGCTCCTCCTCCAGGTCGGTCAGGGACGTGCCGGGCGCGGGCGTGCCCGCGAGATGGACGAGCCCCCAGGCGGCGCGGGCGGTCAGGTCGTGCTGGCCGAGCTCGGCCAGGCGCGCGGTCACCGCCTCCTGGATGGCCGCGTCGGCGCGCAGCAGCGCCCGCAGCACGTCATGGCGGCTGACGATGCCCACGACCGCGGCCGCGTCGACGACCACGAGCCGGGCGACGTCGTCGTCGACCATCAGCGTGGCCGCCTCGCCCACGGTGGCCTCGGGCACGGTGACGCGCGCGGGCCGCGAGCACGCCTCGCCGACAGTGCGGGCGCGGCGGCGGCGCTGGCGCTCGGGATCGGCGCTCGCGCCGTCGCCCGGTGCGGCCTTCTGGACGAGGTCGCCCTCGCTCAGCACGCCGACCAGGGCCCCGTCAGCGTCGACGACCGGTGCCCCGGACACGCGGCGCGAGGAGAGCACCAGCGCGGCGCTGCGCACGGGCAGCTCGGGATCGAACACGATCGGGTCGGGCGTCATCACCTCGCGGACCCGCAGGGGCTGGGGCTCGGCGACGGCGTCGGGCGCGTCGGTGGCCGGCTCGGGGACGAGCCGCGGGTCCTCGGCGGCGTGGTCCTCGATGGCCCCGGCCAGCGCGCGCACCAGGCGCTGGATGGTGTCGGTCGCGGCATGGCCGAGCACCGTGGCGTCGGCCAGGCGACCCAGCGCGCCCAGCGGGACGCGGTAGGCGCCGACCAGCGACACGCGGGCGCGATCGCCGGCCTGGGCCTCGAGCTCCAGGGTCCCGTCGAAGGAGGGCAGCAGCGCGCCGGTGCTCGTGGGCTTCCAGCGCAGCGGGATGACCATGCGCGGCCCGTCGCGTCGGGCGACGCCGGGCATGACCCGGACCGGGGCCGAGGCCGATAGCCCCAGCACGCTGGCGCTCAGCACCAGCGTGAAGCTGCTGTCGGGGGCGCGCTCGCTCGGTGGGCTGTCCGCCGCGTGCGCCAGCAGCTCGGGGAGCTGGGCGCGCAGCACGGCCTCGGCGGTGGCGGGCACCGCACGGACGGGCTCGGTGGCGTAGATCCAGCGTCGCATGCGCGCCTCGCTTGACGGCTCCGGGCCGCCGGCGCCGGCGGCCGTGACGGCACCGGCGCGTCGGCTCGCGCGGTGGCGCCGGTGCCACCGAGGCCAGCGTGCGGGGCCTCGACCCGTCACGGTCAGGGGCGAGGGCCCCGTCGCGCTACGGCCGCTCGTCCCGGCCGCACGGGGCCACCGCGGCAGGCGACCGGGCCGTGGCAGGCGGGACGATCAGGCTGCAGGATCGGCGCGCCGGTCCGGTCCCGACGGCCGCGCCGACGACCCAGCCAGCCAGCCCCAGGAGCGCCGGCCCGAGGAGCACAGGCCGGGGAGCGCCGGCCCAAGGAGCAGCCATGCGCGTGGCCGAGTGGATGAGCCCCGACCCGATCACGGTGTCCCCCTGGACCTCGGTGCGGGCGGC
>PUKE01000221.1 GCA_003550425.1 Nitriliruptoria bacterium
AGAAGCTCTCCAGCGGCTTTCGGATCAACCGGGCGGCCGATGACGCGGCCGGGCTGGTCAACAGTGAGAACCTGCGCGCCCAGATCGGTGGGCTGGGGCAGGCGCAGTCCAACGCCCAGGATGCGATCAGCATGATCCAGACCGCCGAGGGCGCTCAGACCGAGGTGCACGCGTCGCTGCAGCGGATGCGGGACCTGGTGGTCGACTCCGGCAACCTGGGCACCAACGACCAGGAGGCCCTGCAGGCCAACCAGAGCGAGATCGATCAGCTGGTGGCCGAGCTCGACCGGATCTCCGAGCAGACCCAGTTCGGCACGCAGACCATCCTCGAGGGCGGCACCGTGTGGGCCGAGGACGGCTCGGGCGACGCGGTGACGGTCGACGGGTCGGTTGCTGGCGCAGGCGACGCGGAGGCCTTGTTCGGCGCGCTCGACACTGTGCTTGGCCAGGACGATGACAACCTGCAACTGGACGGTCTGAGCTTCCTCGGCAGCAGCCCGAGTGACCTGCTGCAGGACATCGAGGTGGACTTGTCGGAGATCACGACTGACATCGACGGTGATGGTGTCGTGGCCGTCGATCTGACCGACACGAGCGATGGCACGTTGACGTTGTCCGACGAAGTGGACGCCGACCTGACGACGGCGCAGGTTGACGCCGCGGAGGAGGCCATCGCCGCCACGATCGGCGAGGCGCTGGACGCGGTGCGGTTTGACGACAACACCCAGTTGTCGGACTACGTCAGCGTCGACAGCGTTACCGTCGAGAGTGGAGAAAACGGTGACATCACGGTCGCGTTCTCCGACGTGGAGACCGCGCCGCAGCAAGGCGTCGGGGTTGGTGTGGTCGACCCTGACAGCTCCGCGGAGTTCGTGTTCCAGGTCGGCGCCAACGCCGGTCAGCGCGTCTCGGCCCACGTCGGTGGG
This sequence comes from Nitriliruptoria bacterium, assembly GCA_003550425.1. Classification (GTDB taxonomy): domain Bacteria; phylum Actinomycetota; class Nitriliruptoria; order Euzebyales; family Egibacteraceae; genus PUKE01. The sequence goes on from PUKE01000221.1 coordinate 927, forward strand.
GTGTCGGCTGAGCAGCTCGGCGTCGATGACATCGATGTCGTCAACGGTGGCGAGACGGGCATCGACAACGCGCTGGCCGAGCTCGACAACGCGATCTCGACGGTCAGCGAGAACCGTGGCGAGCTCGGTGCGCTGCAGAACCGCATGGAGGCCACCACCCGCAACCTCGGCGTCGCGCAGGAGAACCTGCAGGCCGCCGAGAGCCGCATCCGCGACACCGACATGGCCAGCGAGATGGTGGAGTTCACCCGCCACCAGATCCTCCAGCAGGCCGGCACCTCCATGCTCGCCCAGGCGAACATGGTCCCCCAGAGCGTGCTGGGCCTCCTCCAGTAGCCCGCGGACCCCTTGGGGGCTCGTGAGCCCGGACCTCGCGGGGCGGTGGCCGCCCGGCCGCCGCCCCGCTTGCGCGTGTCAGGGACATTTCTGGGGTCGAGGGCTTTACCGCCCCGGCGGGTCGGCCGAGAGAACCCCGCGAGCGGTCACGGAGGGCCGCTCCGCACCCCCGAAGGAGGGGGCGCGACACGCACCGGGTGACCAGACACGGAGGTACGAGTCCCCATGCAGATCAATCAGAACATCGCGGCGATGAACGCCCAGCGCAACCTGATGCACACCCAGGGGCAGTTGGACTCCTCGCTGGAGAAGCTCTCCAGCGGCTTCCAGATCAACCGGGCGGCCGATGACGCGGCTGGGCTGGTCAACAGCGAGAACCTGCGCGCCCAGATCGGTGGGCTCGGCGAGGCCCAGTCCAACGCCCAGGATGCGATCAGCATGATCCAGACCGCCGAGGGCGCCCAGACCGAGGTGCACGCGTCGCTGCAGCGGATGCGGGACCTGGTGGTCGACTCGGGCAACCTGGGCACCAACGACAGGGAGGCCCTGGAGGCCAACCAGAACGAGATCGACGAGCTGATCTCCGAGTTGGACCGGATCTCTGAGCAGACCCAGTTCGGCACGCAGACCATCCTCGAGGGCGGCACCGTCTGGGCCGAGGACAGCGAGGGCGAGGCGGTCACGGTCGACGGCGACATTGCTGGCGCAGGGGACGCGGGCGAGTTGTTCGACAATCTCGCCGACCAGCTCGACACTGCTGAAGACCTTGATTCCCTGGGCGGCCTGAGCTTCCTCGCTAGCGACGCGTCCGGGAACGACGTGCTAGAGAACATCCAGGTGGACCTGTCGGAGATCTCTACCGACTTCGCAGGCACGCTCAGCGACGGTACCGGCACTATCAACCTCGACGCGGTCGACGGTTCCAGCCTGACAATCTCCAGTGCCGTTGGTGACAACGTGTCGACCGGGCAGCGAGAGGCCGCCGAAGACGCCATTGAGGCCACGATCACTGACGCGCTGGATGCGGTGCGATTCGATGACGGGTCGCGGCTCTCTGACTACGTGAGCGTCGAGAGCGTGACCGCGTCTGCATACGACGACGGTGCAGGCGACATCACGGTTGAGTTCTCCGATGTGGAGACCGCGCCGCAGCAGGGCGTCGGGATCGGCGTGGTCGACCCTGACAGCTCCGCAGAGTTCGCGTTCCAGGTCGGCGCCAACGAGGACCAGCGCGTCTCGGCCCACGTGGACGGCGTGTCGGCTGAGCAGCTCGGCGTCGATGACATCGATGTCGTCAACGACGGCGAGGCAGGCATCGACAACGCGCTGGCTGACCTCGACGACGCGATCTCGCGGGTCAGCGACAACCGCGGTGAGCTGGGTGCGCTGCAGAACCGCATGGAGGCCACCACCCGCAACCTCGGTGTCGCCGAGGAGAACCTGCAGGCCGCCGAGAGCCGCATCCGCGACACCGACATGGCCGATGAGATGGTGGAGTTCACCCGCCACGAGATCCTCCAGCAGGCCGGCACCTCGATGCTGGCCCAGGCCAACCAGGTGCCCCAGAGCGTCCTCGGGCTCCTGCAGTAACCCCCACTCCGACCTCGCGGGCCCACGCCCGCGACCCTGCGATCACCCAGCGGGGCGGCGGCCACCCGGCCGCCGCCCCGCTGCCATGCGCGCCCGGGTTGCCCGCCTTGCTTCAGTCGCCGCCGCCCCGGTCGACCAGGGACCGCAACGTCGACCCCGAGGTGGACCCATGGCTCGCGCCCCCACGCGCCGCAACGGCCGCACCCCCGGAAGCGGGCGCACCCGCCGCGACCGGCAGCTCACCGAGGCGCGCCGCGCGCTGCGCCGCGGCGACCCGGCCCGCGCCCAGCAGCTGCTCGAGGACCTCCACGCCGCCGACCCCGCCGACCTCGACGTGCTGCGCGCCCTCGGACCGCTGCTGCTCGACCGCGGCGAGCCCCAACGCGCGCTGGCGGTCCTCGCGCGCGCCGCCAAGCAGGACGCCACCCACGCGCCCACCCTCCGAGCGTTGGCGTCGGCCGGCGAGCAGGTCGGCGCCAGCGACACCGCCCTGGCGCTCCTGCAGCGCCTGGTGGACCAAGACCCCGCCGACGCCGAGCGCCACGCCGCGCTCGGGCGCCTGCTGTTCGCCCGCGCGCAGACCGCCAAGGCGGTCGGGGCGCTGCAACGCGCCGCCACGCTCGCGCCCGACCAGGCCGCCATCCACCGCTCCCTCGCCGGCGCGCTGTCCAACAGCGACCGCCTCGACGAGGCCGCCGCGGCCTACCGCACCGCCCTGGCCTGCGAGCCCGACCACGCCGCCACCCACACCAGCCTCGCCTACGTCCTCGACCAGCTCGGCGACGCCGACGCCGCCCGCGAGCACCGCGCCCGCGCCGTCGCGCTCGCCCCCGCCGACCCGGGCGTGGCGTTCAGCGCCAAGGGCCACAAGCGCTACACCGCCGACGACCCGCAGATCGCCGCGCTCGAGCAGGCACTGGCCTCCGACGCCCTGGCGCACGGGCGACGCCCGCTCGCCCACCTCGCGCTGGCCAAGATGCACGACGACGCCGACGCCCCCGCCACCGCCGCGCAGCACGCCCGCGCCGCCAACGCCCAGCGCGCCGGCGAGCTCGCCCGCCGCGGCCTCGCCTACGACGCGACCCAGGCCGAGCGCCGCGCCCAGGCGCTCGCGGTGGCCGCCGAGACGGCCGTCGCCGACCCCGGCGCCACTGCCCTCGACCATCCGCGCACCGTGCTGATCGCCGGGCTGCCGCGCGCCGGCAAGACGCTGCTGGAGCACCGCGTGGCCCGCCACCCACGCGTGGCGCTTGGCGGCGAGCGCCACGACCTCGTCGCCGTCCGCGACGCCCTCGACGGTGCCGCACCCAAGCGCTACCCCATCGCCCTGGCCAAGGCCTCGGCGGCGACCCGCACGCGCACCGGCGAGGCGCTGGCCCACCACGTCACCGCCGCGGTCGCGCGCGACGGGGTGGCCGCCACCGCCAACGCCGCGCTGACCAGCACGCTGCCGCTCAACGAGGAGCTCGCGCCGCTGCTGGCCTGGCTCGATGCGCGCACGGTGGTGGTGTCGGTCGAGCGCGACCCGCGCGATGTGCTGCTCGCCAACTACCTGCAGTGGTATCCCAACAACCAGCCGTGGGCGTTCACCGTCGAGGGGCTGGTGCACCGCCACCGCACCTACCTCGCGCTCGTGGAGCGCTGGCAGGAGCGGCTGCCGGTCACCGTGGTGCGGGTGCGCTACGAGGACCTGCTCGCCGACCCCGACCACGTCACCGCCACCGTGCTGGACGCCGCCGGGCTGCCCTGGGACGCCGCCTGCGCCGATGCGCCGGCCGGCGAGCAGCACGATGCCGCCTCGCCGATGGACAAACCCGACGCCGGTCAGCCGCTGCACGCCGGCTTCGTTGGCGCCTGGCAGCGGTGGGCGCCGCACCTGCCCGAGCTGGTCGAGGCCATCGACGCCGCCGGGCTCGTCGACCGCGTCACCCCCACCCAGCACGCAACCGTCTGACCGCCCGCCGCAGACCTTGATCACGCAGCGTCACCGCCGACGGGCAGCAGGACATCACGAGCAGCACGCGAGCAGCACCTGTCGCACGCGCATGGAGCGATCGAGATGGTGGACGCAGGAGGCTTGACCGGCGGCCGCGGCATCGGCGGCTTCGGTGGCCTGGCCTCTGGCCTGGACACCCAGGCGATGATGAACGCGATGCTGCAGGCCGAGCGCGCGCCGATCGAGCGCATGGAGCAGCGCAAGGCCGAGCACAAGGAGACCGACGAGGCCTGGAGCCAGGTCGCCTCGAAGCTGTCGGGGGTGCGCGACGCGACCGAGCCGCTGGCCGGCGACGACGCCTTCGACGACTTCGTGCAGGCCAGCTCGTCCGACGAGGACGTCGCCACCGCCCGCGCCACCGGCCCGAACGCCGCCGGCCGCCACAGCTTCGACGTCACCCAGATGGCCGCCAGCCACCAGCTCGCCCTCCACCACGAGGGGCTCAGTGCCGACGACGAGGTCCACGTCGACGAGGACGGCGGCACCTTCGCCCTCGAGTTCCCCGGGCTCGACGACGACAACGGCGAGGAGGGCGACGACGAGCCCGTCCGCTCCATCGACGTCGAGGACGGCACGACGCTGAGTGAGCTCGCCTCCCAGATCACCGCCGAGCTCGACGGGGTCAGCGCGCAGGTGGTCGAGGACGAGGCCGGCGCCTGGCTGCTGCTCGAGGGCACCGAGACCGGCAGCGACCAGACCTTCGCGATCCACGACGACACCGACGTCGTCCTCGGCGACAACGGCGAGGAGCCGATCGACAACGGCGACGCGCAGGTGCTGCGCGAGGCGCAGGACGCGATCTTGGCCTTCGGCGACGGGGTCGAGGTCACCCGCTCCAGCAACGAGATCGACGACCTGCTGGAGGACACCACCATCGAGCTGCACGGCGAGGGCCGCGTCGAGGTGTCCTCGGGCCGCGACACCGACGCCGCCGTCGAGGCGGCGATGGAGTTCGCCGAGCGCATCATCGAGACGCTGGGCACCTTCGACGACCTGAGCCGCGTCGAGCAGGTGGCCGAGGAGGACGGCGAGGACGACGACGAGGAGGAGGTCCTCGCCGGCCCGCTGCAGGGCGACCCGTCGATCCGCCAGATCGCCGATGGGCTGCGGCGCGCCCTCACCGAGCCCCGCGAGGTCGACGGGGAGACCATCACCGCCGACGAGATGGGCATCGAGGTGCGCGGGCTGCGCGAGGTCTCCATCGACGAGGACGCGCTGCGCCAGGCCTTCGAGACCGACTTCGACCGCGCCGCCGGCTTCTTCGCCGGCGGTCCCGAGGCCAACGGCGAGGAGAGCGGCGAGGAGAACGGTGAGGAGAACGGCATCGACCCCACCAGACAGGGCCTCGCCGACGGGATCATCGAGCGGCTCGATGGCTTCGAGAACCCCGACCACGGGGTCGGCGGCGCGCCGTCGGGGCTCATCGACCGGGCGCGCCAAGGCATCGAGCGCGACATCGACGCGATCGACACGCGCATCGCGGCCCACGAGCGGCGCCTGGAGAGCCGCGAGGAGACGCTGCGTCGCCAGTTCACCGGCATGGAGACCCAGATGGCCGAGCTCATGGAGATGCAGCAGCGCATGCAGGCCCAGATGGGCTGACCCGACCCCCGATCCGCGCCGCCAGACCCCGGAGCGCCCATGTATAGCCAGCAGCACTACCTCGCCCAGCAGGTGGAGACCGCCAGCCCCGCGCAGCTCGTCACGATGCTCTACGACGGGGCGCTGGCGGCCATCACGCGCGCCCGCATGAAGTGGGACCAGCCGCTGGAGGTCAACCGGGAGCTGCAGCGCGCCCAGAGGATCATCACCGAGCTGCGCGTGACGCTGGACTACGAGCGCGGCGGGCAGATCGCCGGCAACCTCGGCTCGCTGTACGTATGGATGATCGACGAGCTGATCGCCGCCAACATCGAGAAGGACGCCGACCGGCTCGCCCCCGTGGAGCGCAGCCTCAAGGAGATCCGCGCGGCGTGGGTGGAGGCGACCACCGGCTCCGAGGCGGCCGCCTCATGAGCCGCGCGTGGAGCGAGGCGCTGGCCGCCTGCGAGGCGTGGGTCGCCGAGGTCGAGGCGTCGCTGGAGCGGCTCGACGCCGACGCCGACGC
>PUKE01000005.1 GCA_003550425.1 Nitriliruptoria bacterium
GGCCGGCCGGCGCCATCGGCGCCGGCCGGCCACGGCCCGGGCGTCGCCGGGTCGGGGAGGGCCCCGACCCGGCGACGCGTCAGCGCTTGTCGATGCTGATGTACTCGCGACGCGTGGGGCCGGTGTAGATCTGGCGCGGCCGGTTGATGCGTGTGGCCGGATCCGCCTTCATCTCCCGCCACTGCGCGATCCAGCCGGGCAGGCGGCCGAGCGCGAACAGGACCGGGTACATGTTGATGGGCAGGCCCATGCTGCGGTAGATGAGCCCCGAGTAGAAGTCGACGTTCGGGTAGAGGTTGCGCTCCACGAAGTAGTCCTCGTTGAGCGCGGCCTCCTCCAGCTCGGTGGCGATCTCCAGCAGCGGGTCGGACCCGAGGAGCTTGCGGATCACCGTGTGGGCGCTCTCCTTGATGAGCAGCGCCCGGGGGTCGTAGTTCTTGTAGACGCGGTGCCCGAAGCCCATGAGGCGGAACGGGTCGTTCTTGTCCTTGGCGCGCTCGATGAACGTCCGCACGTTGGAGTCGGACTGGCGGATCTCCTCGAGCATCTGGATGACCTGCTGGTTCGCGCCGCCGTGCAGCGGGCCCCAGAGGGCGTCGATGCCCGCAGCGATGGACGCGAAGAGGTTCACCCCGCTGGAGCCGACCATCCGCACCGTGGAGGCCGAGCAGTTCTGCTCGTGGTCGGCGTGCAGGATCAGCAGGCGCTCGAAGGCGCGCGCGATGTCCGGGTCCACCTCGTACTCCTCGGGCGGCACCGCGAACATCATGTGCAGGAAGTTCTCGGGGTAGGACAGGTCGTTGCGCGGATAGATGTAGGGTTGGCCGATGGAGGTCTTGTAGCTGAAGGCTGCCACCGTGGGCAGCTTGGCCAGCAGGCGGTGGGTGGACTTCTCGACGGCCGCGGGGTCGTCGGGGTCGTCGTCGCCCTGGTAGAACGTCGACAGCGCGTTGGTCGCCGAGGCGAGGATCGCCATCGGGTGCGCGTCGTGGGGGAAGGCATCGAAGAAGCGCTTCATGTCCTCGCGCAGCAGCGTGTGGCGCGTCACGCTCTCCTCGAAGCGCGTGAGCTCCTCGCGGGAGGGCAGGTCGCCATGGATCAGCAGGTAGGAGACCTCGAGGAAGGTGGCCTGGTCGACCAGCTGCTCGATCGGGTAGCCACGGTGGGACAGCACACCGTTCTCGCCGTCGATGAAGGTGATGTCGCTCTTCGCCGACCCGGTGTTGCCGTACCCGACGTCGTAGGTGATCGTGCCGGTGGAGGCTCGCAGCTGGGTGACGTCGATGGCGCGCTCGCCCTCGGTTCCCTCGAGGATCGGTGCGTCGAAGGTCTGGCCGTCGAGCTCGATGCGTGCGTGGTCTGTCATCGCCTAGGTCCCTCTCGCCGGTCGATCGCCGCGGCGGGCGTCGGCTCGGGCGGCCGCGGCGCGCGCGGGCAGCCTATCGAATGGGACGCGAGTCGTCCCAAAGGCGAGAGGTTGGAGGCGCCTCAGGCGGCCTCGTCGCTGCGCAGCATCTTGCGGGCGGCCTCCTCGCTGATGGCCCCGTCGGTGTAGCGCAGCACGCTGGCGACGGCCTCCTCGACGCTGATCAGGTCGGCGTCCACCGCCTCGCGGAGCTTGCGGACGTGCTCGGCCAGGGCCTGCTCGTCGATCTGCGGCTTGGGCTCGCGGCGCGCCCTCGGCTGGCGTCGCTGCCGCGGCGGGCGGGCCGGGCTGGGCGTGGCGGGCTCGGCCGACGTGCTGTCCTCGCCCGCCCGCGCGCGGGCCTGCTGGAAGCTGCGCACGAGCAGCACCACGATGATGAGCAGCACGATCAGCAGCAGCACGGCGGCCATGGCGCCTCGTTCCTCGTCCTGTGCACGGCTCGGGCTGGAGCGGCCCGCCGGGCCGCGCGCACGATCGTCGTCGCCGGCAGTGGGTCCGACCGGTGCGCGGGGCCTATGGTAGTGGCCGTGACCTCACCACGTGCACCCCATGGCGTCGCCACCCTCGGCCAGGCCACGCGGGCTCGCCTGCGCGAGCACCTCGATGCGCTCTATCCGCCCGCCTCGGCGGGGCGGACCTGGCAGCGCCTGTGCGAGCGCCTCGACCGCTTCCTGGAGCTGCACCCGCCGCAGGCGCCTGCCGAGCCCTTCGACGAGACCGACGTCATGGTCATCGCCTACGGCGACATGGTCCGTGCCGAGGGCGAGCCGCCCCTGCGCACGCTGCGCGGCTTCCTCGACGACCACTTCGGCGACCTCGTCTCGGGCGTCCACCTCCTGCCGATCCACCCCTACACCTCCGACGACGGCTTCGCCGTCGCCGACTTCGACCGCGTGGACCCGCGGCTGGGGGACTGGGACGACATCAGCGCCTACCGGCCCGCCTACGACCTGATGCTCGACGCGGTGGTCAACCACGTGTCGGCCTCGCACCCGTGGTTCCGGGCCTGGGTCGCCGGCGACCCGAGCCACGCGGACTTCTTCATCGACGTGGATCCGAGCACCGACCTGTCGCGGGTCACGCGCCCGCGCACCTCGCCGCTGCTGACCCCGGTGGAGACCGCGCACGGCACCGCGCACGTGTGGACGACCTTCAGCGCCGACCAGGTGGACCTGAACTTCGCCAACCCCGAGGTCCTGCTGTCGGTCACCGACGTGCTGCTGCACTACCTGTCGACCGGCGCCACGCGCCTGCGGCTGGACGCCATCGCGTTCCTGTGGAAGGAGATCGGCACCAGCTGCATCCCCCTGCCGCAGACCCACGAGGTGGTGCGCCTGTGGCGCACGATCGTCGACGCGGTCGCGCCGGGCACGCTCATCGTCACCGAGACCAACGTCCCCCAGGACGAGAACGTGCGCTACTTCGGCGATGGGACCGACGAGGCGCACATGGTCTACCAGTTCCCGCTGGCGCCGCTGGTGCTCCACGCGTTCCACAAGGGCGACGCGCGGGCGCTGCGGCTGTGGCTGGACGGCCAGCGCGCCCCCAGCGACGTGGCGACCTTCCTCAACTTCCTGGCCTGCCACGACGGGATCGGGATGCGCCCGGTCGAGGGGATCCTGCCGCGCCAGGACCTCTACGAGCTGGTCAACCGCGTGCAGGCGCACGGCGGCGGCGTCAGCCTCCGGGCGCACGCCGACGGCTCGTCCAGCCCCTACGAGCTCAACACCACCTACTTCGACGCGCTGAACAACCCGCTGGCGGGCGAGACGATGGAGGCGCAGGTGGCGCGCTTCATGAGCGCCCACGCGCTGCTGCTGTCGCTGGCCGGCATGCCGGCGGTCTACTTCCACAGCCTGGTCGGCTCGCGCAACTGGCGCGAGGGCATGGCCAAGACCGGCAAGCTGCGCACCATCAACCGCGAGCGCCTGGAGCGCGACGCCCTGGAGGCCGAGCTCGCCGATCCGCTGAGCCTGCGACGGGCGGTGGTGGATCGCTGGCGTCCGCGACTGGAGGCGCGGCGCGCGCATCGCGCCTTCCACCCGGGATCGCATCAGCGCCTGCCCTCGGTGGACCCGGGCCTGGTGGTGGTGGACCGCGAGGCGCGCGACGCCGACGACCGGGTCCTGTGCGTCCACAACCTGACCGACGAGCCTCGGACGCTGACGCTGGACGAGCGCGCCGGCCTGCCCGCGCGCACCCGGCTGTCGGCGCTGGTCAGCAAGCTCGAGGTGACCACCGACGCCCGCGGTGGGCTGTCGATCGTGGTGCCCCCGCTGGGCGTGGGCTGGTTCCACGTGCCCAGCTGACGCGGTGCGGGCCCCCCGCCTCAGCCGTGGGCGCGGAGGGGCGCGAGGGGGGGTCGCTCGATCACGCCCACGTCGTGGGCGACCGGGTGGGTCCCCTGCGCGTCGCGCGTGAACTGCAGCAGCTGGGTTGGCAGCTCCTGCGCGTCCTGCAGCCGGCCCTCCCGGGCCAGCCGCAGCGCCGCGGTCTGGAGGATGCCGCCAGCCATCCGACCCAGGGCGTCCAGGGGCTGGTTGTGGTGGATCCGCTCCTCGACGTCGACCTGGGCGATGGCGTCCACGCCGGCATGGGACAGCGTGTCGACCAGCATCCCCAGCTCCACGCCGTAGCCGGTCACGAACGGGATGGCCTCCAGCAGCGAGCGGCGCCCGGCGTACTCGCCGGCGAGGGGCTGCACGAGCCCCGCCAGCTCCGGCCAGAGGAGGTTGAGCAGCGGGCGGGCGCACAGCTCGGTGACGCGGCCCCCACCCGAGGCCTGGCGCTCCTCGCCGACCTGGAGCGGACGCTCGTAGAAGGCCTTGACGAGGGCCACGTCAGGGTCGGTCAGCAGCGGCCCCAGCAGCCCCAGCACGAAGCGGGGGCCCGGGTTGTGGATGTCGGCGTCCACGAAGCACACCACGTCGCCGTGGGTGACCGCCAGGCTGCGCCACAGCGCATCGCCCTTGCCGCGGGGCCGTCCGTGCTCGGCGAGCACCTCGCCGTCGGGGACCACCCTCGCGCCGGCGGCGGTGGCCGCCGCGGCGGTGTCGTCCTCCGAGGCGCCGTCGAGCACCACGACCTCATCGACAAGGGACGGCACGAGCTCGCGGCAGGCGCGGACCACCCCACCCACGGTCTCGGCCTCGTTGCGGGCCGGGATGACCACGCTGACCGTGGTGCCCTGGGTGGCGCGTCGCTCGGCGAGGGCGTCGGCGTCGAGGTCGGCGGCGCGCCAGGTGCGGCGCGCGAGCCAGTCAGAGGAGGTCATGTCGGATCCCAGCGGGTCGGCGGGCGCGCCGCACCCTACTCGAAGACGATCTCGCCGTTCATGGTCGCCTCGTGGCCGGGGATGTCGCAGTAGAAGTAGTACTCGCCCGCCGGGATGTCGTACTCCTCGAAGTCCGTCTCGCCGCCGTCGGCCTCCACGCGGACGTCGAGCTCGTCGATCACCACGTTGTGCTCGACGTTGCCGATGTTGTCGATGGCGATGACGCTCTCACCGGCCTCGGCCGTCTCGGGCGCCGACTCCCAGAAGTTGTCGTCGGCCACGAAGACCAGGGCGTCGTCGGGGAAGGCCTCGTCTTCCTCCTCGGCGTCGGGGTCCTCCTCGGCCTCGGGCGGCTCGTCGGCGGCGGGCTCCTCCTCGAGGTCGCGCGGGCCGACGACGAACGCGACGGCGCCGGCCACGGCCACCGCGACGAGGCTGCCGGCCAGCGCGGTGCCGAGGGCCCGGCCCGACAGCCGCCGATCCTGCCCGAACTTGGCGGACAGGAAGAGGATGTAGCCGGCCACGGCGATGGCCACGATCAGGGCGGCGGGGCTCGGGATGGCCAGGAACACCATCCACAGGCCGAACAGGAACACCGCCATGACGCCGAGCACGGCCAGCAGCATCAGCAGCGGCTGGCCGATCGTGCGCCGGAAGGGTGACTGCTGCATGCCGATGGGCTCCTCGTCAAGGGGGTGCGTGCGTCGCGAGCGCGTCGTCTAGGGGTCGTCGTCGGCGGCGGTGCGGGCCGCGGTGACCTCGGGCTCGAGGTCGGGCCAGTACAGCGGGTCGGGCGCGCCGGTGTGCTGCTCGGTCCACCAGCGGTGGAACAGCGCGGCCCCGCAGCTCCACAGCACCACGCCGCCGCCGAGCTGGGCGACCGCGCCGGCGAGGCTCGCGTCGATGGTGGGGTCGAGCCAGGAGACCAGGCCGCTGGCGTCGGCGTACGGCGCCGGTGCGGGCACCGAGGAGAACGTCAGGGCCGCGCCCGGCAGGACGATCAGCAGCGCCAGCACGGCGAGGTAGCCCAGCCGCGCCGGGTAGGACGCGTGCGGCACCTCGGGCAGCGGGCTCGCGATCGGCCACCACAGCAGGGCACCGGACACCAGCAGTCCGAGGCGCGCCAGGTGGGGCAGCGGGCCGCCGACCTCGAGCACGAGCAGCACCAGCAGCTGGATCGCCACCAGCGCGGTCACGCCGGCCAGCAGCGCCACGGGCGGGCGCGTGAGGGCGCGCGCGGCCTGGAGGCGACGCCCCCTGCCGATCGCCAGGCGCCACAGCCACGCGGGCGTGCCAGCGACCAGCAGCGGCGGCACGAGCAGCACCAGCGCGAAGTGCTGCAGCGCCAGCAGGCTCAGCAGGCGGGGCTCGCCGATGAGGCCGAGCGCGAGCAGCAGCAGCCCGAAGGCGATCGCGGTCGACCAGCGCTGGGCGCGCGTGGTCGCGCGCCCGCCGGGCGCATGACGAGGCGCCAGCCGTCGCAGCGTCACGTTGCGCGCGAGGTACAGCGCGCCCAGGACCACCACGGCGGTGGGGGCGGGCAGGAGCACCTCGGGCAGCACGGGCATGGCGGGTCAGGTCAGCGTGATGAGGGAGACGACGCCGTACAGCACGCCGGCGAAGACCAGCCCGATGATGAACAGGCGGTTCAGCACCGGGTTGTCGAAGCGCAGGTGCATGAACCACAGCAGCACGAGGACGAACTTGAGGATCGTGAGCGCGATGAGCGAGGGGATCGTCACCGACTCGGCCAGACCGGCCTGGCCGGCGTAGTACAGGCCGATCTCGATGGCGGTCAGCACCGCCAGGATCGCCGCGATCTGCCAGTAGTCGCTGGTGGAGGGGTGGTGGTGGGACTCCTCCTGCGACGGCTCGGCCTCGGGCTCGGCGTCCCTCGTGTCGGTCATGCCTGTGGCTCCTCCTCGGTCCCTGCGCGTCGCCCGGGTCGTCGGCGCCATGCGGGCGGCCAGGCCGCGGCGCTAGGTGGCCAGGTCCACCGGGATCAGGTAGACGATGGTGAAGATGACGATCCAGATGATGTCCACGAAGTGCCAGTACAGGCCGACGTTCTCCACGGCGTTGGTCCCGTGGCCATCGGCGCGGATGCGCCCGGTGAACGACATGAACCACAGCGTGCCGAGCATCAGCACGCCGATCGCCACGTGCACCTTGTGGAAGGAGGTCAGCACGTAGAAGGCCGTCGAGAACGCGCTGGTGGTCAGGCCGAGGCCGTCCTGCTGGACGAACACGGTGAACTCGTAGAGCTGCCCGCCCAGGAACACCAGCCCCATGAGCGCCGTCGCCAGCGTCCAGGTGCGGAAGCGTCGCAGGTCGCGGTCCTGGATGCCGGCCAGCGCCAGGACCATGGCCAGCGAGCTCATCAGCAGGATGAACGTGGACACCGAGGTGAAGGGGATGTCGAACACCTCGGGCCCGGGCCCGTCCGCGGTCCGCGGCACGTAGATCAGGTAGACGGTGATGAACGCGCCGAAGAACAGGAGCTCGGAGCCCAGGAAGGCCCACATCCCCATCTTCTCGTTGCTGACGTTGAAGTTGGTCTGCGGCGCGTGCGCGGTCTCGGTCGCCATCGTCGCTGGCTCCGGTGCTCGGCGTGCTGGCGTGCGGGGCTGGGTCGGGCTGGGTCGGGACGGGGGCTAGGGCTGCAGCGTGCCGGGCTGCTCGTCGTGCTCGGGCTCGGTCGCGGGCTCGTTGCCCCAGGCCACGCCCGCGAAGAGCATGACGACGATGCCGGCCCCGATGAGCCACCAGCTGTCGACGACCACGCCCCAGCTGGCGATCGGCATCCCGGCGGCGAGCACCAGCGGCCACCAGGACGGGTCGGGGAGGTGGATGTCCTCCTCGGCGCCCGCGGAGGCCTCGTGGTCAGGCGAGGCGCCGGCAGGGACCGGGCGCGGCACCTCCTCGTCGGTGTACTTGCGGTGCCACAGCTCGTCGCGGTGGCTGATGGTGGGGACCACGTCCCAGTTGTGCTGGGGCGGCGGGGAGCTGGTCATCCACTCCACGGTGCGGGCGTCCCAGGGGTCCTCGGGCGCCGCGGGGCCCTTGCGCGCCGACCAGATGAGGTTGATGACGAACAGCAGCACCGCGAGGGCGATGATGAACCCGCCGATGGTGGACACGAGGTTCCAGAGGTCCCAGCCCATCCCCGGAGGGTAGGTGTAGTAGCGCCGCGGCATCCCCTCCAGCCCGAGGATGTGCTGGGGGCCGAACGCGAGGTTGAAGCCGATCAGCTGCAGCCAGAAGTGGGCCTGGCCCAGGCGCTCGTTGTACATGCGCCCGAAGACCTTCGGGAACCAGTAGTAGGTCCCGGCGAACAGCCCGAACACCGAGCCGCCGAAGAGCACGTAGTGGAAGTGGGCCACCACGTAGTACGTCTCGTGCTGCTGGGCGTTGTGCGGCACGATCGCGTGGGTCACGCCGGACAGGCCGCCGATGGTGAACATCGCCACCAGGCCGATGGCGAACATCATCGGCACGCGGTAGCGCAGCGTGCCGAACCACATCGTGCCCAGCCAGTTGAAGATCTTGATGCCCGTGGGCACCGCGATGAACATCGTGGTGAGCCCGAACGCGGCGTTGGCCACCGGGCCCAGGCCCGAGGTGAACATGTGGTGGGCCCACACGCCGAAGCCGAGGAAGCCGATCGCCACCCCGCTGAACACGATCGCGGCGTAGCCGAACAGCGGCTTGCGGCTGAACGTGGGCAGGATCTCGGAGATGATGCCGAACGCGGGCAGGATGAGGATGTAGACCTCGGGGTGGCCGAACAGCCAGAAGAGGTGCTGCCACAGGATCGGCTCGCCGCCGGCGCCGGGGCGGAAGAAGTTGCCCTCGTAGCCGGCGTCGAACATCAGCTGCCACAGCGCCACGCCGATGATCGGCATGGCGAACAGCATCAGGAACGACACGACCAGCGTCATCCACACGAACACCGGCATGCGCATGAACGTCATCCCGGGGGCGCGCATGTTGAGGATCGTGGTGATGAAGTTCACCGCGCTGGCCAGGGACGCCACGCCGGCGATCTGGATGCCCAGCGAGTAGAAGAGCATCCGGTTGCTCTGGGCCCCGGACTCGAGCGTGTAGCCGGCGGGGTCGGCGCCGACCTCCTGGATCGGCGCGTAGTTCACCCAGCTCGTGTCAGGGTAGCCGCCGAAGAAGATGGCCGAGTACAGGAAGATCCCGCCGGCGATGAACACCCACAGGCTCAGGGCGTTCAGGCGGGGGAAGGCGACGTCGCGCGCGCCGATCATCAGCGGCAGCAGGTAGTTGAAGAACGCTGCGCTCAACGGCATGAGCGCGAAGAAGATCATCGTCACGCCGTGCATCGTGAACATCTGGCTATAGATGTCCGAGTCGAGCACCTGCGCCTCGGGCGTGGCCAGCTGCAGGCGCAGCAGCAGCGCCTCGATGCCGGCGACCATGAAGAAGATCATGGCCGCGACGAAGTACATGATCCCGATGCGCTTGTGGTCGGTGGTGGTCAACCAGCCCCGGACGCCCGCGGTGGAGGAGGGGCGTCGGAAGAGGTTGCTGCCGCCCTGCCGGTCCTCGACGGCGCTCATGGCTGCTTCCCCTGGTGTCGGCGGTCTCGGCGGTCGGGTGCGTCGATCGTGTGGCGCTCGCCTTGGACGCGCTCGTCGCGTCAGTCGAGCGTGCGCAGGTAGCTGATCAGGTCGTCGATCTCGTCGTCGGACAGATCGGGGAAGGGCTGCATCTGCGAGCCGGGCTTCTCGGCGGGGGAGTCGCGGATCCAGTCCGCGAGCTGCTCGTCGTCCTCGACGTCGAAGATCGCCCCGGCGTACTCGGGTCGGCTGTTGAAGTGGGTCAGGTCCGGGCCGATGCGGATGCCCTGGTTGTCGGGATGCCCGTCGACGTTGTGGCAGGAGACGCAGTTGACGCCGAACAGCTCCTCACCGCGAGCCTCAGCGCTGTCCTCGCCCTCGAAGGACTCGGCCTCCTGGGTCTGCTCGGCGACCCACGCCTCGTACTCCTCCTCCTCCACGGCGTTGACGCGGATGCGCATGTTGGCGTGGCTCAGCCCGCAGAACTCGGCGCAGTTGCCCAGGTAGCGCCCCGGCTCGTCGGCCTGGATGGTGAGGAAGCGATCCGCGCCGGGCATGTACTGCTTCTTGCCGGCCAGGCGCGGCACCCAGAAGGAGTGCAGCACGAGCTGGTCCTGCTCGGGGTCGGGCTGCACCGACCCGTCGGGCATCTCGTACTCGGGACTGCCATCCAGGTGGAGGTAGACGGGGGTGTCCACGGGCACGGTGATCTCGTTGGCGGTGAAGAAGCCCTCGTCGGGGTACTCGAACTGCCACCAGTACTGCTTGCCGACGACGGTGACGTCGATCCGCTCGTCCTCGGGCGGCTCCTCGTCGAGCTCGAAGATGGTGGCCACGGTGGGGACGGCGATGACCACCAGGATCAGCGCGGGGATCACCGTCCACACGATCTCCAGGCGCGTGTTGCCCTCGATCTGCTTGGGCATCTGGCCGCGGCCACGATCGCGGAAGCGGATGACGGCGAAGATGATCAGGCCCTGGACCAGGACGAACACCACGACGGCGATCGGGAACACCAGGCGCCACAGGTCGTCCTGGGCCTGCGCGATCGGCCCGTCGGGGCTCAGGGCGTCCAGGGGCCGCTCCTCGATGGTGTTGCCACCACACGCTGCGAGCAGCGCCACCAGACCGATCAGCAGCAGGGACCGCACCGCCACGGTGCGCCGCCGCCTGGCCGTCATCGCTCCTCCTGTCCGGCTCCTCGCTGGCCGTCACCGCCGCCTCGGACCCCGTCCGCGCCGAGCGGGCCGAACGTCCCTCCGAGTCGGGACCCTCATGACCGAGGGGCCGTCGGACTCCTCACGGTTGAGAGGCTAGCCGCTCCGCGCACGGGTGGCTGGCGCTGGCACACAGTCTTCCACGCGCACCCGGCGATGCCCAATCGTCCCGCGCGGGTGGGTCGAAGGTCCCAAGGTCCCGGGACCCCGACCGCGGGGTCGCAGGGGTCCCCCGGTTGGTCCCGAGCGGCAGGGCGCCCGTAGGCTGGCGCGAGAAGGCACAGGCAGACGCGTGGCACGGCGGGAGGATCACGAGGGTGGCCGACCAGCTCCACATCCAGCGCAACCCCGCCCCGACCGAGGAGCTGCTGGGCTCGCTCGTCCGGGTGTGGGTCGATGTGACCGAGGCCGGCGGCGCCGTGGGCCTGAGTCCCCCGGCCCAGCCCGAGGACGCGCGTGCCCTCGCCGAGTCCCACCTGGATGGGGTCGCCAGCGGACGCGAGGACGTGGTCGTGGCCTACGACGACGAGCGCGTCGCCGGCTTCGGCTTCCTGGAGCTCAACGGTCATGGGGTGCTGAGCCACTGGGGAGCGATCAAGCGGCTGCAGCGCCATCCGCGGCTGCACGGGCGCGGCGTGGGCTCGGCGGTGCTGGCCGAGCTCGAGCGCACCGCCTGCGACCGAGGGCTGCTCATGACCACGGTGACGGTCCGGGATGGCACGGGCTATGAGCGGTTCTACCTGGGGCACGGCTACCGCCTCGACGCGGTGCTGCCCGAGCGGCTGCGCCTGCGCGATGGCCAGCTGCTCGACGAGCTGCACCTCTCCAAGCGCCTGGACCAGCCCGAGGCGGCTGGTGCGCAGCTGTCGGTGCAGCGCCTCGACCCCGAGCTGCCGCTACCGCAGCGCGCCCGCCCCGGTGACGCGGGCCTGGACCTCCACGCCCGTCACGAGGTCACGCTCGCCCCGGGGGAGCGGGCCGTGGTGCCCACGGGCGTGGCGGTCGCGCTGCCCAGCGGGACCGTGGGCCTGCTCCACCCCCGCTCCGGGCTCGCGGTCGACCACGGGATCGGCATGGTCAACGCCCCCGGCACCGTCGACGAGGGCTATCGCGGCGAGCTCAAGGTGGTGCTGATCAACCTGGACCCCTCCGAGCCGGTGACGCTGGAGCGCGGCCAGCGGATCGCCCAGCTCGTCGTGCAGCCGGTGTCGGCGGCCCCGGTGGTGGAGGTCGAGCAGCTGGGCGAGTCCCCGCGAGGGTCGGAGGGCTTCGGCTCCACGGGCCGCTGAGCCGCGGCGGGCCGGCGGGGCTCGCCGGGGTGGTGTCCCCGCCCAAGGTCCCTTGCCAGGGCTGGGGCGGGTCTCGCGGTGGGACCGCGGGGGAGCGAGAGGCTGGAGCGGACGACGGGACTCGAACCCGCGACCCCCACCTTGGCAAGGTGGTGCTCTACCGACTGAGCTACGTCCGCGTGCCGCCGCAGCGGCGCAGCAAATCCTGCCGCAGCCAGCGCGCGTCTGCAACCTCGCGCGCCGCAGCCCGGCGCCAGCCCTGCCGTGCCCCGCGGCGCCCTCGGATCAGGACAGCACGGCGTCGGAGCGGTGTTGGCGGTACCAAGCCAGCTGCTTGCCCTGCCCGAGCCCCTGCACCGGGCGCGCGACGCTCGCCCCGCGTGCCACGAGCCCGTGCTCCAGCCCGGCCTCGCAGAACGCGCGGCCGGCGTGGAGCTCCACCACCGAGCCCGCCAGGGAGCCACACACCTCGTCGAGCTCGGCCAGCACCGCCGCGGTCCAGGCCTCGCGCCAGGCGCGGGGGAGGTCCACGAGCCGCTCGGTCTCCGGCTCCACGAGGTCCTCGGGGCCCACCAGCCCATAGCGCGGGCTGAGCACGAACCAGCGGTCGCACGACGCGGCGACGTGCCGGCGTCGCGCGCGGAACAGCGGACCGTCATAGACCTCGCGAGCCGGTGCCGGAGGGCGTGGCTGCCCGCCGGTGTCCCGTCCGCCGCATGCCACCAGTGCGATCCTCATGTGCCCACTCCCTCGCTCTCGCCCACGTCGCGGCGCGATGCCCTGTCATCGCGCAGCATCCGATGGCGGCGATGCCCGGGCAAGCAGGCTCGCGTCCGGGCTGTGGACAGCGCCGGCGCTACCGCCGCGGCGGCAGGGGGATGCGGTCGAGGTCGCGTGCCACGGTGACCGGCGCGAACCGTGCGCGAGCCTCCGCGGCGATGGCGCGCAGGTCGGGGTAGCGCTGGGAGAAGTGCGTGAGCACCAGCGACGCCGCCCCGGCCTCGCGTGCCAGGTCCGCCGCCTGGGCCGCGGTGAGATGGGCGTACCGCTGCGCCAGGTCGGCGTGGCGCTCCAAGAAGGTCGCCTCGCAGATCAGCACGTCCACGCCTTGGGCCAGCTCCAGTGCGGCATCGCACCAGCGGGTGTCCATGACGAACGCGAGGGACTGACCGGCGCGGTGGACGCTGACGTCCTCCAGACGCACGGTGCGCCCGCCCACGCGCACCTGTCCCTCGCGTTGCAGGTCACCGACCGCTGGACCGTGCACCCCCTCGGCCTCGAGGCGCTCGGGCAACAGCGTGCGGCCGTCGGGCTCCCACAGTCGCCAGCCGAGCGTCGGCGGCCCGTGGTCCAGGCGACGGGCCTCCAGGGCGAAGGGCGGTGGGTCGAGCACCCTCCCGGGGGCGCATGGGCGCGGGCGGATGATGACGCGCTCCTCGACCGGCGAGAGATGGAGCAGCGCGTCCAGGTGCTCTTGGCCCTCCTCGGGATAGCACACCTCGAGCGGCGTCTCGGTGCCGTCCAGCGCCATGCGCTGCAGCACGCCGGGCAGGCCGAGGCAGTGGTCCCCGTGGAAGTGGGTGATCAGGACGTGGGTGAGCCGGCTCGGGGTGATGTCGGCGTGACGCATCTGGCGCTGGGTGCCCTCGCCAGGGTCGAACAGGATCATCGCGTCGTCCCAGCGCAGCACGAGGCCGTGGTGGTTGCGCTCGCGGGTGGGCACCTGCGAGGCGGTGCCCAGCACGGTGATCTCGCGCTCGGACATGGCCTGCACCGTAGCCCGCACGCGCGCGGCGCGGGCGCCGATCAGCCCGTCAGCGTGCGAGCGACCCCCTCGGCGTCCGACAGGTCGGCGCGCACCGCATCGGCCCCGAGGCCCGAGAGCTGCTCGACCCCGAACCGTCCGGTGGCCACCAGCAGGCACCTGGCGCCGCCGGCGCGAGCGCAGGCCAGGTCGTTGGGGGTGTCGCCCACCACCCACACCTCCTGTGGCTCGGTCCCCAGCGCCTGTGTCGCGCGCGCCCGTGCGGTGGGCACCAGCGCGGTGCGCTCGTGGTGGTCGCTGCCGAAGGCGCCGTGACGCCAGTCGAACCAGCCCTCGAGGCCGAGCGCGCGGAGCTTGGCGCGCGCGTTCGGTGCGATGTTGCCGGTGAGGATCGACTGCGAGGTCGCCGGGGCCGCGTCGAGGCGGGCGAGCACCTCGGGCACGCCTGGCAGCACCCGCCCCTCGGTGGCCACGCGGGGCAGCTCGCGGGCCAGCTCGTCGGCCAGGCGCTCCAGGACCGCGGGGATCAGCGCGTCCGCCCGGTCGCCGTGACCGCTGGCGGCCAGGAGCTCCCCCACGATCTGCGGGTCGGTCTTGCCGCTCATCCTGACCCCGTGCTCGCCGACCGGCGTGCCGGTCACGGCCTCGACGGCGCGCTCGACGACCTCCCGCGCCACGCGGCCGGCACGGATCAGCGTCCCGTCGACGTCCCACAGGATCAGGCGCATCGGCTGGCTCCTCGGTCGGGCGGGCGGTGGGCGGAGGGTGGGGCCTGCCAGGGCGGGCGCGCACAGGTTTCTCCCTGCGCACCGGTGCGACCCTCGGCGCTGGCAGCATAGGGTCCCCCGCCTGCGGGATGCCGCCGACCCGCGCGACAGGAGGACGCTCATGGGCACAGCCGGCTCGTCGTCGTGGGGCTTCTCCACGCGTCAGATCCACGCGGGCGCCGCGCCCGACCCCGCCACCGGGGCACGGGCCACCCCCATCTACCAGACCACCAGCTACGTGTTCCGCGACACCGAGCACGCCGCCGACCTGTTCTCGCTCGCCGAGCCGGGCAACATCTACACGCGGATCATGAACCCCACCCAGGAGGTCCTGGAGGGGCGCCTGGCCGACCTCGAGGGCGGGGTCGGCGCTCTGGCGGTCGCCTCGGGCCAGGCCGCCGAGACCCTCGCCCTGCTCAACCTCACCAACGGTGGGGGGCACGTGGTCAGCTCGTCGTCGCTGTACGGCGGCACCTACAACCTGCTGCACCACACGCTGCCGAAGCTCGGCATCGCCGTGAGCTTCGTCGACGACCCCGACGATCCCGACGCGTGGCGCAAGGCGGCCCGCCCCGACACCCTCGCGTTCTATGGGGAGACGATCGGCAACCCCAAGGGCGACGTCCTGGACATCGCGGCCGTGGCCGAGGTCGCCCACGCGGAGGGCGTGCCGCTGATCGTCGACAACACCCTCGCCTCACCGTGGCTGTGCCGGCCGCTGGAGCACGGCGCCGACGTCGTCGTGCACTCGGTGACGAAGTTCCTCGGCGGTCACGGCACGTCGATCGGTGGCGCGATCGTGGACGGGGGCACCTTCGACTTCGGCGCCCACGCCGAGCGCTTCCCCGCCCTGACCGAGCCGGACCCGAGCTATGACGGGCTCTCCTTCTGGGGCGCGCTCGGACCCGGCGCCTACATCACCAAGGCGCGCGTGCAGCTGCTGCGCGACCTCGGGCCCGCCCTGTCGCCGATGAACGCGTTCCTGCTGCTGCAGGGCATCGAGACGCTCGACCTGCGCATGGAGCGCCATTGCCGCTCGGCGCTGCGCGTGGCCGAGTGGCTCGCCGCGCGCGAGGAGGTCACCTGGGTCACCTACCCGGGCCTGCCCTCGAGCCCCTGGCACGAGCAGGCCCAGCGCTACCTCCCCCGCGGCCAGGGGGCGATCCTGTCGTTCGGGATCGCTGGTGGCGCTGCGGCGGGCCGCCGGTTCGTGGAGGCCACACGGCTGTTCAGCCACCTCGCCAACGTCGGCGACGTGCGCAGCCTGATCATCCACCCGGCGACCACCACCCACAGCCAGCTGTCGGAGGACGAGCAGATCGCCGCCGGCGCCCCGCCCGAGCTCATCCGCCTGTCGATCGGCCTCGAGGACCCCGAGGACCTCCTCGCCGACCTCGAGACCGGGTTCGCGGCCGCCCGCGGATGAGCGCCACGACCTCCGACGCGGACGGCTCCGCGCCACCAGCCAGCGGCGCCTGGCGGCCCGGCGACCCGCCGGGCCGCCGGCGCTTCGCGCGCCTGTTCACCGACGCCCCGCTGCCGCTCGAGCTCAGGGGCAGCCTCGGGCCGCTCGACGTGGCCTACGAGACGTGGGGCGAGCCGGACGCGACGCGGTCCAACGGCGTGCTGGTGTGCCACGCGCTGACCGGCGACAGCCATGCCGCGGGCCCCGAGCAGCCCGGGCACCCCTCGCCGGGGTGGTGGGACGGCCTCATCGGCCCCGGTCGTGCGCTGGACACGCGCCGCTTCTGGGTCGTGTGCGCCAACGTGCTCGGCGGCTGCCAGGGGACCACCGGGCCTGCCTCCCTGGCCGAGGACGGGCGCCCCTGGGGCTCGCGCTGGCCGCGCACGACGGTGCGCGACCAGGCCGCGGTGGAGGTCGCCCTGTCCGATGCGCTCGGCGTGGACCGGTGGGCGCTGGTGGTCGGCGGGTCCATGGGCGGGATGCGCGTGCTCGAGTGGGCGGTGGGGTGGCCCGAGCGCGTGCGCGCCGCGGCCCCGATCGGCTGTGGCGCGGCGTCCTCGGCCGAGCAGATCGCCCTGCAGACCGTCCAGATGGAGGCGATCACCGGCGATCCGCGCTGGCGCGGCGGCGACTACCACGACGCCGCGCCGGGGGAGGGGCCACACCACGGGCTCGGCGTCGCGCGGCGCCTCGCCCAGGTCACCTACCGCAGCGAGGCCGAGCTGGCCGAGCGCTTCGGTCGCGCGCCGCAGACGGGCGAGGACCCGCTCGCCGACGGCCGGTACGCGGTGCAGAGCTACCTCGACCACCACGCCGACAAGCTGGCGCGCCGCTTCGATGCGGGCACCTACGTGGCCCTGACGCAGGCGATGAACGACCACGACGTCGGCCGCGGCCGAGGGGGCGTCGAGGCCGCGCTCGCCGGCGTGGCAGCGCCCACGCTGGTGGTGGGCATCGACTCGGATCGGCTCTACCCGCTCCACCAGCAGCGGGAGCTGGCCGAGGCGATCCCGGACGCCGAGCTGGCGGTGCTGACCTCGATCCACGGCCACGACGGCTTCCTGATCGACACCGACCAGCTCGGCGACCTCCTGCGCCCGGTCCTCGCGGCCGGCGCCGAGCCCTAGCCCGCGGTCACTGCGGGGGGTCGTGCTCCCCAGGGTCGTCGCCCCCGGCGTGGTCCTCCGGGTCGTCCTCGGCGGTGCTCCCGGGGGCCGCCTCGGCGTCGCTCCTGGGAGGGTCCTCGGCGTCGCTCCCGCGGGGATCCTCGGCGTCGAGCGCGCCCATCGCGTCGGCGGCCAGCGGCCGTCCCCGCAGGCGCGCGATGTCGGCCACGCGCCGTCGGGCGTACACCGCGAACCCGACGATCGCGCCGCCGAGGAGCATCAGCGACAGCGGCAGCAGCGGTCCGGGCCACGTGTTGTAGACCAGCTCGGCGCGGAACCACATCCACCAGTAGGCGACCCACAGCGACCACAGGACGCCCTGGTAGATCGCGCGTCGACGCCAGCGATAGGCGAGCTCGATGGCCACGCGCCCCTCGAAGGGCTCGTCGGGGAGATCGCCGTGCCACACGTGCGAGGCGATGCGATGCCGGTCGTGCGGCCCCAGCAGCCGCTCCCACACCTGCTCCCAGGTGCGGTCGTCGAAGCGGTAGGCATCGCTCATGCGCGCGTCTCGGGACCTGGCCTCCGCGACCCTGTGATGGCCTCCGATGGTAGTCGTCCGCATGCGGTGCCTGCACGGTCGCTGGGGCGCCAACCGGTGAGGCGCCCCGCGGCGCGATCGCCTCAGCCCAGTCGCTGGGAACACTCTCCGCGGGAGCACGCGCTGCCGCGCCTGGCGCAGGAGGTGGACCGCATGGGCGAGAGCATCCGACTCGGCCGCATCGCTGGCATCGCGGTGGGCGTGAACTGGTCGGTGCTGATCATCGCCACGCTCATCGCCCTCGGACTCGGCGTGGGTGGGCTGCCGCAGCTGCATCCTGGGCATCCGGAGGCGCTGTACCTGGTCACCGGCGTGCTGACCGCAGGGCTGTTCCTCGGGTCGATCCTCGCCCACGAGCTGGCGCACGCGATCGTGGCCCGCCGTCGCGGGGTCGAGGTCGAGGGCATCGTGCTCTGGCTGCTCGGCGGCGTGGCGAAGTTCCGCTCCGAGGCGCGCACGCCGCGCGACGAGATCGCGATCGCCGCGGCCGGCCCGGCGATGAGCCTGATCGCTGCCGCGGTGTTCGGGATCGCCTCCGGCGCGTCGGCGCTGCTGGTCGGGGAGGCCATGAGCACCACGGTCCTTGGCTGGCTGGGCGTGCTGAACCTGCTGCTGACGGCCTTCAACCTCATCCCTGCCGCCCCGCTGGACGGCGGCCGCATCCTGCGCGGCGTGCTGTGGGCGCGCCGCGGGGACCCCGCGTCGGCGGCCGCCTCGGCGGCACGGGGCGGCAAGGGCTTCGGGATCGCCCTGATCGCGCTGGGCCTGCTGCTCGTGGTCGGCATGGTGGCCCTGGACGGGCTGTGGCTGATGCTGCTCGGCTGGTTCATCGTCACCGCCGCCGGCGCGGAGGAGTTCCACGCGAGCCTGCGAGGCGTGCGGGTGCGCGACGTGATGACGCGGGCGCCGGTGGTCGCCCCGGACTGGCTGACGCTCCAGGAGGTCGTCGACCAGTACGTGCTGACCCAGCGGTGCTCGACCTTCCCGCTGCGCGGCTTCGACGGGCGCATCTCCGGGCTGCTCCCGCTGGCCGCCGTCAAGCGGGTGCCCAGCGAGCAGCGGGCCACGCAGCGCGCCCGGGACGTGGCCTGCCCGATCGACCGCGTGGCCACCGGCCATCCCGACGAGGAGCTGACCGAGCTCCTCCAGCGCGTGCGTGGCACCTGCGGTGAGGGGCGCGCGCTGGTGTTCGACGCGGCGGGTGAGCTCGTGGGGATCGTCTCGCCCCGCGACGTCGGTCGCGCGCGCGAGCTCCACACCCTCCGGCAGCCCCAGCGCAACGCCGATGACCCGCCGACGTCCGGCGGCCAGCGCGCCGACGAGGCCGAGCCGACCGGCACCCCCTGAGCGCGCTGCGCGTCGGACGCTGTGCCGGTCCGAGCGTGGTCCGCTGTGCACCCAGAGCGGTCGGGCGGCTGGCTCTGGGTGCACAGGCGACCACCAGGGCGACGCTATGCACCCAGTCGGGCGCGGCGCCAGCGACTGGGTGCACCACGGCACCGCGGCCCGGCCGGGGCGGCGCGTCTGGGTGCGGATCAGGCCACAGGTGTCCCGTCCTGCACCCGGTCTCGGGGGGCCAGGCCGACTGGGTGCACAGGAGCACCTGAGCGGTCCTGTGTGCACCCAGAGCGATGGGGCGACGGCGACTGGGTGCGCAGGCGACCCCTGGGGTGACGAGATACACCCAGTCGGGGCGGGCAGGTGGGCGCCAGGGCGCGGCGGGCGCGCTGCGGGCCAGCCGGCGACGGAGCGGGCAGGTCAGCGCCAGGGCGGGCCGCAGCGCCCCGCGGCGGGCCCGCGGAGCCCGCGCGGGTCAGACCTGGTCGGAGGAGTGCCCCGGGAACAGGCGGGCGCTGGGGTCGATGGTGGCCACCGCGTTGTTCACCGCCGTCGCGGCCTCGCCGAAGCCCACCGAGATCAGGTCCACCTTGCCCTCATAGGTGGTGATGTCGCCCGCGGCGAAGACGCGGTCCACCCCGGTCGTCATCCGAGTGTCGACCAGGATCTTGCGCCGCTGCAGCTCCACGCCCCACTCCTTCAGCGGTCCGAGATCGGCCTTGAAGCCGAGGGCGGCCACCACGGCCTGGACGTCGAGGACCTCGCGCTCATCGGTCTCGTTGTGGAAGACCTCCACGCCCTTGATCGCGGTCGGGGCGTCGGGGTCGACGTCGTCGTTGCCGAGGATGCGCGCCACCTCGGTCTTGGTGCGCACGTCCACCGAGCTGTCGAGCACGTGGGCGACGGTGCGCTCGTGGGCGCGGACCCGCTCGCGGCGGTGGATGAGCGTCAGCGACCGCGCGATCCCCTCGAGGTTCATGGCCCAGTCGAACGCGCTGTCGCCCCCGCCCACGATCAGCACGTCGAGGTCGCGCAGCACCTCGAGGCGAGGGACGAAGTACATGAGCCCGCGGCCCTCGAACTCCTCGGCGTCGGGCAGGGGCCGAGGGCTGAACGTGCCGATGCCGCCGGTGATGATCACCGCGCGGCACTGGACCTCGGCGCCCTTGTGGCTGCGGACCGTGATGTGCTCGCCGTCCTCGTGGTGCACGAGCTCCTCGGCGCGGTGGCCGAGGAAGTAGGCGGGGTCGTGCTGCCCTGCCTGGGCGACGAGGTTGTCCACGAGGTCCTGCCCCTTGATCGCCGGGAAGCCGGCGACGTCGAAGATCTGCTTCTCGGGGTAGAGGGCGGCGACCTGGCCGCCGGCCTCGGGCAGCGAGTCCATGAGGGCCACGCGCTGGCCGCGGAACCCCGCGTAGTACGCCCCGTAGAGCCCGGCCGGGCCGGCGCCGATGATCAGCAGATCGGTCTCGTGGTGCTGTGGTGCGGACTGGCTCACGTCGACATCCTCCCAAGTGCGGGCCGGTGAGCAGGGCGGCCTCGCGCTGCCCCACGAGCCCCATGGTGCCCCCGCACCCGACCGGTCACGCCGGCCGTTAGGCTGCCAAGCAGCCGACTGCGACCAGGAGTGCGACGTCGATGCCCGAGCGTCTCTCGCTGCTCGACGCCTCGTTCGTGACCCTGGACACGCCCACGACCCCCATGCACGCCGGCGCGGTCGCGCTGTTCGAGCCTGGCCTGCGCTTCTCCGACGTGCTGCAGGCGGTCCAGGCGCGACTGGATCGCGTCCCGCTGGCCCGCAAGCGGCTGCAGGAGCTCCCGCTGGGCGCGCGGCCCACCTGGGTCGACGACCCCGCCTTCGACCTCACCTACCACGTCCGTCACGCGGCCCTGCCCTCGCCCGGTGATGCGGCGCAGCTGGGGGAGTACTGCGCCCGGCTCATCGGCCGGCAGCTGGATCGACGGCGCCCGCTGTGGGAGCTCTACGTCATCGAAGGGTGCGCCGACGGCCGCATCGCGCTGTTCCAGAAGGAGCACCTGGCCCTGGCCGGCAGTGGGACGAACCTGCTCGAGGTGCTGCTGGACGACCACCCGGACGTGGTCGAGGAGGAGCCACGGACGCCCTGGACGCCCGAGCCGCCCGATCCTCCGGCCGGCCTCGCGCTGCAGGCGGTGCGCGAGCGCGCCGAGACCCTCACGCGCGCGGCGCGTGCCGTGGGGGACCTGGCCCGGGCGCCACGGCGGCTCGTCGGAGCCGCCCGCGACGCCGCGGGCTCGGCGGTGGGCGTGGCCGCGCGCGCGGCGCGCCTGGCCCCCGAGAGCCCGCTGAACACGCGCCTGACGCCGCATCGACGCTTCGCGCTGACCGCGCTGGACCTCGAGGCCATGCGCGAGGTGCGCCGGCTGCTGGGCGTCACGATCCACGACGCGCTGGTCGCGGTGGTCGGCGACGCGGTCGGACGGCTGCTGCGGGGCCGCGGACACGACACGACCGACCTGGACCTGCGGATCATGGTCCCGGTGCGCGTGGCCAGCGACGACGGCCAGGTCGGCGACCTGGCCCAGGAGCTCACCCTCGGCACGGGCGTGGTCGGCGTGCTGGCCCCGCTGCCGGTCATGGAGCTCGATCCCGTCGCCCGCCTGTACCGCGTCATGGGGGAGCTCGCGGGGCTGCGCGAGTCGCGGCAGGCGGTCGCCGCGCACGACCTGGTCCGCCTCGCCGGCTACGCACCGCCGCTGCTGCACGCCATGGCGGCGCGCCTCGCCTCCGCCGAGCAGCGCTACAACCTCGCGCTGTCCAATGCGCCGGGCCCCCAGGGCGCGCGCTACCTCCGCGGGGTCCGGCTGGAGGGCACGCACCCGTTCATCCCGCTGGCCGGCGACGCCGCCCTGTCCATCGCGGTGACCAGCCACGCCGGGCGCATGGGGGTGGGGCTGCTGGGGGACCGCACGGGCCTGCCCGACCTGGAGCAGCTCGCCGACCTCATCCCGGCCGCGGCCGACGAGCTGCTGGCCGCCGCGCGCGCCGAGGCCCGCCGGTGAGCCTCGGCCGCCGCCCGAGCCGCGCGCACCGCGCGCGCCATGCCCTGACCACGACCTCGGAGCCGTGCCCATGACCCCTGACGACGCGCTCGCTCGACTCCTCGCCGACCCGGCCAGCGCCGGGCTCGTCTGCGACCTCGACGGCACGCTCGCCCCGATCGTCGACGACCCGAGCAGCGTGACCCTTCCCGAGCCCGCCCGCGTGGCCCTGGAGGTCGCCAGCGGTCACCTGGGCGTCGTGGCCATCGTCAGCGGGCGCCCGGCCGCCTTCCTGGCCGAGCGCGCCGCGGTGCCGGGGGTGCGCCTGCTCGGCCTGTACGGCATGGAGGAGGTCGACGACGCGGGCACGCCACGCCCCCGACCCGAGGTCCGCGCCTGGGAGGAGCCGCTGGCGCAGGCCCGTGCGGCGCTGGCGTCCGCGGTGGAGCGCGAGGAGGGCCTGCGCCTGGAGGACAAGGGCGGCTCGGTGGCGGTGCATTGGCGCGGCGCGCCCGACGAGGAGCGCGCCGGCGACCGGGCCACCGCGCTGGCGCGCACCGTCGCCGAGCGCACCGGGCTGGCGCGCGAGCCGGGCAAGCTCGTGGAGGAGCTGCGCCCGCCGGTGGGCTGGGACAAGGGCGCCGTGGTGCGCCTGCTGGCCGAGGAGGCGGGCCTGTCGACGGTGGCCTACCTCGGCGACGACCGTGGCGACCTGCCCGCGCTCGCGGCGGCCCGCGACCTCGGCGGGGTGGCGATCGTGGTCGACCACGGCGCCGAGACGCCGCAGGTGGTCCGCGACGCGGGGGACTGCCTGCTCGCGGGCACCGCCGAGGCCGCGCGCCTGATCGGTCGCCTGGCCGACGAGCTGCTCGCCCGCGGCTAGCCGTCCGCGCTGGAGCGCCCGCTGGAGCCCCCGTCGGAGCGGCCGTAGGGGTGGACGGTGCGGTCCACCCACAGCCACAGCGTCTTGGTCCGCGGGTACAGCCAGATCGGCAGGGCCACCACGAGCACCGCGGCGGCGACCAGCAGCGTGGTCCAGGGGACGTCAGGCCACGTGAGGGCCACGGTGCCCAGCAGCAGCACGGCGAAGGCGAGCTGGGCGACGCCGAGGTTGACGATCAGCCCGCCCACCCAGTAGCCGTGCTCGCGCAGGAACACCAGCTCGCACCCCGGGCAGCGCTCGGCGAGCTCGCCCCAGCGAGCCCAGATCGCGCGCTCGCCGCACTCGGGGCAGCGCGCCCGGGCGGCGCGCGCGAGCCCGCGCATCGTCAGCCGTGGCGGTGGGCGACGGCCTCGCGCAGCGTGCGCCGCTGGGCGGCCAGCCACTCCGAGGGCGCCCCGCGCACCGCGGCCTCGCGCAGCGCCGCGGCGCGGGTGGCACGCTCGTCGGCGTCCATGGCGAGCGCGCGGCGCAGCTGCTGGGCGGTCTCGGCGACGTCGAAGGGGTTGACCGTCAGGGCGGCCTCGCCGAGCACGTCGACGGCGCCGGCGGTGCGCGACAGGACCAGCACGCCGTCGTTGGCGTTGAGGGTGGGGCCCTCCTTGGCGACGAGGTTGGTGCCGTCGGCCACCGAGTTGGTCAGCAGCACGTCGTAGCGCTGCAGCGCCGCGAGGACCGCCGGGTAGTCATCGCCCACGTCGAGGGTGAGCACCCGCTCCCCGAAGCGCTCGCGGATGCGGCTGGCGACCTCCTGGCACGACTGCAGGTAGGCGCGGTACGCCTCGACCCCCTGGCGGGAGGGGTTGAGGTTCGCGTAGTGCCACACCCGGTCGGCGAGCGCTGGCTCCTCGGTGAGCAGGCGCTCGAAGGCCAGCAGGCCGCGCAGGACGTTCTTGGACAGGTCGGTGCGCTCGGCGCGGGCGATCATGGCCCGACCCTGCCGCAGGCCGTCGAGCCGCTCGCCCGCCTGCGCGACGGCGTCGCTGGTCGCGCTGGCCGCCAGGCCCTCGGCGTCCACGCCGAGGATGAAGGGCTCGACGCGCACGCGCCGGTCGCCCACGCGCAGCGCGTCGCCCTCGCGCGAGGCGAGGCGGTAGGCCTCGGCGCTGGCACGGAACCGCTCGCACCAGCGCTGCGAGCTGAACGCGACCACGTCGGCGGCCAGCAGGCCCTCCAGGAGGCCGCGCGCCACCCCGTCGGGCATGAGCCCGAGCAGCTCGGGGCCCACCCAGGGGGTGTGGAGGTAGTGCAGCAGCGGGACCTCGGGGCGCTGCTGGCGCACCACCGCCGGCGCGGCGCACAGGTGGTAGTCCTGCAGCAGCACGTCGACGTCGCCCTCGGCCGCCTCGGCCGCCGCGGCGCCCACGCGCTCGTTCACCGGCAGGTAGGCGCGCTCCCAGGGCTCGTGCCAGTCGAGCCCCGCCGGCTCGTAGGGCGCGTTCCACAGCTGGTGGAGGGTGAACCACAGCAGCTGGTTGCTGACCTCGTCGTAGTAGTCCGAGAAGCGCTCGCCGACGTCCAGCAGGCGCACGGTCGTCGGCGAGCCCGACAGGTCCACGGTGAGCGGCTGCTCGCGGTGCTCGTGGGCCACGGCGAGGTCGTCGTCGTCCAGCGCGACCGACACCCACTGGCCCGGCTCCTCGGCGAGCGCGTCGCCGAGCGCGGTCACCAGCCCCCCGAAGCCGCGCTTGGCCACGCGCCCGCCCTCGGCGTCGCGCTGCCAGCGCACGGGGCCGCGGTTGCTGGCGACGATGAGGCCCTCGGTCATGATCGCTGCTCCGATGCGTCCATGGGCACGGATCCGATCTTGGTCGGCGGGAGCGCCGGCCAGGCTGCCAGGTGCGCCGAGACCTGCGCGACCACGTCGGGCTCGGTGGGCGGGGTCGGCGTGAGGTCGGCGAGGCCGACGGCGGCCGCGGCGATCTCCGGATCGTCCGGGTCGGCGCCGAGGGCGGCCAGCAGGCGTGCCGGCTCCCAGCGGTGCAGCAGCCCGCACTGCACGAGCACGCCGTGACGGCGCCGACGCTGGGCCAGCCCGACGAGCTTGCGCCCCCCGGCGGTGACCTCGCCGGCAGCGAGGGTGGCGTAGCAGACCTCGGCGACCAGCTGGCCGCGCGGCGAGTCGCGTCGCGCCGTCGGGGCGCCCCGGTGCACCGACAGCCCCGGGACGCCGAGGCTGGCCAGCGCGGCCTGCCAGGCGGCACCGACGCGCGCGGCGGTGTCGCTCGGGGCGCCCCGCGCCAGCGGATGGTCGGCGGGGACCACGACGTCGCAGGACAGCACGTCGGGCGACAGCAGCACCGCGCCGCCGCCGGAGTGGCGGGTGACCACCGGCACGTCACCGGCGTCCAGGGCCAGGCGGCGCTGCCCGCGCCC